>CAJOPB010000092.1 GCA_905236305.1 uncultured Oscillospiraceae bacterium | reverse complement strand
GTCATCAGCCTGCAGATGGCGTCCGCGTATATCGGCAGTACCTTTATGCCGATGGTCTTTGGGATCGTGCAGCAAAACATCGGAATCCGAATCATGCCCTTTTATCTGATCGTTTTCGCGGCAATCAACTGCTCGTTTCTGGAATTGGCATATAAAGTGATTCAGAGATAAAGAATGGAGGATAACATGCGTAACGTTTGCCCGATCTCCCCGGAACATATTTCCCGATACGGTGAAATCTATGCAGCCGCTTTTTCCGGGCCTCCCTGGAACGACCTGTGAAGGAGAGAAGATGCGGAAAAGCACGTCAGGGAGATACTGGAATCGAAGCAGGAACTGTGCATAAATTACCTGTACAAAGCTTACCCACAGAAATCGTGGCGGGCAAGGCGGAGGAAGGAGGCGGGCTTTGTGCCCGGCGACCGACGGCAACGCAGCACGGTGCGATGTATGGGGGCAAGCTTTGTGCAGGTTCAATATGCACAGTTCTTAAGCACGAAAAACTGCCCGAAGCTCGGGCAGTCTGTATATGCAGGACGTTTTGCAAAGCCGCAGCATTCAGAAAGTCCCCCTTTGTGCTTTTTGCGAATGGAAAATTGACGCAGAGTATGATAAAATTTATAGATATTTTGCGCAAATCACCTGAGCCTTTTTAAGGAAGCGCTGATGAAATCCGGCGAATCATTTGCCGGCAGCTGCCGAGGGCGGATTCATCAGCGTTTCATTAAGGACAATGTCAGTGCAGAGAGGAAAGTGAAAACGGCATGGACAACAAAGAAGGGCGAGCCGGAGAACTGCGTCCCGGTTTCTCACCTCTTGGAATATGGGCTTTTTCAATCGGCACCAGTATCGGCTGGGGTTCATTTATCGTCACCTGCAACACATACCTGCTGAAATCCGGCATTCTCGGTACAGTATTTGGCCTCTTGATCGGAATGGCGGTTATTTTGGTAGTCACATGGAATCTGCAGTACATGATACGGAACGAGCCGGACGCGGGCGGCATCTATACGTTTGAAAAGCGTGTCGGAGGAAAAGACCTTGGCTTTCTCGCTGCATGGTTTGTTTTATTGACTTACCTTGCCATTCTGTGGGCAAACATTACCTCGGTTCCGCTGTTCGCAAGATTTTTCCTCGGGAATCTGTTCCGTTTCGGGTTCCATTATTATATCTTTGGCTATGAGGTTTGGTTTGGCGAGGCCCTGCTCTCGATATGTGCCGTGTTAATAATCGGGGCAGTCTGCTCCCGGAGTGTGCGCCTGTCCAACGGCGTCATGATCGCTGCCGCATTGGTCTTTACGATCAGCTTTACAGTTTGTGCCGTCATTGCCCTTGCGCGTCACGGGAACGCATTCAGCTATTCTCCGCTTTATGCCGACGGGTCCGGCGCTTTTGGGCAGATTGTCCGCATTGCCGTGATCTCCCCGTGGGCATTCATCGGTTTTGAGAACATATCGCATTTCTCGGAGGAATACGCTTTCCCGCTAAAGAAAGTACGCGGGATTTTGCTCTGGTCTGTTATGATCACCACGGTGCTCTATATCCTTGTCTCCCTGCTTTCCATCTCCGCCTATCCCGCTGAGTACGAGAACTGGATGGACTATATTCAGGATATGGGGAGTCTCTCCGGAATCAAGGCGGTTCCCGCTTTCTATGCGGCACAGCATTACCTCGGGCAGACGGGCGTTACGATACTGATGCTGGCGCTTTTTGGCGTGATTTTGACCAGTCTGATCGGAAATATGTTGGCACTAAGCCGCTTGCTCTACGCCGCCAGCCGCGAGGGCGAAGCGCCGTCGTTCCTGAGAACCCTGAACCGCCGCGGAATACCGGATCGAGCAATCTTCATTACAGCCGCAGTCTCAGTTTTAATCCCATTCCTGGGCCGAACCGCGATTGGATGGATCGTGGATGTAACAACGCTTGGCGCAACGATCATCTATGGGATGATTTGCCATGCCGTGCATAAGCATGCCGTGAACGCGGCGAGAAGGCGGGAAAAATGGACCGGTATTATCGGACTGATTCTGATGGCCTGTTTTCTGCTCCTGCTGCTGGTGCCGGGACTGCTGCCTTTTCATGCAATGGAGACAGAATCATATGTTCTGTTTATTGTATGGTCTGTTCTGGGCCTTGCGTATTTTCGGGTGCTCGTCCGGCGGGACCGTCACAGGGAATACGGCAAAAGCTATATGGTATGGATTATTTTCCTTGTACTCATTCTGTTTGCCTCTATGATGTGGGTTTCCCGCGCAACAGAAAATGCGGCCTATCATGCGGTTGAACAGATCTTTGAATACCACGAAAACCACCCGGCCGATGATTCGAATGCGCTTGTCCGGGACGAACGGATTGCGTTTCTGCGGGAGCAGGCGGAACAGATCGGCAGTACGAATACACTATACATGATCGTCTCTCTTGGCTTGTTCCTGCTCTCTACGATTATCATGCTGAACAACTATCAGGATACCCGGAGGCTTGGACAGCAGCTTTCCGCTGCCGAGGAGGCTGCAAACGCTGCGCGAAAAATTGCAGAGCTAAAAGCTTCCATCACCGCCCTGCCGGATAACATGCCCGGCATGAGCTTCTCCAAGGACGCAAAAACCGGGGCTTATCTGGCCTGTAATCAGGCATTTGCGGAATATGCGCACAGGGAGAGCCCGGAACAGGTGGTCGGCCTCACCGACGCGGAGATTTTTGATCCGGCAACGGCATTGCACTTCGCAGAGGACGACCGCATGGCGCTTTCCATGGACGAACCATATATCTTTTTTGAAGACGTGCCGGATGCCGCGGGAAACCGGAAGCAATTGCAGACTACCAAGCTGAAATATATCGACGATGCCGGACGGCTGTGTACGCTCGGTCTGTGTCAGGACGTGACTGAGCTGGTGCGTATCCGGCGGGAGAATGCAACCACGAAGGAAGCCTACGAAAAAGCCAGAAGCGTCGGGGTCATTTATACCCATATTGCACAGGCGCTGTCGCACGGTTATGAATCCCTGTACTATATCAATCTGGACACCGATGAATTTATCGAATACCGCACGGATACCGGCAGCGGCACGCTTACGGAAGTGCGCCGGGGTCAGCGCTTCTTTGATGCCTGTATACAGGATATCAACCAGCGTGTCCATCCCGATGACCGGCAGGCGTTGATTGAAGCGGTAAACAGGCAAGCATTTTTGCAGGCATTGAGCCGAAGCAACACCTTTATCAGGACGTACCGGCTGCTGTCTGATATGGGGCCCACATATGTCAGCATGCGGGTTTCCCGTATGGAGGATGACGAACGATTCATTATTATCGGCATAACGGATGTCGACAAACAAATGAAGCAGCAGCGCGCGGCGGAACGCGCCAGGGAGGAGCACATCGCCTACGCCCGCCTGAATGCGCTCTCAGGTGATTATATCTGTGTCTATATTGTGTCCCCGGAGAGAGAAGATTACCGCGAATACAGCGCTACGGCGGGATATGACGCAGCGTTCGCACTGCCAAAAGCAGGTGAGAATTTTTTTGAAACCTCCCGGGAACAGGGCCGCAAATATGTCCATCCGGAGGACCTTTCCCGTTTTCTCTCTCTGTTTACACGGGAGCGTGTTATGGCGGAAATTGAGCGTAACGGCATTTATGTGCTGAGTTATCGCCTCATGCTCAACGGAAAGCCAAATTATATCCAGCTCAAGGCCGCTCTGGTGGATGACGAGGAGGAAGGGACTGTTCTGATTCTGGGAATACATGATGTCGACGCGCAGGTACGGCAGGAAAATGATTACGCGAAGCGCCTTGCAACGGCGCAGAGTAAAGCAAGCATTGATGCGCTGACGGGTGTCAAGAATAAGCATGAGTATCTGGAGGCCGAAAAGCAGTTGAACCGCCGGATTGCGGAGCAGCTCCAACCGGAATTTGCGATTACTGTTTTTGATGTAAACGATTTGAAGAAAGTCAACGATACCGGGGGCCATCAGGCCGGGGACAAGTTGATTCGTGACGCGTGCAAAATTATCTGCGATATTTTCAAATACAGCCCCGTCTACCGTATCGGCGGCGACGAGTTTGCCGTAATCTCGCAGGGAAATGATTATACCGGCATCGAAGCTCTGATCGGGAAGGTGGCGGAGCACAACGCGGGCGCGTTGGGTACGGGAGGAATCGTCATTGCCTGCGGTATGGCGAAATATGAGCAGGATGAAAGCGTAGCGTCTGTCTTTGAGCGGGCGGATCACAGGATGTACGACAACAAAACGGCACTGAAGGGTGGGGAAAACGTCAGGTGAATCCATGCCCGATTGCCCATCACGCGTTCTCCGAATGCTATGCCGGCTGATGCGGCGGCTCGGCGAATCCCTGAATCGTCTGATCAATGATGCTCTGCATGGTCTCCTCAGACATGGCGCCTGGGACATAGCCGTAAATGTTGCCGTCGGGGTCGATCATAAAGGTTGTCGGAAAAGCGGTGATATAGTAATCCGCCATCAATGTCCCCTCCGGGTCCATGACCACCGGATAAGTATATCCATTTTCCTCCAGAAACGCCGTTACACCCGCTTCATCCGTCTCCCCGCTGAGACCGGGAAAGGCTACACCGAGAATCACGACCTCCGCGTCCCCCGCCGGACCATACTTCTCATAGAGCTTCTGAATGTCCGGCATCTCCGCCCGGCAGGGCGGGCACCAGGTTGCCCAGAAATTCAGAAATACCACCTTGCCGCGGTAATCTGACAATCGGTGTTCCTGTCCATACTGGTCGGAAAGCGCAAAGTCCGCTGCGGGATATACCTCGCGCTCTGACGGAGGTTCCGTTTCGGGAGACGCTTCCGTTTCATAGGAAGCCTCCTGGGGCTCACCGGTCTGCGCGGATACCTGTCCCGTGGGCTGCGGCGCGGTATCCTGGGGCGCTGCGATGCGGGCGAGATAACCGGATACGCTGTTCATCGTCCCGGTGAGCATCAGAATCCCCATCAGGATCATCAGCACCGCGCCGATTTTGGTCGTATAGCGGACCACGCTTCTATGTTTTTTGAACAGCTCCAGCAGGGAGGTGGTGAACAGCCCCACCGCCAGAAAGGGCAGCACGAAGCCCAGGGTATAGACGCCAATCAGGAGCAGCCCCGCGGCGCGGGAGGACGCGGACGCGGCCAGCAGCAGGACGCTGGAGAGCGTCGGACCCACGCAGGGGGTCCAGGCAAAGCTGAACACAAAGCCCATCACCAGCGCCGTCAGCGGCGACATGGCGAGACGATCCGGGCGGAGCGGCAGACGGCGCTCCCGGCTCAGGAATACGGATTGTCCGAAAACGCCCAGCTGATAAAGGCCGAGAAGAATGACAATAACCCCACCGACCCGGGCCAGCATCAGCTGCCGTGCAGCGAAAAATCGGCCCACTGCCGTCATGGCGATGCCAAGAATCAGAAAAGCAAAGCTGATTCCCAAAATGAAAAAGAACGTGTTGCACATGGTGCGCAGCCGGGGATGCCGCGCAGCTTCATTCTCCGCGTTCAGCCCGGCCCCACCTGACAGATAGCCGAGATAGAGCGGAAGCAGCGGAAGCACACAGGGAGAGAAAAAGCTTAGCACTCCCTGGGCAAACACGGTAATGGCAGGGACGCTGATATTCAATGAAAGACCCATAGCTGACACCTCAACAAACAAATAGCACGAATTGCGCGGTCCGTCAAGTACGATTTTTCTGCCTGGCCTGCAAAAGCTGCAAAGGAGGAAATCGTGCGCACGAATTGAAGATATGCAGAAAGAATTGAATGAATACGCTTGGAAATCTGAGAGGTGGAAAATGAAGCTAAAGAAACTGCCCTGTGAATTCACTGTTTGCAAGGTGGCGGATGCTGCCGCAGTCGACTTGAATGCTGATTTCTGTTTTGTCGGAAAAACAGATGAGGAGCTTTCCGTCGTATGCCGCACAGAGGAAACCCCGGCGCAGACAATAGAGCGTGATGATGGCTGGCGCGGCTTTCGCATTGAGGGCGTGCTGGACTTCTCGCTGATTGGAATTCTCTCGAAGCTCTCCGCCATCTTGGCCGAGAACCGGATTGGTATTTTTGCCGTGTCTACGTATAATACGGACTACATACTCGTGAAGGCGGAGAACTATGACAGAGCTGCGGATGTGTTGAAGTCAGCGGGATATGAGATGACGGAGTGATTGTGACGGGGAGACGGGTTTGAAAGCATGAACGCGTTCCATAGCTGCGCCATTGAAAGCGGATGGGCAAACAAAACGGATGATAGTTGGCGTACGAGGAAACGGGAAAAGGAGGAAACATGACCACTGACGAAATCCGGTCAGAGCTGTTCCGCTTGCAGGATAAAGAATACCGGGACTTTCAAAGCAAGCTGATTCCCACCGTCGATCCGGAGTCTGTAATCGGCGTCCGCACCCCGGCGCTGCGCAGGCTGGCAAAACAGCTTTCCGGTGAAGCAGATATTGCAGCGTATCTGGAGCTGCTGCCGCATATGTATTTTGACGAAAACCAGCTCCATGCGTTCATCCTTTCCGGGATGAAGGACTTCGCGGGCTGCCTGGCCGCGGTGGAGCGATTCCTGCCATACGTTGACAACTGGGCAACCTGTGACCAGATGTCGCCAAAGGTTTTCAAAAAACACCGGACTGAGCTGTTGGAGGCAGTCAGGCGCTGGATTGCTTCCGGCCAAACCTATACCGTGCGGTTTGGAATCGGTATGCTGATGGAGCACTTTCTGGACGAGGACTTTGATCCCGGATATCCGGAGCTGGCTGCGGAAATTCGTTCCGAAGAATACTATGTCAGGATGATGCTTGCATGGTACTTTGCCACGGCTTTGGCCAAGCAATACGACAGCGTGCTTCCCTGTATCGAGCAGCGGCGGCTCGATGCATGGACGCACAATAAGGCGATACAGAAGGCCATTGAAAGCTGCCGTATTACACCCGAACAGAAGGAGTATCTTCGCGGCTTAAAGGTTAGAAAGTGTCAACAAATCAAGTGAGCAATTCTGGTGCAGGATAAATCGTTCCGGGCAAGGAGGGAGGCGGGCCTTGTGCCCGGCGACCGACGATACCCAAAGGGCACTTACGCAACGCGGCCCAGGGCGATTTAGACCAGCCAGAATGCTCAGGTTATTTGCTGACAGCTCCTTAAGGAAACGCTGAATAAATCAACGTGTGCGGATTGGCGCGGAAATTCAGTGCCAATCAAGGCGCAAAATCACAGGAATCCTGTCGGATTTCAAGATTTTGCAACGCAGAGTGGCGCTGAATTTCCCGCCAAGACGTGCGCGGGGATTTGTTCAGCGTT
>CAJOPB010000091.1 GCA_905236305.1 uncultured Oscillospiraceae bacterium | reverse complement strand
TAGCCCACCACGCTGCCGTCCCGGCAGGCCGCAATGTCGCTGGTGCCTGCGCCGATGTCCACGAGCACCAGGTTCAGCAGGCGAATATCCCCGGGAATGGCGGCATTGAGGGCGGCAATGGGCTCCAGTGTCAGGCTCGCAACCTCCAGGCCGAGCTTTGCCACAACGGCATAGAGGCTCTCCACGACCTCCCGCGGGAGAAAGGTTGCCACCACGTCGGCCTCAAGCACCCGGCCCGAGTGCTCCTTGATGCTGGACATGGGATAGCCGTCCAGCCGGTAGCCGGTGACGGTGTAGCCCACCATATAATACTGGTCGCTCTGCTCCGTCAGTGCGCGCTCCGCCTCGGAGACCGCGCCGGCCTCCAGCTGGCCGATATTGTCCTCAGAGATGGGCATGATGCCGGGCAGCTCCAGATGAAAGCTGGCGCTTTCGGATTTCAGTGCGCGTCCGGCGGCGGCAACGCAGACTCTGGTAAGCCGAAGCTTGGTCCGGTTTTCCAGCCGCTGCTTCACCACGTCCGCCACTGCGGCCACGCGCTCGATGTCCTCAATCTGACCGTCCAGCATCGCCCGCTGGCCATGGTTCTCCTTTTCTATGGCCAGCACATGAAACCGGCCGCTCTCAACCCGGCCTACCACGCCGATAATGCTGCGGGTACCAATATCCAGCGCGAAAATATCTTTCTTTTCCTGTTCCTTCATGGCCTCCGGCATACTCCCTCACCCCGCTGCTGCGGATTGTCCGCCGCTGCGTTATTACAACATTTAACATTATATTACAATCTTGCGCGCAGTTCAACGTTTTTCTGAAAAAAACAGGGGGCCCGACGCAAAAATTTTATGCTGCGTCCGGCCCGTCCATGCGCAAAATAGCATAAACCGCTCTCACCCCGGCGGAGAAAGGGCGTCTTCTCCCGGCGGTGCTGCACCCTTACGGTGCGCCCGGGACAGTGGACGGAGGGCCGGCAAGACGCTCCGGCGGATGAAAAGGGCCATTTAACGCGGCCTGTTCCGGGTGAGAATCGTGTCATACCGCCCCTTCGCCACGTCACCCACAATTTTCCCGTCCGCCATGGTGATCACCCGTTTCCGCATAATGTTGATAAAGCGGGCGGCATTGGTCACCATCAGGATGGTCGTGCCATGGGTGTTCAGCTCGCTGAGCAGATGCAGCAGATCCCAGGTGGTGTCGTCATCCAGCTTGTCCGTGATTCCGTCCAGAATCAGAATGGCGGGGGAAGTGAGAATGGCCTTGGCAACCTCTATGCGCCGGCAGTCGGAGAGACTGAACTCCCGGGGAAAGCGCTCCTCGACGCCGGACATTCCCACCAGGCCCAGCGCTTTTTTCACCAGCGGCTCGCCGCTGAGGCGGTTTTCAAACCAGGCAACGGGGTTGTGGGGAGTCAGATTCCAATAGACGGTCCGGTCCCGCACCAGGCGGGATTCCTGAGGGACCCAGCCCACCAGGGAGCGCAGCCGGCTTCGCTGCATCCCCATGCGCCCAACCGGAACATCGTCAAGAAATACCTTCCCCCTGTCAGGATAGAGGTCCCCGGAGATCAGGCGCAGCAGTGTGCTCTTGCCTGCGCCGCGGCTGCCCACGAGGAAGATAAAATCGCCCTGGTTGATTGTCAGCTCCACATCCGAGACGGCGTCTCCCTTGTGTTCGCTGTTTCGAAATGACTTGGTCACATGTTCCAGACGGATTGTGGGCATTTGCTTTTGCCTCCACACTTTACAAAATTGTTTTTCTTTGTTATACTTGGCAATATACCGTCGTTTTCGCCGGCGGCGCAGACCTGCGCCCCGTCAAATAAAGTATCCTATATATACATATCATATTTTTGGGCATCCTGCAAGGTGGGATTGAAAACTGCGGGGCATCTTTCCTGCCCAGACGCCTCCGGCGTCTGAACTGGAGCACGCCGCAGGATATTCGGGAATGAGGGAAATGGAGGTGACCGGTCGTTGAAACGCACGCGTCGTTCCGGGGGCAGCGTTGTTCGCAGCATTTTGCTGTTTTCCCTTCTGGCAGCGCTGTGTATCGGTGGGGCGGAGCTGGCTGTCTGCCGTTATGAGGACCCGCTTCTGTTTGAGGAATGGACGGAACCGTTTACGGATGCGGTCCGTATGGCAGGCGACCGGGTGCAGGACGCAGGAAATTACCTGCGTTATCGTATGGAGGAGGCCGAACGGGCCAGAGAGGAGGCCAGGGCCAGGGCCGCTGCGGAAGCGCAGGCGCGCGCTGAGGCCGAGGCGCTGGCGCTGTCAGAGGCGCGGGTCATCCAGGAGGCGGAGACGCTGAACGGAATGCACCTGAAGGCGCTCTCAGGCTCGGCGCAGATTGCCGGACTTCCCGCGATCCACACCGATTTTGTTCCGGTGGACCCCAATATCACAGAGCTGGTTGCCTTGAACGGGAGCGAGTATCTGTTGGGCGGGAATGTACTTCTGACCTATTTTAACCAGGCGGATGAGGAATGGCTGACCAAGCCCTTCGGCATTGATCCCATCGGCAGCCACGGCTGCGGTCCTACGGCGCTGGCCATGGCGGTTACGAGCCTCACAGGACAGACTGTGGACCCGGCGGAGATGGCCGCCTGGGCCGCATCGGAGGGATATGCCGCTCCGCACAGCGGAGCTTATCTGACCGTTGTGCAGGGTGCAGCCGCGCATTTCGGACTGGAATGCACCACGGTGGAGACTCTGGACGCGGATACCCTTTGCCGCGCATTGAGCGGCGGCGGCGTGATGGTTGCACTGATGGGGCCCGGCCATTTTACCAGTGCCGGTCATTTTATCCTGCTCCACGGGCTGACGCTCTCCGGAGAGGTGCTGGTGGCAGATCCCTACAGCCGGGAAAAGAGCCTCATGGTCTGGGACCCTCAGCTGATCGTTGACGAGCTCTCAACCACCCGCTATGGAGGCAGTCCCCTCTGGTTGCTCTCCGTGTCCAACTCGCTGTAATCAGCTATGATAAAGCAATCCGCTCCACCTTATCGGTTGGGGCGGATTGCTTGCTTTATTTATTATTGTATCCGAGCTTGCTCAGAGCTTGGTATAGACGGACTGCTTGCCGCCCATGCCTACGCTGATGCGCTTATCCAGCTCCACTACGTTTTGCAGGAGCCGGTAGAAGCGCGCCACTTCCTCACACAAGGGGCCCTCCTGGTCATTCTGCGCCTCGGCGCCCCGGAGAAGCTCGTTTCCACGGATAGCGGAATCCTCGGGCAGATGCAGGATATAGTCCTCAATACCGTCTTCAATCTCCCGCAGACCATGAATCGGCGTTTCACGCATTCCCAGGAGCATCTGCATTGCCAGCTGGTCCCTGCGGTCCAGGGCTTCGGCGAGCTGCTTGGTCAGGTCTGAAATCTCGATCAGAAGCACGGTCTGACTGCGCTTGCGCCGGCGCAGCTCATCCAACTCAAAAGTCTCCACTGCCGCCGTGCCTTTCCTCCGCAGCCTTTCGATCGGCCTCGCGGAACGTATCCCGAAGATCCGTAATCATGGGACGGAGCCGGTCCATTTCCTCTTTATTTCGTCCGATTTTCACGCGGTTGAGATCGTAACAGAAGAAGTCATAGAGGCGATGAAGCTGCATGCTGACCGGATAACGGTTATCCAGAGTATCGTCCAGATAGCGAACGATGTCTATGCAGCGCTCCAGGGAAGCCTCAAAGAGAGGAATATCTCCCTGTTCCAGCGCCAGATCCCCCCGCAGCAAACGCTTGACCAGCTCATCCAGCAGGAGGAGCAGCAACTCCCCCTGCGTCATTGTGTTCAGCGTTTGCTCTTTGTATTGCTGGAATCCTCTTACATTCATAATTCCTCTTTATCCTTGTTGTTTTCAGCCGCCCATCAATCCGGCTAGCATGGAGCTTTGGTTGTTCATCGTGTTCATCATCTGTTCAAGCAGAGAGAACTGCCGGGTATAATAGTCAACCTGGCTGCTCAGCTTGGTCTGCAGGCTCGTAATCTGCTCGTCGAGCTTGTCGTGGTCCTTTTGCAGCTGGTTGCTCAGCATGGAGCTCACATTCTTTTTGGAGCCGGCCTTGTTGACCAGAATGCCGGGCGAACCATAGGAGGTGGAGGCATAGCGATCCAGAATGCCCTTCATCTTATTCATGGCCCCGTTGTTGCCCTCGGTGCCGATGAACACCTCTTTGACCTTGTCGGGATCGCTCTCCAGGCTCTCCTTCAGCTTATCCTCGTCCAGGCTGAGGTTGGTAACGCCCGTCTCCCGGTTGAACTCGGAGCTGATGCCCAGTGTTTTCAGCTGCTCGGCGGTAAAAATATTGTTGAGCTGGCTGTACATCGTGGACAGGTCGTTGTCTCCGAACAGCAGGCCGGTCTTGGCCTTCTCCTCGTAGCTCTTGATGGCACTCTCGCTCATGTCCGCCTTGTCCTTCTCCGTCAGCGGCTCATAGGTAGAGCCGTTCTTGGTGAGAGGCTGGGTCTTGAAGGCGTCATGCAGCTTGTTCATCAGACTGTTATAATCCTCTACAAAGGATTTTACCGTGCTGACGATGCTGTCCGCGTTCGTCGAGGTTTTGAAGCTTACGCCGCTGCTTCCTGTAGCTGCGAAGGTGTCCTTGAGCGTCACGCTCAGTCCGTCCATATCAATGGTGTTCGACGAGCGGGTGAGATTCATGGTCTGACCGTTGATATTGGCCTGGAAAATGGCGTCCTTGCCGGCAGTAAAGGTGCCGCCGCCGAACAGCGTCTGTCCCAGTCCGCCAAACTCAATCCTGTTGCCGGAGCCGGTCTCCGCGACGGTAAAGGAGAACTGACCGGTCAGAGAGGAGAAGGAGGCGCTGACACCGGCGCCGCTGCGGTTGATGGCGTCAAGAATGCTCTGCACCGTGGAATCTTTATTGAACGAGCCGACCTCCACGCCATTGATGGTCAGGGACTGCATGGCGGTGGTGTTTACCATCCGGAAGTCCCCCAGCGTCTTGCTGGTGTCGAGATAGCTGGTGAGCCTTTCGTTGATGCCCAGCTCCTTGTTGGCATCTATGGAGAGAACGCTGTTGCTTCCGGAGGCAGTGGTAAAGGTGAGCTTGCCGTCTGTCAGGCTGGCAGTGACCTTGCCTGCGCCGAAGGCGGAGGTCAGGCCATTGTTGAGAATGCTCGTCAGGTTTGATCCGCTGCTGTTAATGCCGCTGAGGCTGATGGACTGGGTAACACCGTCCAGCGTAACGGAGAGAGACTTGTCATTGAGATACGTATTGCGGGCAGTGGAGGTAAACAGATCGCTGGAAGAAAGCGTCATCGTCTTGGTGTCGGTTCCCTCCACCTTGCTTTCCAGCGCGCCCGTTGCGGAGACCAGCTCGGCACCGGTAAAGGTGCTGCCGTTGTAGCTGATTCCGTCCGCGTTGACGCCGGCCTCGGAAAGCTTGCTTTTCAGAGCCTGGTTGAAGGAGGAGATGCTCTCATAGATCTCATCGGCGCCGAACGAAACCGTCTTTTCCTCGCCGTTTACCTTCAGCGTGATGGAGCTGCCTGCAATGGAGCTGGTCTTGACATTTTCACTCCAGTTGATGGCGCTGTCGGCGGCCAGAGAGCCGCCGCTGAAGCCTGCCACGGTATAACGCGCAGCCGTAGCCAGCTGGCTGACGCTGTTGATCGTGATGTCGCTCTTGGTCCGGCCGGTGGCGCTCACCTTACTGGCATTCTCACCCGAGGTTGTGGTGGAGAACTGGTTAAAGAAAGAGGAGCTCATCAGGTTTGTTTTGGAGGTATAAGATGTATATTTGCTGGCAATATTGTTCGCCTCGTCGATGATATCGCGGAATGACTCCTGCTTCCACTCAAGCTTTTCCTGTTTCTGCTGAAGCTGGGTAATTTTGGTGCTGTAGCCGGAAACGCTGTTCTGAATCATAGCCTCAGTGTCCAGACCGCTGGCCAGGCCGCTCAGAACATTTCTGTTGCCATACAGGCTGTTGGTTGCACTGTATGAATTACTGGAGACACTGTTTACGTTCGCCATTTATGCTCAACTCCTTTGAAATAATCCGCTCCCATTGCTTTCCGGCGTGCCGCAAGGGGCCGCGGAAAAGAATTAGAAGTTAGAATACAAAACAAAAAACTTGACCTGCGCTGTTATTTTTCTTATAATCTATATCGACATAAGAATCAGAAAGATTAAGAGGCAAAAACAGATTTTTAGATATGGGAGGGTTAGACTTGAAAAAAATCATCGCCATCACCAATCAGAAAGGAGGCGTCGGCAAAACCACAACGGCGCTTTCGCTGATTGGTGCGCTGAACCAGCGCGGCTATCGGACTCTGGGCGTAGACCTGGACCCGCAGGGCAGCCTCGGCTTCAGCACAGGGCTGGATATTGAGGACATCATCACAGTGTATGACGTGCTCAAGGGCAAGCACACGATCCAGGAGGCCATCGTCGAGACCGAGCTCGGCGATATGCTTCCCTCCAATATTCTGCTGTCCACTGCGGAGCTGGAATTCAACGTCCCGGGGAGAGAATACCTGCTGAAAACGCAGCTGGACCTGGTAAAGGACAACTATGACTACATTATCATCGACACCCCGCCGGCACTGAATGTGCTGACTGTGAATGCCTATGTCGCGGCGGAGGGCCTGATCATCCCCATGGCGCCGGAGATTCTCAGCCTCCTGGGTATCTCTCAGATCCGCGAGACGGTGGAAACCGTGCGCCGCTACTACAATCCCAATCTGGAGGTGCTGGGCATTCTGCTCAATCGCTACAGTCTCCGTCTTGTCCTCAACCGTGAGGTGGAGGAGATGACGCGGTCCATCGCGAAGAAGCTGAATACCAAGGTTTTCCACACCAAAATCCGCACCAGTGTGGCTGTGGCGGAATCGCCTGCCCACGGGGAGAGCGTCATGACTTACGCCCCCCATTCAAAGCCAGCCCTGGATTTCAACGCGCTGCTGGATGAACTGATGCGCTGAAAGGCAGTATAACAGGATTATCATTCCCGAGGATTCGCGGCTCACAGAATACCGCACCGCAGGAAACCAATGTGAAATGGGGGAAAAATCATGGCAAAAACTGGAGGAAAATCAGGCAGAAACTCCCGAACCAGCAAGACTGCCCGTGTCCTGAGCCTGCTGACCGACCCGGACTCCGCCGGGGAGAACACGCAGGCGGAAGACAGCGCTCACGACGGGGAAAATACCCATGCTGCCGCAGCGGAAAACCACGTTCAGGAGCCGCAGAGCGCCCAGCGGGGCGGGATTCACCACAACAAGGCCGAGACCGAAGCACAGATTCGGGATGCCCTGGCACAGGAGCTGGAAGCACTGGCGCCATCCGCGCCCCAGGCAGTGACGCCGCCCGCGCCGCAGCCGGCAGCGGCCGCTCCGACGGACCTGCCTCAGCCGGCAGCTGTGACGGTACCGGAGCCGGTACCTGCAGCGCCTGCGCCTGTGCCTGCACCTGAGCCCGAGCCTGAGCCGGTACAGCCCGCACCGGCTTCCGTGCCGCAGCCGCCCCGCGCTGTTCCGGCACAGCCGGAACCGGTTCAGGCTGCGCCAGCACCCGCAGCGGAATCAGCCCTGGCACAAAACGCACCCGCGAAGCAGGAAAACACTCCCCTGGTCATCAAGACCTCCGTCACGGAGCAGCCGGAGGAGAAGAATGAATACGCGGTTTTGAATGTGACCCAGGCGTTGGTGGAGGAGAAAACCAAAAAATATATGAAAATGTTTGGTATGTGCTCCTGCGAACGCTGCCGGATCGACGTAATCGCGCTTGCGCTGAGCAATCTGCCGGCGAAATATGTGGTGGTAAAGGGCGATGAAATCAATCCTCGCCTCTCCTTCTACGAATCCAAGTACAGCGCTGCGGTCATCACCCAGGTGATGAGCGCCTGCAAGAAAGTACTGGATAAGCCCCATCACAAACGCTGATGGTAAAAATGCACAGATGTCCTTTGTAACTGCGCGCCGGAAACGGCGCGTGGTTTTTTTCAATGTTCAACGGCCGCGACGCTTAATCCGAAGAATCCTTTTGCCGCAGGGCAGAGGGCTCTGACTGTGTGTAGCCGCCCGCATCCGGGGAAGGGGCAGGAGCTCCGCCGATAAGCTTCATCAGCTCCTTCGGCCGCGCCTGCCCTCTGCTGACAGCGGCATCACGGTTTGCGTCGGCAGCCTGAACCAATTCACTGCGCAGAACGGTGACGCTGCGGGGCGCGTCAATTGCAATGCGCACGCCCCCCTCGTACACGTCCATGACAGTGAGCTTTATCGAATCGCCGATCAGGAGACTCTCGCCGGACTTCCGTCGCAGAATCAGCATGGTTCCTCCTCCTTCGCGGCAGCCAGGTCTGCCAGACGATGGCGCATATGCCACGCGCCGTTTTCCAGAATCACCTGCATTGCCTGCCGTGTATCCGGATTGATTGCGACAGGGCATTGCATGTTTACTGTGCTCTCCGGCACCGGTTCCTTTACCGCGCAAAGCACATAATAGTAAAGGTCCTCGCTCCGTTCCGCCTCCAGAGCCTTCAGTTCCTCCGGCTGCAGCACCGGTGTATACTCCGGGGCCAGGGAAAAGGGATGCATCAGAACAAAGGAGAGCTGGGGGGTACGGACGCTTTGGAGACTCAGCAGCCCGGAGTCCTCTCCGAAGTCGATGAGCAGGAAATCTGTCTCATCCTCAAAGCCATAGAGCCCCCGGGGAAAATGAATCAATTCTTCCTCGTCGTAATCAACCTCGCCAAAATAGGTCGTATCGGTTCTCACAAACTTACCTCCTGCTTCACTGGCTCAGCTTTCGCGGGGCATTCCCGATCGGCGAATCAGGCCCGCACATCCACCGGCTGATAGTTGGGATCAGCGGAACGGGGCACATAGATCGGTCCGCCGATATACTTGATGATGACCTCGGGACGCTGTTCCACAGAGAACTCGATGTCGCCGGGGGTAAACTTGAATTCGCCCTTTGCCTGCTTCCAGTCGAAGTTCGACTTATCCATCTCATAGCGTATCTCCATATTCGCAATCTCCTGGTTCATGGAGGCGCCGGAGCCGGGAAGGTTGACGGAAACCGCGGCGGAAGGCGCATCTGCGGTCATCTGGGCCGCGCTGGCTTCGCCGGAAAAGAGCTGGCTGAACTCCTGACCAACCTTGGCGCTGAGCAGCAGCTCGCCCTGACGGGTGCTGGTGCCTGTCACCTCATAGGTGGACTGCCGGCTGGCAACAGCGTTGGAACCGGCGGAACCGGAACGTTGTCCGTTGCCCGTGGGTTCATATCTGTCCTTCTGGTGGACCTTGATCGACCGGCTGCGAATATCGGTTTTGCCGTTGGCGGAGCGGCTGATCTCCATCTCAGCCGTTCCGCGGGTATATTCCAGCGTGGCGTTTTTGGTCGTCATCTTAATTTCGATGGGGACCGTTGTGATTTCAATCAGGGAATTCATTCACAAAGCACTTCCTTTCACTTCTTTTCGATGCAGGTCAAAAATGAAACCGGATGTATCTGGATTTCCCACCGGGATAAGGGCGGGAAAATTGAGAAAAAAGGGTGAAGGCTCCGGGGCCATCCGGGCAGGCCGGACTACCGCAGATAGTCGATCAGCGACTGGGAGAGAATACTGTTGCCGATCTTCAGGGCGGCCTCGTAGCAGTATCTGGCCCAGCTCATCTCCAGAATGGACTCTGCCATATCCAGGGCCTCTGTGTCGGCAATCTGCTCGTTGAGCGTCGCCTGCGTTGTTTCCAGCTGGGTCTTGTTGTCCTGGAGATATTTGGACTTTGAATCCAGCTCCACGTGCTTTTCCGAAACATGATCGAAGGCCCGGTAGAGCTTCTGTGTCAGCACACCGGCACGCTCTCTGGCATATTCCGCATCATGCGTTTCCCCATTATAGGTATACTCCGCATAATCTCCGCTCTCGGTGTCGCAGCTTTGGTAAATTGTACCCAGCTCCTTCATGATCGAGACGATATTTTTGGGGTCTCCGTCCTCGTCCAGGCCGTATCCCAGCATATCCATCCCGGACAGCGCGCTGTTGAAGGCGGAGGAGGAGACCACATTTTGGTCGCTGTCCATTTTCAGGCCGAGCCCGATGTCCACATAAGTGGCCTCGTCATAGCGGAGAATGGCCTTTTTAAACGACATATCCGTATCAACCTTGGTGCTGTCGGTTTTGTCCATCACGGGTTCCTTGACATATTTGCCGACATAATCCTCCTGATATGCCTTGTAGGACGCCAGATCCGCAACTGCGGGGTCGTTCGCAGTCCTGGCGGCATTGTACTCATCCTCCGTCATGGCTCTGGGCGCATCCACCATCACGCCGCGGTAAAGCAGATTGCCCTGGTCGTCTGTGGTGAAGGGAACATTCAGCCCGTCGGCGCCGGCGAAGACATACTCGTCATTATAGCGGGTGTTCATCAGCATGGTAACGGACTCCGCCGTGGTGAGCAGGTCGGTGCCCAGCGTGTGCCGGGAGCTTCCGCTGGGGCCGTTCAGAGCGCGGATGGAGGCCGTAATCCCGTTCAGGCCGCGGTTGACATCCCCATCCCCCTCCACAATGGCATCCAGAGCATCCCAGCCGGTCTGAAACTTGCTGATGATGTGCTGGCTGTTGTCAATCTGGTTGCCGGTGTTCCAGAAGCTGCGGCGGAGTTGAAAGGCCTTGCTGGCCGCAGCAGGGTCCTCCGCATAGGAGTTGAACTGCCGCCCGGTCTGCACCCGCTCCATGCTGTTGTTGACCTTGTGGGTGTTATCATAGAGGTTGTTCCGGTAATTGCGGAGCAAACCGTTGGTGGTAATACGAAAAGACATGGCGCTTTCACCTCTCCTTCCTTAGACTGCCGTGCCGTTGATCAGTTTGTTGAGCATCTCGTCATAGGTGGTCATCAACCGGCAGGCAGCGGCATAGGACTTTTCATACATCATCATATTCATGGCCTCGTCGTTCAGGTCCACGCCCATCACGGCGTCCCGATCCACATAGAGGTCATTGGACATGGTGTCATAATTGCGCTTCATGGTCTCCGCGGTGTTCTGGTCATTGGCCAGGCCGCCGGCCATGTGGTTGGTAAACAGATCCTGAAAGCTTCCGGTGAAAAACACCTCGTCGGAAGCGGCATCGCCGTTAATCTCGCCCTTGCTGCCGGTGGGCTTGAACTGCTGCGCGCCCATCAGCAGATTGAGCATCCGGGTCAGATTCTCGTTTGCGGTGCTCTGGAGCCCGTCATTGCGCACATCGGTGGTCTGGACCCGAAGGGAGCCGTTAGACCAGCTCCTGGAGATGCTGATATTGGCTGCGGTGATGGGAGGATCATCCGCGTTGTCCGTCGTACCGTCGTTGCTGAACAGCGGCGTGGTGTTTTGACTGGCCTCCAGGTTGGCATCGTTCATCATGTTGGCAAAGGTGTTTGCCAGCACATCCAGCGCCTTCTGATAGAAGGGGATGCCGCGCTTGCTTGAGGCACTGGGGTCCGCCTCAAGTTCTTCCGCTGTGGAAAACACGCCCTGCTTGGTCAGAATCTCCCGCCGGGCCTGGAGCTTTCCGTAGAGCTCCTGGTCGAACAGCGCAATGCGTCCCGTGGGCTCCTTGCCGGTGAGCGTGGCCGTGATCTTCCCGTCCGCCGAATAAGCTCCGAATTCTGTGAAAGAATACTGATTTTCGAAAAACTCGCCGGTTTCCGGGTTCTTTTCTGTGGTGACGAGCCGGCCCAGGGCAGCGGTCTGCATCTCCGCCGCCGTAACGGTTACCGTAGTGGGCTCGGCGCCTGCCGCGGCGGCGGGAGTGGTGACGGTGTACTCTTTTCTGTCATTGTTCCAGGTGACGGTGGAGGTGTCCGTCAGCGTTACGGGCGGGTCCTTGGCAAGCAGCGCATCCGTCAGAATATCCTTGAGGTTGAGCTCGGTTTTCGGGAGTTCTTCCTCCTCACTCCCCTCCGTGCCGGAAGCGCCCCCGGTACCGGAAGCACCCTCGGTGCCGGAAGCGGCGGAAGGGGCAGCGGCCTCGGGCTCATCCTTATAAATCAGCGTCTTCCCATTGACATTGGTCAGCGGGCCGAGCTCCATATTAAAATACGGATCATCCTCTCCGTTGACCTGCGAAATGGAGAGCTGGGTGATATAGATGCCGTCTACCAATGTGCGCTGGGGCTGATCCGTAGTCCGGACCACCAGCTTATCCACATAGAGCTTCTCACCGAGATATTCCTTCTCGGTCGTGACATCAATTTTCATATAAGCGGAGAGCTGGTCGAGCAGCAGATTGCGCTCATCCTGCATCTCCAGAGAATTGCCGCCGTAAACCTGCGTTTTGCGAATGCTGGTGTTCAGGTCCCGGATACGGACAAGGAGCGAGTTGAAGCTGTCCACATCATTGTGCATGGCAATGGACTGCTGTTCCTTTTGCTTGGAAAGCTCGGCTGCATAGCTGCGCAGGGTATCCACCATAGAGGCCGCCGAGGAGCGGAACAGGGTGTCGAAATCATCCTTGCCGGCGCCCTTGGTATTCAGCTCCTGCATCATCTGCTTCATTTCCTCAAAGCGGGCCTCCAGGACGCCCTCGCCGTCCACGCCCCTGCCCACCTCGTCCAGCACGGAGGCGATCTGGCTCAGGCCGTCCACTCTGGCCTCCATTGCGCCCACGCTGGCCTGCTCCAGCCGGTAGCGCACGTCCAGGTACTGGTCTCTGCCCTGGGTAATGCCCGCCACAAAGGCGCCGCTGCCCACCCGGGTGTCCATCATGGACTGAAACCGGTCCGCTCCGCCCATATTCATGCTGAACTGGTCGATGGTCTGACGGGTGTACCCCTCGGTGTTGATATTGGAGATGTTATTTCCGGTGATGTCAATGGCCTTGTGCGAGGCATAAATACCCAGCCGGGCCACGGTAAAGGTACCAAAGGTTGAAATATTACTCATAAGCGTTTCCTCAACTGTCCGCAAGATTTCCGTGTTCTGCTGTCTGTCTGCGCTGCGGGCAACGCAGAGCGGGATTCAGGCCCGAATATCTGCCATCCGGCCCTCTGCCGGCGGAGCGGACTGCTCCTGTTCCGCAATGATCTTTTCGATCTGGTGCAGATTGATTTCCAGTGTATTGCGGGATACATTCGCAGCGCTTTGGTATATGGCATAGCGGTTGCGCAGCCGCTCAACCGCGGCGCGGGCATCCTGCCGCTGTTCCGCCGGGCAGTGCTCCGCCAGGCCGGAGAGCGGCACCTCCGCCAGGCCCAGCTCCCGCAGCAGCCGGACACGCTGCTGCTCCATGGAGCGCAGGGAGAGACTGACCACCTGCTCTTTTTTCATACAGGCGTCCACACCCAGCAGGTCGTCCCGCCGGACGGCATTTGTTTTTTCCTTTTGAATTTCTGTCAATTCGTCCAGCTTGCCGCCCAGACGGTCAAGAAAGGCAAACAGCTCGGAGTAGGACGCGGCCATTTACAACGTCCCCCCAGTCAGAAGCATTTTGCGTGCGATCTCCGCCGGGTCGGGGCGATAGGTCCCGCTGCGAACCTGCTCCCGCAGGGCAGCGATCTTTTCGGTGGAGGCGGCAGTCCGCACCTCCTGGCTCAAACGGCCTGTCAGCTCCCGCGCGGCGCTCGCACCTTCTTCGGAGATGGTCACACGGTCAAAACGGCGCGACAGCTCGGCCGGCTCGTCCTTTTGTGCCGGCGCAGGCGTGCCGGCAGCGGTCGGTAACGGATAACTCCGGGTAAGTCCCGCAGTGGAATTGATTGTGGCGCCTCCCGGAATCCTCATCAGGATACGCCTCCTTTCTGCGATATACAGGGCATAACTGTTGTTCTTTCTCCCTCGGGGAAAAAAGAGCTACACCGATTCATTCATATATATCATCGGACAGGGACCTTAAAAAATTAATAGAGGGTTACATTTTTTCTTGGAAAACCCATCCAAAGGGACAGCGCCCCGCAAATAGCGCATCGGAAAAGAGAGGAAGGGCAATCCCTTCCTCTCTTTTCAAAGGCAAAAGCAGCGCGCAGCGGCGAAGCTTACTGTTTTTCAGGCATAGGAGCTCTCAGAGCAGCTTTTCCACCATTGCGGGGACATCGGCAAAATCCGCTTCCTCGGGCGTCCACATGCAGCGCACGTTTTCCTCCACCACGGCGAAGCCCGCATCCGCCAGCTTTTCCTTCAGGACCTTCACGCTCTCACCGCTCCAGCCGTAGCAGCCAAAGGCGGCGGCGCGCTTGCCCTTGAATTTCAGCTGTTTGGCGAATTCCAGCCATCCGGCAACGCCGGCCAGAATGGAATTGACGATGGTGGGAGAGCCGACGGCGATTGCCTTGGACTTGAAGACCTCCGTCATGACCTCATTTTTATCGCTCTTGGCGATGTTGAAGACCTTGACCACCGTGTCGGGGCTCTGTGCGGCGATTTCCTCGGCAATGCGGTGGGCGATCTTTGCGGTGCCCTCCCACATGGTGTCGTAGGCGATGGTGATCTGATTTTCCTGATAGGCTTTGGACCATTCAGCGTACTTTTCTACGATCTGCATCGGATTATCCCGCCAGATTGCGCCGTGGCTGGGGGCAATCATCTCAATCGGCAGGTTCAGCGCCTTGATTTCGTCGATCTTCTTGGCGCAGAGGGCGGCAAAGGGGTTGAGAATATTGGCAAAGTATTTCATTGCCTCCTTCCACAGCAGGCACTGGTCCGCGCGGTCGTTGAACAGTTCCTCCACGGCAAAGTGCTGTCCGAAGGCGTCGTTGGAGAACAGAATGTTGTCGCCGGTCATAAATGTGGCCATGGAATCGGGCCAATGCAGCATCCGCATTTCCACAAAAATCAGTTTTTTCCCATTGCCGATGTCCAGCTCGTCGCCGGTTTTGACCACCTGAAAGTTCCAGCCCTGCTTGCCGTACTGGCCCTCGATGCTCTTGACCGCGTTTGCGGTACAATAGATGGGCGTACCGGGCTTCAGCTCCGCCATCAGGGAGGTCAGGGAACCGGAGTGGTCGCACTCGCCGTGGTTGGCAATGACATAGTCGATCCTGCTCAGATCAATTTCCTTTCGCAGGTTTTCCACAAACTCAAAGCGGTGGGGCGTCCAAACCGTGTCAACCAGAACGGTCTTGCCCTCCTCGATCAGATAAGCGTTCTGACTGGAGCCGTTGTAAATGGAGTAATCGTCACCGTGAAAGGACTCCAGCTCCCAGTCGATGTATCCGACCCAACTGACATTGCCCTTGATATGTCTGCGCATGATTGCCATTCTCCTTTATTTAAATATGTAAATATGTCACTTCGCTTTGCTGTTCCGCCGCGCGCTCAGGACTGCTTCTCCAGGGCGACGGTTACGCGCATATTGCCCATGCTGACAATATAGGTGAGCTGGTCCTTCTGATAGGTAAAGGTTTTTTCCTCATCCCGCAGGGCCCAGTTTGACGTATAAGCGCGGCGGAGGTCATTGACAGAGGTCCAGGCATAGGGCTGCTTTCCGTTCTCCGGTGGGGTGAAGGTGCCGGACCAATACAGATGGTTATCGTCCCCATCCACCACGTGCCAATAGCACTCAATGGAATCACCGGTAATGTCCGCCACCTGATAAAAGGAAGTGCCCTCGCTGCCCACCTGCACCCAATGGCCGGTAAGATCAGGTGGGGGCAGGTTTTCCCCGGTCTCGCCGCAGCCGGAGAGGGGCAGGAGCAGAAGCAGGGTCAGGAGGACGGACAGGGCTGCTTTTTTCATCGTAATTCCTCCTCTGCGGCCGGCAAAGCTCCCCGGCCGGATTTTACTTTTATACGAAAAGAAAAACCCCGCGAACGTTGACAGGGCTCGATACACCCCTGCAAAGCATTCACGAGGTTATGCACTGGTGCGGGAGAAGGGACTTGAACCCTCACGTCTATGGTTGGACACAGGCACCTCAAGCCTGCCTGTCTACCGGTTCCAGCACTC
>CAJOPB010000090.1 GCA_905236305.1 uncultured Oscillospiraceae bacterium | reverse complement strand
TATCCAGAATGTCGTTGATGAGACTGAGCAGGTGGCGGGCGCTGCCGCCGATCTTTTCCAGATACTCCCGGATGCGTTCCGGCAGATTCGGCTCCTTCAGCGCGATGCTGTCCAGCCCGATGATGGCATTCATCGGCGTCCGGATCTCATGGCTCATGGTACTGAGGAAGGCGGTTTTGGCGGCGTTGGCCTGTTCCGCCTCGCGGAGGGCGCTGGCAAGGAGGTCATTGCGCTCGGTCTGCTGGCGCAGCACGTCGGTCATATCGGACTTGAGGAGGATGTAGAACTCCCGCTCCCGGTCCGCCAAATAGAAGGTAAACTGCTTGTTAAAAATGCCCCCGTCGATCTCGCAGGTCACGTCCACGGTATAGCTGTCCTGTTTCAGGAGGCAGGCCGCGACGGTGTCCATGGAGAGCGCGCGCTGCATTTCTTCCCGTTCGGCCTCCGGCACGGCGGGAATCACCTGCTCCCGCAGATAGTCTGCGTAGACCCCGTCCCGCTGCCTCGGGAAAATGCTTCCCCTGGTAATGTTGGCGGCGTCTCCGATGGCCACGCCGTAGTAACCGCTGATGATATAGGTGACCATATCATACTGCTGGGCCAGAATTTTTTCGTTCAGCACCTCGCTGACCAGCTCGGCGTTGTACTCCGTCTCCATGCCGAAGGCGTCCACATCCCCTGTCAGGGGGTTGCGGCTGGCAGAACCGGAAAATTTGACAAAGCACCGTCTGCCGGAGGCCCGCCGGCAATAGCAGACGAGGGACGCCGGCCCCAGCCCCATAGCGGCGCGCTCCAGCAGGTTTTGTTCCATGAAAACTTCTATATACCGCTTTCGATCGCTCTCCACAAGGAGGTTGTCCAGCCGGCTCCGGGCATAATCCTCAATGGTGTTCCCGGCATAATCCGAGGGGTAGAGGTCGTGTCCCCGGATTTCCTCAATTTTCCCGGTGGTCATGTTGGAGCGGATGACCGTCAGGCTCTCGTCAGCGATTGCATTGAACTGATCCATCAGGTTGTTATAATTGGATTTCTCCTTCTCCCGCTGCTCCAGCTTTTGCTCCAATTCTTTTTGCTCAGTGATATCCACAAACATCCCGACATAGGTGACCGGAGAGCCGTCCTGGCGCCGGGAGAGCTGGCCCACCGCGTGAAACCAGCGCCAGCCCCGGTTTTTGGTCAGCAGCTGGTACTCTACATCATAGGTTTTCTGCCCCGTATAGTCATGGACTGTGTCGTTATACTCCTTCAGCACCCGCTCCTTATCGTTTTCATGCAGAAGGTCAGACCAGGATTCCAGGACATTGGGAAAGTC
Source organism: uncultured Oscillospiraceae bacterium (assembly GCA_905236305.1). Lineage (GTDB taxonomy): Bacteria > Bacillota > Clostridia > Oscillospirales > Oscillospiraceae > RGIG7114. Next base: position 17,543 of record CAJOPB010000090.1, on the reverse strand, counting down.
CGTCGTGTTCTCATAACCCAGCATCTGGCGGAACGTATCCGACCAGGTCACGCCGGTCATATTTCCCTGCTCGTCAAAATCCATATACCATGGGCCGGAGTTCAGCATTCCGTGCAGCAGCCGCAGGGACTCGCGCTCCCGCCGCGCAATCTCGGCAAGCTGTTCCCGCTTTTTGATCTCGGTGATGTCCGCATATGTACAGTAGGCATACTGCACCCCGTCCTCCTCCACAAAGGCATAGTGGATGTTGACCCAAATCTCGCGGCCCTTTACAGTGGTTTTGCGGATTGCAAGACTGTTGGAGCCGTCCCGCGCCCTGTGATGGCGGAACAGGTAGGCGACCTCCTCCCGGTCCTCGGGGTGAATGGTGCGCATGGTGCCGCCGCTCTCCAAACGGATGAAATCGGCCTCTGTCCCCTCCATCATTTCGGTAAACTCCTGCGAGCACCAGATCGGATAACAGGTGCCGTCCTCATCTACGCGCATCATCACGGCATTGTTGTCCAGCGACTGGAACAGTCTCTTATAAAAGTCAGTTTTGAAATTCAACATAACTGCACCCCGTTGTCGATCATGCTCTCCGGCAGTCACCCGGAAAGCGCTCTCTAAATGTGTGTGTATGTGTTGTGCTGTGTCCGCGCACTATCCCGAGCAGAGCAGGGCGATCCGGCCCCTTCCAGAGTGCCCGAGTTATTTCTGATCAGTTCCCAAGCATATTGTAATAGGATTCCCGTTGAAGGTCAATGGTTTTTCAGGAGCGACCGGAATCTTTGCTGCAGTTCAGACGCCAAGGGAAACGCTGAATAAATCAACGTGTGCGGATTGGCGCTGAATTTCCCGCCAAGACGCGCGCGGGGATTTGTTCAGCGTTTCCCAAGGGGCGTCTGAACTGCACAGGAGTTGCGCTGTGGTGCCTGAGCGCTGCGAGACAGCGGGTTTCCCCACCTGTAAACCGTAATACACTTTGCAAATAAGATAAAAACCACTATTGCTTTCCGACGAAACATTCGCTATACTATATCGTGAATTTTGGGACGGGGAGGCCGACAATATGATATTCAGTGAAAAGCTGAGAAAACTTCGCCTGGAACAGGGACTGACCAGAAAAGCAGTCGCGGAGCAGACCGGCATGAGCATTGCAACCTACAGCGCGTATGAGGACGGCAAACGTATGCCAAAGCGCAATCCGGAGAATTACGGCAAGCTCGCCGCATTCTTTGGCTGCACGCCGGAGTATCTGAAAAACGACTCCGATGATTCCGGTGCGTCCGGCAAGCCGGGAAAAGCGTCCGGAAAGCGGGCGTCCGGGAGAGGAAAAGCCGCGCAGGCTTCCCCAGCGCCGCTCCGGATGGAGCTGCAGTTTGGGGAGCAGGCCATTGACGTAGACGCCATTGCCGCAAAAGCCCGTGCGCTCGACGGTGACATTACCGACCTGTATATTAAGCCGGAGGAAAACGCAGTTTACTATGTCGCCGGGGGAAAGTCCGGAAGCTTTGGGCTGTTCTGATCTTATACTAGTCTTCGTGATTGAAGCATAGTATTCATTACGCCCGCCCATCGGCGCCAGCGGCTGCGGAAAAAACCGGGGAAGCAGATCATCCTCTGATGAGTTGTCTGCTTCTCCGGTTTTTCCTGCAACCGTTCCACGATTTCCTGCTGGTCTTCACTATTAATTTCAGCAACAAAAAATTGCAAATCATTCTCTGCGCTTTGCGCGGTGTGTGTTCAATATAATGAGGCGTTTTACTGAAAAGCAGTATCAGAGGCGGAATTTCGTTGGGGTCAAACCCGAATGGATATACGCCGCCTGTCCCCACTCCGGCCTGGGGTTGTTCTCCGTCAGCAGCCAAAGGACAGGGATATTCATAGCGGCGGATTCGGGTGGAAAAGCGCCTCTGCCATCCGTACAAATCACAATGCCGGCCGGCTGCTTCGAAGCGGAATGCTTTCCGAGCCAGACAAACGGCGCAGAGAGATCGGTTCCCCCACCTCCCCGCGGTTGCAGGACAGCAAGCTCCTCGACCGAGCCAAAGCCCTGCAGGGGATAGACTTGCGTGTCAAAAAAGGCGACGCGGCCCTTTAAGCTCCCTCCGAATTGCTCAAAAGCAGACGCCAATTCCGCATAGACCGTCGAAAGCGTTTCGTCGTCTACGGAGCCGGAGGTGTCAACAAAGAAAAGGATCTCCTTCGTATCGCCGGGCTCTGAATGATAGTCAGGAAGGAAGAAGTCCGCATCATGAAAGCGCCGGTCAGGGGGCGTGAAGGAGTAATCGCAGACGCTTTCCTGTACGAAAACCCGGAGGAGCCTGCGCCAGTTCAAAACAGCATTCCCCGGCCGCTGCCAGATTCGCTCAGAAAGCCCTTCAAGCGCCTCTCTGCTTTCCCCACTGCGCTGTTTCATGTCCCGAAGCGCCGCCAGCGTATCCCGGAGCGCGTTCGCCCCTTCGGCCGGCAGAGGGACCGGAGGCTTTGGTCCTCCCGGAAACGCTCGCTTCTCCTTCCCAGCATCTTCTGCCAGTTCACGTTCCTCTGTCAGGTCCGGCGGATCCTCATCCTCCGGGCCCAGTACAACGGTACCTCCTTGTCCCCTGTCCTCCGGCAGATCCCACCAAAGATCAGAATCAATCATCAGCTTCTGCCTCTGGCCCGCGGGCAGCGCAGCGGGGTCGAAGGGCACCCGGGAAAACGCTTCTTCTGCCGTCAACAGGGCCCCATCCGTCTCAGGAAAGAAGGTTTTTACATAGATCTTTCCCACATGGGGCAGCTTTTCAAAGGTCCAGCCCCGATCCCGGAGCCTTGCGTTGACTACAATATCGCAGGCAAGGTGAAACCGCTCCCCCTTAAAATACGCGCTGCGTTCCAAATGGCCCAGCGCGATGTGCATCAGCTCGTGACACAGCATGAAATCCAGCGCCGTCGTTCCCAGGTTTTTCAGCCAATCGGGATTGAAGTAAATGTTTTTTCCATTGGCGGACATATGCCACAGCTCCGGCACGGCAACGAAGCGCATTTCCCGCAGAGGACCGGTAAATTCCGCATCCTCCAGCAGCAGCCGGTGCCGGGACTCCTGCAGCCTCCGGCGCAGAAACATAATACGCCGCTTTGTCATCTCAGCCCATGCTCCAAAGCGGTCCGATAGGCTTCGTTTTGGCGAAGCAGCGGCACAAGCGCCGGAATGCAGGCGTAATCATGCAGCAGGGCGCTCCGAAATTCCCAGGGGAGTAAACAGGCATACGCTATGGAATTGTCCAGTCCTTCCCGCTCCGGATGGAGCCGTGCATACGCAGTCAGGGTGGAACGCAGGGCAATTCGCCGCTCCGCCTCCGCGGGCAGCTCTGTCTTCCCGCCGGCAAAAATCCTTTCCGCGCTCGGAAGGCTTTGATACAGCGCGGCCCAGGTCTGAAGCGCTGAGGCAGCTTCTCTGCCGATGCAGCCTGCCAGCAAGGGATAGACGGTCTCGATATTGTCGGAAAGAGTGTCCAGTATATTGCTGGTCATCTCCCAGGAGCGCGGCGTCGGGAACGCAAGACTGGTTGCCGTGGGGTCGAACCGCATCAGCGCGACGGGATTGTAGTCCAGATATCCGGTCACAAAGGGATGTATGCCCCTGCGCAGCGCCCAGTCGTGCCAGGCGGCAGGATCGCCTTTGATCTCCAGATGCAGCAGACGGTTTGCCAGCGCCTTTGGCATGTTGTAGGCGACAGATTTATCCGTGACCCGGTTCCCGGCAGCAATGACAATGCAGTTTTCCGGCAGCTTATGCTCCCCTACACAGCGGTCCAGCGTGATCTGGTAAGCTGCGGCCTGAACAGACTGCGGCGCCGCCGAGATCTCGTCAAGAAGCAGAAAATTGATCACATCCGGGGATTCGTCCATCTGGAATATCTTCGGCTTGAGCCATACGGCAAGTGTGCGTTCTTCATTGACGGTCGGGATACCGCGAAGGTCCACGGGGTTGAACAGCAGCAAACGGACATCCGTAATCTCTGCATGGCGTCCGGTCGCGTCGCTGACAGCCTCGGCAATCGCCCGGACTCCCTGGGATTTCCCCACTCCCGGTGGCCCCCACAGCATGACCGAGGGAAAAAGACGAAAGGATATGTTTTTTCTGCACAGTGCGGTATAAGCGCCGGACAAATGCCGGACCATTTCGTTCACATTCATGGCCGTGAGGCCGGAATTATCTTCTACCATAGGCTCTGAGCTCACCCCTTTTCGCAAATATGACCGGAAGAACCGGGCGCGCAGGCATCGCAGCGCACGGGGTCAATGATCTGCCCTGCTATATCCGTTCTTCATATATTATTATAGCACAGGCTTCAGCTGGTTTCCACAGCTTATATCATGATTGAAAGCCCTGTTCAAGGGAAACAGGCTCAAAGCTGTATGTACTTCACCTGTTATTTCATACGATGTGCGGATGGAAAGATAAAACGCTGGAGCAATCGGCTTATGCCTTTCGCACAGGCGCTTTCCGGTGTGCTTTCCGGACGCTGAAGCATACGCAGACGGCATCTCCGCCAAGGCGCACGGCCCCGTGATTCCGGGAGCGGAATTCACAATACGTTCATTTGATTGGTAATAATTGTTCACAATCTCCTTGTATAATCAAACTTGTTCCAGACAGGAATTTAAATATAGATGTTTCCTTTTACACTCCTCTCTTCTCTCTTTTCAGAAGCAAGCCCGTCCGTTCCATGATTGCGGACGGGCTGTTCCTGTATAAGCGCATGACGTTCGCTTTTTCTTTGTCCGGATATTCCGGCAAAAACGTTTATTACCGTTTCTGCGTCGAAACAGCAAGGAAGTGATTTGATGATTACTCTGTTCATCCTGTTTATCGTGGGCCTCGGCCTGCTCGCCGGTACCGCCTCGGTTTTACTGGCGCTGATCTGGTATCTGCTGCTGGCTATAGGCCGCTGGCGGATGTTTGAGAAGATGGGCGTGGCAGGCTGGAAAGGGCTCATCCCTGTTTATGCGGACTATATCCTGTACGGGCGCTGCTGGCAGAGCCTGTTCTTCTGGATCTCCCTCGCTGCCGCAATTGTGTCAGGCTTAGGGGGGAATCGGGAGCACCCCGGGTTTTTGATTTCCGTGGCCGGGACGCTGGGAGCTGTCCTGGATGCGGTGCTGAGCTGGAAGGTGTCAAGGGCATTCGGCCATGGAATTTTATTTACACTGGGTTTGATACTCTTAAATCCCATTTTCACGCTCTATCTGGGCTTCGGCCCGGACGTCTACCGGGGTCCGCAATAACGTGTGATACTGTTTTCAATAAACGATTTCATTTTATTGAAATAGGCCATAGCAGACGCCCGGATTCCGTCAGGAAACCGGCGTATTTACAACTCCCACAAATAGCGGCAGTCCCTGCGCGCCGGTGATGCAGAAGATAAACGGGCGGTTCAGCGTAAAGTCGAGCTCCTCCTCCGGCGGCATGGCAGCTCCGACACGCATTGTCACAACGGTATACGCCGCAGCCTCGCAGCCCTCCTCGTCGATCTTTACGCGGGCGGCGTGCTTTGCCTGTGAGACACAGACCTCGTCCGTATCAGTGGTCAGGGGCGAAAAATCCGAGACGGTGTAATCGAATATGTCCCTGACGCCCAGCGCCTGCAGGCCGGGAATCAGATCCGTGTCCGACACAATGTCAAACCGAGGCACGGCTATGTTGACAGTCAGGTGTTTTCTGTTTTCCCAGCCGTACCGGTCCCGGCTCAGCAGGAAATCCATCGCCTGCGTATCCTGAAGCAGGTCCTCGGGGCTGACGCCCTCCTCCGGCAGCAGGAGCCACATAGCCCCGTCGCTCTCCAGCTCCAGCGAAACCGCTGAGAAGCTTTTTCCCCAATAATAGCTCCGCGCGCCGCTCTTGTGCATATAGTCAACCGTCAGAATTTCTTCCGGGGCGTAAAAAACATCCTTTTCTGTGGCGTTAAGCGAAAATTTGCTGGTCCACGGCGCTTTGAAGCAGATCGTTGCTGCCAGCGTCATCAATGTCTGTGCGTCCATGGTGATCCCGTCAGCCTGCTCTGACAGCAGTCCGCCGGTCTGCTCGTTCAGCCAGGTCTGGAGCATCCGATCATACTCCGGCGTCCCCATCCTTCCCTGAAAGCTGGAGGCGTAGTAGTCCTCCGCCAGCGTATCCAGCGTGGATTGGATAAAGCCTACGGTTTCGTTCAGCCAGACCGAGCTGGCCAGCACGCTTTTCACTACACCGTCGTCCCGGTAATTTGCGTTCCACAGTGCCCGTGCCTGCTCCCGGACTGTTTCGACCTGCTCCGCACCCAGCAGTGAGAGAAGCTGCGCCCTGCTTTGCCCATCCGTCAGCTCACAGAGCATTGCCAGGGCCAGATAGACGTTCAGCGGACTGTAGACGCGGTTTTCCCCATATGCGCCGCCTAAAAACGCATGTATGCTGTTCTGCAGAAATCCGCGCATTCCCTCGGCATAGCCCTCCGGCTGCTCCCGCTGTGCGCGGACGTCCGCCCACCATGCGTCGTAGGAAGCGTTGAATGCTTCGCTGAGTCTCCCGTCCGGCCCGATATAGTCGCTCTCATTGGGATAGGGCGCCATCTCAGGATACAACGGCGCAGCCAGTGCGGTAGGCTCCATCCTGCCGGAATCCGTAATTTGCATGTCCTGCACCTCCTGTATCTCTTGTACCTTCGGTATCCCTTGTATCATCTGTGACTCCTGCGGCTCCTGCATCTGCGCGCTGCCTGATTGCGTTTCCGCCCCGCTGTCCCCGCAGGCTGCCAGGGAAAGCATGAGAATGAGTGCCAACAGAGCGGAGATCATCCTTTTCATTTTTCTGTTCCTCCTTTGCATTCTGAACCGGCTGCCATGAGAGGTGCTGTCCCCCGCGTTTTGGCAGGGGGGAAGCTGCCTCTCATGGATTTACGACGGTCCAAGGACGAAAAAGTTCCCGCACATACAGACGCACGAATTCCCCGAAAGCGTTCTGACCAGGGACGAGCTCAGCGAGGACTATGCCTACGATGAGATGCTGTCCGCCGGATTCCGGATGCTTCATTTTTCCGCCTGCAAAAGGAGCAGCACAAGGCAGAGCGGAAGGGCGCAGCCCCAGATACCCTTGATTGTGAACAGACTGACGCAGAGGATCCCATAGAGGACGCCGGTATGATAGAACAGGAGTGTTCCGCCGTAGACCCAGAGGCGCTCTGCAGCCCCCTTCTCCCGTTTCAGCAGCAGCCCCGCAGCGGCAGTGACTGTCTGCCGGAGATTGTTTGTGGAGAAGATGGAGGCACAGCCAAAGCCCCGCACCTGGAAGAAAAATCCCCACTGCAAGGCGGAGAGAGCAAAAATCGGGTAGAGCGCCACGAGGCCGTCCAGCTCCGCGGGGAGAAACCCGCACAGGCCAACCCCGGCCAATTCCGCCAGCACGCAGAACGGCCGCGCCGCCCGGCGCTTTTCCTGGGGGAGCAAATAGACCAGCACCAGAATTCCGGAAAAGACGGCCAGCGCTCCGAGACGGCGCAGCACTTCCGCCGTGTCTCCCTGCCACAGCCGCAGGAGAAGGACAATCAGGTTTACGGTCTGGGCCGAGCCAAAGGTGCCGCCCCGCAGGGAGACCGCATAGACTCCGTAAAATCCGCCGCACGCGGATATGACCCAGTGGACCCATAGGTCGGGGTCCTTCCAAGCTTTTTTCATGGTTGCCACAGCGATACTCTTTCTGTCTGTATTTTGGAGTGAGGAAGGCCTGACGCACCCCGGCGCGCAACAGGCAGCGCTGCCTTCAAAGTGATTATAGCCTCTCAATGCGGCATTCGCAATCAAAATCTGTCCCTGCTCCGTCCGCTCCCATCCCCCTGCGCCGTCTCTCCCGTCCGGGAAGGGCCTAAAAAAGCCCGTTTCCGTACAGCAGGAGAAAAACAGGCCTGTAATCGTTTTGCCATTCGAACTTTTTTCGTGGAAACTGCGTCAGAAACCTTGCGAAACCAATATTATCGTGCTATAATACCAAATTAATGGATGAAATGTAATTTGATGAAAGAAGTATCAGAACAAACAGTATCCATCTTCCCCGCGCATTTCGGACCAAAAGCCTGCTGCGGTGCCTCCGAATGTGTCTGTCATGCGCGGAAGGGCAGGCACTATGAAAAAGCTCAGTCTGACGACGCAGATTATTGTTTTCCTCTCCGTTTTTGTGCTGGCTGTAAACCTGGTCCTGAGTTTTATCCTGATGGACGTGTCCAAGCGCGCCCTCAGGTCTCTGATCTATGACCGGATGCTGGATATTTCCAACACCGCAGCCGCCATGCTGGATGGAGACACGCTGCGGGATTTGAAAAAGGAAGACCGGGACACTCCGGAATATCGCGGAATACTGGACGCGCTGACCGTGTTTCAGGAGAATATCGACTTAGACTACATTTATACGGTTCGCAGCGCCGGTGACGGGCAATTTGTCTTTGCAGTGGACCCCACTGTGGCGGACCCCGGGGAGTTTGGAGCGCCGGTGAAGTATACAGACGCCCTCTACATCGCCAGCCTCGGTACACCTGCCGTGGACGAGGCCCCCTATGAGGACGCATGGGGCCGGTTTTACAGCGCGTACAGTCCTGTGTTTGCCTCCGACGGCGCAGTGGCCGGCATCGTTGCAGTGGATATCAGCGCCGCGTGGTATGACAATCAGGTCTCCCGTCTGGTTCGCACCTCCATGCTCATCAGTGTGCTTTCCATGCTGGCCGGAGCAGTGGCGGTGCTGCTGCTAACAGACAAATTCCGAAAGGATTTTCGCACCCTCTACACCGAGCTGAATACCCTGTCCGAGGACATTAACAGCCTGATTCATGAGGCCGAGAGCTCCACAGGGGGCGGGCCGGGTAGCTTTTCCGGGCAATCGAAGTCCGCAGACCCGCTTGCTGCAGGCAGTACCTCTGACGACATCAACATGCTGGTGGATCAAACCCGCTCCATGCAGCAGGAGCTGCGGGACTATATCCACCTTGTGCAGGCTCAGGCATATATGGACGGTATGACCGGCGTAGGCAACAAGACTGCCTATCTGGAGCGGATCAAGCTGCTGGAGCAGCAGATTGAGGAGGGAAATGCCGCGTTTTCCGTGGCGGTATTTGATCTCAACGGCCTCAAGAGCATCAATGACAGCTTTGGTCATCAGCTTGGCGACCTCGCAATCACGGACGTGTCCGGCCTGTTGAAGCTGGTCTTCGGTCCCCGGGACGTCTACCGCGTCGGCGGCGATGAGTTTATTGCCGTTGTCACGGGTGGGGAGCCGGATATGGCAGAGCTGCTGCGCCGCCTGGACGAGGCGGTAGCGGATTTCAACCGCAATCCCCACCCCTACCAGCGGCCCCTGACGATCTCCAAAGGCGCCGCTGCTTATCTCCCGGGACAGGACACGGAGTGCCGTGCGGTGTTCAGACGGGCAGACGAGGCAATGTATCAGGACAAGGCAAACTATTATCTCAGCCAGGGTGACCGGCGCAGGCGCTGAGCCCTGGCGCGCTTCCCTAATTGATTCGTTTTGTTGACTGGAGGCAATTCCCATGACACAGGCAGAGCTGTTTGGCCTTGTATTTGGGGTCGAAGAAAATAAGACCTTTGCGGAAAACCTGAAGCACAGCACCTTTGACGATATGTTTGAGATTGACCTGGGGACAGGCCGCTTTCGGAGTGTTGTCCGGGTGCAGGGGAAGTATACTGCGCCGGCAGCTCAGGGAAGCTTCGAGACGCTGTTTGACCACGCGGTCCGTTATATGGTTCATCCCGACGACCAAAACACCTATCGGGAGCTCATGAACCCCGCAGATATGTTTCAGCGGCTGCAGAACGGCCCGGTTCCCGGCCTGCTCTGGGCAGAGCTGCGGATGCAGGGGACCGTCACCCCCTGGGTGTGGACACGCCACATGCTGGTGACCGGCAGGGAGCTCGGCGTGCCGGAGGGCATCGTCCGCTGCTATATCTTCGACATCCAGCTGCAGCGGGACCGCGCAATGCAGGAGGCTGCGCTCACCGTTGCCCCAACCGTGCAGTATGACGCCTCCACCGGACTGCTGGTGGAAAATGATTTCTTTTGCCTTGCCCAGGAGCGGGTGGGTCAATTGCAGGGACCGTGGTGCTTTGTGGATGTGGAAATCGAGCACTTCAAGCTGTTCTCCGACTGGTTCGGCACCGAAACCGGCCAGTTTCTGCTGACCCGGCTGGCCTCCAGACTCAAGCGCACGGCGGAGCAGTACCAGGGCCTGGCCGGCTATCGGGGCAGCAACCATTTCTGCCTGCTGCTCCCCTATGACCGTCCCATGCTGGAGGCGCTGCACCAGGACCTCCATGTCATTATTAAAACCATGAGCGGCATGGAGGGCTTTGCCCCGGTGTTCGGGCTGTGTGCGGTGGAGGACCCCAACGAGAATATTCTGGACGTGTATAACCGGGCGGCAATCGCAACCGAGGAGCTGCTGGCCACAGGCCGCGGCAAGCATATTCAGGTATACAATTCCGCCGCCTTTCAGAAGAACGCGGCGGAATACCAGATGGTCAACGAGTTTCTGCAGGCGCTGGAAAACGGACAGATCACCTTCTGGCTCCAGCCCCAGTGCAGTCTCACCGGAAGCCTGGTTGTGGGCGCGGAATCTCTGGTACGCTGGGAAAAGCCGGATGGCAGCAAGGTGCCCCCTGCCGTGTTTGTGCCTGTGCTGGAGAAATATGATGTGGTGACCAGAATGGACCGCTACATCTGGGAGGCTGTTTGCAAGTGGCTGCGCAGCTGGATTGAACGGGGCCATGAGCCGGTGCCGGTGTCGGTGAATGTCTCCCGGCTGGATATTATCAACCTGGATGTGCCCGCCCACTTTGCAGCGCTGCGGGAGCAGTATATGCTCCCGCCCGGCTGCATCAAAATTGAAATCACAGAGAGCGCCTATGTGGACGATATTGACAAGGTCCGCAGCACCATTGCCCGCCTGCGCGAGATCGGCTTTATGGTGCTGATGGACGACTTCGGCAGCGGCTATTCCTCCCTGAACATGCTGCGGGATCTGAATGTCGATGTCATCAAGCTGGACGCGCAGTTCCTCCAAACCAACAGTAACGAGGAGCAAAAAACCATCAGCATTTTGGAGTCCATCATCTCCATGACGAAAAATCTCTCCACCCCTGTGATTGTGGAGGGGGTTGAGACCGGCGAGCAGGTGCAGTTTCTCAACGATTTGGGCTGTCCGTATATCCAGGGCTTTTACTTCCACCGGCCGATGCCGGTGGAGGAGTTTGAAAAGCTCATCGCTGATGAATCCCGGGTGGACCGCTCGGGCTTTGTGGTGAATGCCAACCAGCAGATGCAGGTGCGGGAATTTCTGGACGAGAACATATACAGCGACTCCATGCTGAACAATATCCTGGGTCCCGTGGCCTTTTACCAGCGGCACGGGGACAGCATTGACATCACCCGCTACAATGAGCAGTTCTTTGAGCTGGTGGGTATCGACCATCAGGAGTTCACCCAGCGCATCTGTGATATTCAGCGCTTTTTCTACCCCGGAGACGCGGAAAAAATGTATGCGCTTATGGATCAGGCGGAGCGGGACCGGTTCAATGGCGCAAAGGGAATTGTGCGGGTCTACCGGCCCAGCGGCGTGCTGGTATGGCTCTCCATTCGCCTGTATTACATGGGTGAGGATGAGCGGGGAAAGACCTTTTACGGTTCTGACCGGGATGTGACGGAGCTGCAGTATCTCAACACCGACCTGCCCGGCGGCTACTACCGCTGCACAGCCGATGCGGATTTTACCTTCCTGTTTGTCAGTCAGAATTTCTGTGAGATGACGGGCTTCACCACGCAGGAGATACAGACCCAATTCGGAAATAAACTGATCAATATGGTGCATCCGGAGGATATGCCCGCGGTGCAGGAGCAGGCAAAGCAAATCCGTGACGGCACACTGGAATCCTTCCGGCCCTATCGCATTCGCCGGAAGCGGGGCGACTACATTTACATTGCCGAGCAGAGCCGTCTGACAGACGCCTATGGGACGGTATGCTGGCAGAGCATGGCGCTGGATGTGAGCGAGGTCATGCACACCCGCAGCCAGATGCGTCTGCTGGCACGGCTGTTCCAGGGGACAATACTGTTTTTGTGCAGGCGGGGGAAGGAGCTGGAATATGAAACGGTAATTCACGGTCTCCAAGCGCAGCTGGGGATGGATGGTCCCGCACTCCAAAGCAGCCTGAACAGCGGGGAGTTCTGCAGCTGGGTCGAGGGGTATCGGGGACTGCCGCACGCCGCATACACCGAGCTGTTTATCCAGAGCGCCCTGAACCATGCCAGAGTGATCACCGTTCTTTTTCCCGACGGAAGGGTAGGACGTTTCACCGTCAAGGCGGACTACGCAGGTGATGAGACGAAAAATGTGGAATATATCGTCACCATGTATGAGTACACCCCGGAGCCGGAAGAAGCACAGTGACCCATCTCCCACCCCCACTGTTATGGCCCTCGGTCCCCGCGGCCCTGCCTCCCCCTGAGGCGGGATCGCGGGGCCGGTTTTTCCTGACAAAAGCCGGCACAGCTTTCCTGTAAACAGGAAAAAGGACAAATGACATAACTTTGCGCCCATTCGGACGTGAGAAGTCCCTTGCCTTTCCGGCGCTTCAATGTTATAATCAGCCTGTTCATTTTTCTCGATTTCGGTTCCGGCGGCCCTTCCTGCGGACAGACCGGAACAAAATTCTTATCGGTTGCGCGGCTGGCGAAAGGAACCCTTCAAATGCCGCTGCGGGACCTCTACAGAAAGGCGGGATATGCTATGGAGCAGAATAACAGACCCCGGGGACGGGAGACCTATGTTACCAGCGACAGCAAGGGCGTCCACAAGCGGGGCGACGGTCTGGGCACCGGCCCCGTAGGCGCTGCGGGGACCAATCCCCACACCACTCAGACCTCCGGACAGGGCAGGCAGAGCAGCACCGGAACCCGTGCCGGCGGCAGAGGCGGCCTGGCGGCCATCATTCTGGCGGCAGTGGTGGCTCTGGGCGGAGGCGGCGGCCTCATCAGCATTATGGGCAACGGCGGAGACTCCACCGGCGAAGTACTCACCGACACCGGCAGCAGCTACAGCAGCAGCTATGGCCAGAGCACGGGCAGCGGCGGCAGCGCCTCCACCGGCAGCGCCTCCGCAGGTTCAGGCACCTCCGGCTCCAACGGCCCGACCCTCATCAATCCCTTTCAGGCCATGAGCCAGAGCAGCGCAGCACTGAACCAGTCCGGCAGCACCGACAGCCAGAATCTCAGCACCGACGTGGCCGGCGGCTCCCGGGAAAAGCGCACCGTGATCCACGGCAACGGGAAGGACACGGTTACAATCATGGTGTATATGTGCGGCACAGATCTGGAGAGCAAATACAGCATGGGCACCAATGACCTGCTGGAGATGACCAAGGCCCGCTATGGAGAGAATGTCAACATCCTGGTCTATACCGGCGGCTGCAAGCAGTGGAAAAACCAGGTGGTCAGCAGCAGCGTCAACCAGATCTACCAGGTGGTCAACGGCGGCCTGAAGTGTCTGGTGCAGAACGTCGGGACCGATTCCATGGTCAAGCCCGCCACCCTGACCGAGTTTATCCGGTGGTGCGCCCAGAACTACCCTGCCAACCGCAACGAGCTGATCCTCTGGGACCACGGCGGAGGCTCCGTTACCGGATACGGCTACGATGAGAAAAACCCCCGCGCCGGCTCCATGACGCTGGCCGGTATCGACAAGGCCCTGGGGGACGCGGGCGTTACCTTTGACTTCATCGGCTTCGACGCCTGCCTGATGGCCACCGTGGAGACAGGGCTGATGCTGGACAAATATGCCGACTATATGATTGCCTCCGAGGAGACGGAGCCGGGCATCGGCTGGTATTACACCGACTGGCTCACCGCTCTGGGCAACAATACCGGTATGCCCACCACGGAGATCGGCAAGAATATCGTGGATGGATTTATCGAGACCTGCGCCCGGCAGTGCCGGGGTCAGTCCTGCACCCTGTCGGTGGTGGATCTGGCGGAGCTGAGCAACACCGCACCCGCGGCGCTGAAGGACTTTTCCCAGTCACTGAGCTCCATGATCTCCAACCAGGAGTACAGCCAGATCTCCACGGCCCGCAGCCAGAGCCGGGAGTTTGCCCGCTCCTCCGCGATTGACCAGATCGACCTGAGCGACTTTGCCCAGCGTCTGGGTACTGCAGAGGGCCAGGCCCTGACCCGGGCTCTGGGTGGGGCGGTAAAGTATAACCGCACCTCCTCTGATATGAGCCGCTGCTACGGCCTGTCCATTTACTTCCCCTACCGCAAGAGCAGCAGCGTGGACAGCGCTGTCAGCACCTACAGCGCCATTGGCATGGATCAGAGCTACTCCGATGCCATCCGCGCCTTTGCGCAGCTGGAGGTCAGCGGTCAGGTGGCCACGGGCGGCTTTGATACCAGCGCCCTGGGTTCCCTGCTGGGGGGCTATGGCGGCTCCTCGTCTTCCTCCTCTTACAGCAGCGCGGATATGATCACCGGCCTGCTGGGGGCCTTCCTCGGCGGCGGAAGCGGCGGAATGGACTTTTTCAGCGGCCGCTCCATGCCTGCTGAGGACACCGTATCCTATATCTCAGATCACTTCTTCGACGCCTCTGCCCTGACCTGGACCGAGAGCGGCGACGGTCCCGTGCTCTCTCTCAGCGACGAACAGTGGAGTCTGGTGACCGCCATCGATGTCAACATGTTCTATGACGACGGCGAGGGCTATGTGGACCTGGGCCTGGACAATGTCTATGACTTTGACGACCAGGGCCGGCTGCTGGGCTACTCCGACGGAACATGGCTTGCAGTCAACAGTCAGCCCATCGCCTTCTATCACGATTATGATGAAATCACGGACGACTCCATGCTGACCTACGGCACCATCCCTGTGCTGCTCAACGGCCAGCGGGCGGAGCTGCTGGTGGTGCTGGAGCACGGCCGGGGCACCGTCACAGGCGCGCGCTTTGTGTATAAGGACGGCGAGACCGACACCATAGCCAAGAGCCTGACCGAGCTCAGCGAGGGTGACCAGATCGACTTCGTCTGCGATTATTACAGCTATGACGGACAGTATCTGGACAGCTATCTGCTGGGGGAGACCGAGACCTGGACCGGCGACTGGCAGATCAACAATGTTCCGGTGGGCGAGGGCCGCACCCAGGTGACGTGGCGCTTTACCGACATCTATAACCAGCACTACTGGACCGAGCCCATCGAGGGCTGAGAGGCAGAGGGCAAATTGCCATGAAACTGCGATTCAAACGGATTTTGCCCCTGCTGCTGGCGCTGCTGCTCCTGGCGGGCTGCGGCGGCGGAGAGCTCGAATTATACACCGACCCTGCTGCGGCGCAGCCGGCCGAGACCCTGCGGCTGATTACCGACCTGCCCGCCGCAGCGGAGCCCGCTCCCGACGCCGGCCCGGACGAGGCGATTCCCGGCCCGGACTGGATGGCTTCGGATGAACCGGACACCGGGAGCGAAACGTATCAATCGCCCGCGCCCTCGAAGGAAGCGGCGGCTTCCGCGTCGCCTGATTCCGGCTCTGACGCTGAACTCCTGTCTCCGGATGGACCGGACGAAACCGTCCCGCCGCTGGCGGAGGACGGGGAGTACACAGCACCGCAGGATGTTGCGGATTACCTCCACGCCTATGGCCATCTGCCTGACAACTTTATCACCAAGCGCGAGGCCCAGGACCTGGGCTGGCCCGGCGGAAACCTCTGGAAATATGCCCCCGGCAAGAGCATTGGTGGGGACCGCTTCGGCAACTATGAGGGCCTTTTGCCCAAGGGACGTTACCGGGAGTGCGACGTAAACTACAGCGGCGGCCGCCGGGGCGCGGAGCGGATCATCTACGGCGAGGACGGCAGCATCTGGTATACTGCGGACCATTACGAAAGCTTTACCCAATTATACTAAAGGAAACGGCCACATGAAGACAGCCATTCTCAACGGCAGCGAGATTGATAACCGGGAGGCACTGCACGCCGCGCTGGCGGAGCAGCTGGACTTCCCGCCCTATTACGGGAAAAATCTGGACGCACTTTACGACCTGCTCACGGAGGCCCGGGGGGCCTGTGCGGTCCGGATTGAAGACGCGCCGGCACTGGAAGCGCAGCTGGGAGATTACTACCGGTCGCTGCTTCGGGTCCTGGAGGATGCCGGCGTCAGCTATGAGATCCAAAATCAGCAGAAAACTAGAAGGAGGAAGCAAATCGTGCCAAGCTGTAACCACCCTGCGGTGGACCTGACACTGCTTGAGCCCACGCTGGCGCAGTATGCCAGCGTGAAGGGCAGTCTCATTTCCATTCTGCAAAAGACCCAGGAGATCTATGGTTATGTCCCCATCGACGCGGTATACCATATCTCCCAGCGCACTGGCGCCAGCCCTGCAAAAATTTTGGGCGTTGCCACCTTTTACTCCCAGTTCCGTTTCCAGGCCATCGGCAAGTATCTGATCATGCTGTGCAAGGGCACTGCCTGCTATGTCAATGGCGCTGACCGGATTTTGGAGGCCGTGACGGACGAGCTGGGGATTCACGACAATGAGACCACACCCGACGGCCTGTTCTCACTGAGCGTGGTGTCCTGCCTGGGTTGCTGCTCGCTGGCTCCGGTGATGATGATCAATGACAGAACATATGGTTCTCTGACGCCGGACAAGACCCGGCAGATACTCAGAGATCTGCGGAAGGAGGCGGAGGCGGAATGAATGCCAGAATTGTTGTCGGCGAGGGAAGCTGCGGCCTGGCCGCGGGAGCCGCCGCCGTATATGAAGCACTGAAGGCCCGGCTAACGCCGGAGGTCCCTGCCGCCCTGGGCATTACCGGCTGCGTGGGCGCCTGCTATCTGGAGCCCATTGTGGATGTGTATGACACTGCGGGCGTGCTGCACCGCTGTGTCCGCGTAGGTGCCGGGGACGCGGAGACCATTGTGGAGGCGGTGAAGCGCGATGACTATTCCGTGCTCTCCGGCATCGCAATCCAGCCTGAGGATGAGGGCTTTCTGAGCAAACAGACGCGCATCGCGCTGCGGCACTGCGGCGTGATTGACCCGGAGAGCATCGACGACTATATCGCCGGCGACGGGTATCAGGCCCTGGAAAAGGTTCTCAAGACCATGACGCCCGAGGAAGTAATCGGCGTGATCAAGACCTCCGGGCTGGCCGGACGCGGCGGCGCGGGCTTTCCCACCTGGTTCAAATGGGACGCGGCGCGAAAAGCCCCGGGTGAAGAAAAATATCTGATCTGCAATGCTGACGAGGGTGACCCCGGCGCATTTATGGACCGGGCGGTGATCGAGTCCGACCCCCACAACCTGATTGAGGGAATGCTCATCGGTGCCTACGCCATCGGGGCAATCGAGGCGATTGTCTACGTCCGGGCGGAGTATCCCCTGGCAATTGTGCGGCTCACCGAGGCCATCCGGCAGGCGAGAGAGCGGGGCTATCTGGGCAGCAATATTCTGGGTACGGATTTTTGCTGCGACATCCGCATCAAGGCCGGCGCGGGGGCCT
>CAJOPB010000089.1 GCA_905236305.1 uncultured Oscillospiraceae bacterium | reverse complement strand
GACATCTCCAACGAGGACATCAACGCCATGGCCGAGGGCACCAACTGGAAGGCCTGCGCCACCACCAACTGGACCAGCAACGGCGAGTTTGCCTGCCGTGTCCTGGCCTGCGAGCTGGCCGGCGACTATGACGCCATTGAGAACGCATCCTGCTACTACAAGGACATCGGCGCCTGGATGGAGATCCCCTCCACCGTTATCACCCAGGAGATGGTCATGAGCAAGGACGGCATCAACATCGAGAATCTGGATGAGGTTGCCCCCGCTTCCTACAAGGATCGCACCTGGATGCCCACCACCGACTGGATGGATGCTCTGCTTGGGCCTCTGACCTGATCTGAACCACAGCACAGCTCCCGGCGTTTCACCGGAATGCCGGGACCCGGAGAAAGTTAACAAAAAGGTTGGGGCGCTGGAGTTTTTGGGCTCCGGCGTCCCTCTCTATTTTTCGCCGGCGGAAAGCGTCGGGGAATCGGCAACAAGCTAAGTGAAATGAGGGAAGGCTATGGACAAGGAGAAAATCACGCTGGGGACGCGAAAGGTTTCCATTGAATTTCCCGGCGTCAAGGCCCTGACGGACTGCGACTTTGAGATCAGCACGGGCATGATCCACGCCGTCATGGGCGCCAACGGAGCAGGAAAGTCCACGCTGATGAAGGTGCTGGCCGGCTCCAACCCCGGCTATACCGGCGAAGTGCTCTATAACGGGCAGCCGGTGGAGATCCGCACGCCCCTGACGGCAAAGAATCTGGGTATCCAGATCGTGTATCAGGAGGTGGACACGGCCCTGATTCCCAGCCTGTCCGTGGCGGAAAACGTGATGTTTAACGACACGGTCATGAACATGAAGGGCAAGCTCTTTATGAACTACACCAAGATGCGCCGGGAGGCCCGGGAGGTGCTGGAGCGGCTGAACATCAAGATTGATGTACGCCGTCCCTGCTCCACGCTGTCGCTGGCGCAGAAGCAGATGGTCCTGATCGCCCGGGCCATCCAGAACACCTGCAACTTCCTGATTCTCGATGAACCCACCGCGCCCCTCAGCGATACGGAGACAGAGGAGCTGTTCCGGGTTGTCCGCCACCTGCGGGAGAGCGAAAATATCGCGGTCATTTTCATCACCCACCGCATTCAGGAGGTGCTGCGCATCTGCGATTCCTATACGGTCATGCGCAACGGCGAGATTGTGGATACCACACCCATCACCCCTGAGACCACCAGCAAGGAGATCGTGGATAAGATGCTGGGCCGCTCCTTCGACGAGTCCTTCCCCAAGGAGGTCTGCGACATCGGCGAGAAATCCCTGGTGGTCGAGCACCTGACCGAGCGCGAGGGACGGGTGAAGGACGTGTCCCTCTATGTCCGCAAGGGCGAGATTGTCGGCCTGGCCGGACTGGTGGGCGGCGGCAAAACCGAGCTCTGCAAGACCCTGTTCGGCGACTTCAAAAAGGCCGAGGGCTCCATTTCCCTGGATGGGAAGGAGCTGAATTTCAAAAATCCCTCCGACGCGGTGAAAAGCGGCATGTCTCTGGTGCCGGAGGAGCGGCGCAAGGAGGGCGTCCTGGTCAGCGAGACCGTGGACTTCAACCTGGCGGCGGCCTGCTTGGGCAAGTTCTGCCATCTCTCCTTTGTCAATCGCGCCGCAACTGCAAAAAATGCCGCAAAATATGTCCAGGAGCTGGGCATCAAGACCCCCTCCATCAAGCAGAAGGTGGCCTTCCTCTCCGGAGGCAACCAGCAGAAGGTTGTCGTCGGAAAATGGCTTGCAGCAGATGCGGAGGTTTATATCTTTGACGAGCCCACCAAGGGCGTGGACGTGGGCGCCAAGCAGGAGATTTTCCGTCTGATCAACGAGATTGCCAAGACCGGAAAATGCGTCATCTACGCCACCTGCGAAAACTCCGAGCTGCTGAGCATCACAGACCGGATGTATGTGATGTTTGACGGCCAGATCATGGCGGAGCTGGAAACCGCCAAAACCACCGAGGACGAGATCATGCACTATGCCACCGGCGACACCCGCCCCTATGTGGCGGCGGGCTGATCGAGAATCTAACAGGGAGTGAAAAGAAAATGCTGAAAGAAAAGGATTCCAAGCAGATCGGCCATCTGATTTTGAACTGGGCCGCTGTCGCGGTGCTGGTGCTGTCGGTCATCATCTTCACCGCCATCAAGGGAAAGATGTTTTTCTCCTCCGCAAACCTGGTCAATATCCTCCGCGCCATGTCCATACTGACGATCTTTGCCATGGCGGCAACGGTCTCCATGGCCCCCGACGGCTTTGATATGTCCGCCGCCACACTGGGCACCTTCTGCGCCTATGTGTTTGCCAGTATGTGCCTTTGGGTGGGCATGCCCTTTGGCCTAGCCATTATTGTCACCATCATCTTTGCCGTCATCATGTACCAGCTGAACATGTTCCTGATCCTGGTCTGCAAGGTGCCGGATATGCTTGCCACCTGCGCGCTGCAGTTTGTGCATCAGGGCCTGGGTCTCGCCTACTCCGGCGGCGGCGCCATCTCCGGCGGCCTCAGCGCCCCCAAGTGGTTTGCGGCACTGCGCGGCGGCGATGCCACCCCCCACTCCGGCTGGTCCACCGGCGCCAGCAGTCTGGGCCAGGCTCCCTGGATCTATATCATCATGATCATCTGCGTGGTGGTCTGCTGGATCCTGCTGGAGCGCACCAAGTATGGCCGTTACCTCTACGCCATGGGCGGCAACAAGACCGCCGCCAAGCTCTCCGGTATCAACGTCAAGAAAATGCGCTATATGGCCGGTATGTTCGCCGCGGCCTTCATCGCCATCGGCGGTATCGTGGTCTGCTCCCGCAACATGTCCGCCCAGGTTAACGGCTCCGACTCCTATCTGATGAGCTCCCTGGCCGCCGTGTTCGTCGGCCGCTCCATCGGCGGCGCGGAGCGTCCCAATGCACTGGGCACTGCCATCGGCGCGCTGCTGATCGCCACATTGGAGAACGGCCTGACCATGTGCGGCGTGGTCTACTATGTCCTGCCCGCTGTAAAGGGCGCGGTGCTCTGCCTTGCCCTTGTGGCAGCCTACGCCGCCAGCAAGAGCGACTGAGCGAAAAAACGAACGCACAAAAGCCCGAAATCAAACCATATACCCCTGCGGCGCCGCAGCGGTCCGTCAGGACATATCGCTGTGCTGCGCCAGCATCGACAGGCGCCGCGAAACACCAGGGTTTCGCGGCGTCTCTTATTATGCCCGATTTATTGGAATTATGTGGCATTTTGCCCGCGCACGGATTGACATTTCTCCGCCGCGGCGGTAAAATAGTATCCAAGTATTACAGAACAGGAGGTCACCCGCAATGTCCAGGTTTGATACTTATTTTCTGATGAAGGAGCCGGATGTCATCGAGTATGTCCGGATCAAGGTGCCCCAGATGGATTGGGATGCGGCCACCATGAACAGCCGCGAGATCGGTGACGGCAACCTGAATTATGTGTTCAAGGTCACAGATGCCCTCGGCCACAGCGTGATTGTCAAGCAGGCCGGAGAGGAGCTGCGCATTTCCAGGGAGATGAAGATTGACACCGACCGCAACCGCATTGAGTCCGAGATTCTGATCCTCCAGGGAAAGCTGGCCCCCGGCTATGTGCCGCGGATCTATGACTATGACACCACCATGTGCGCCTGCTGCATGGAGGACCTGAGCGACCACATCCTGATGCGCACAGCCATGCTCCAGCATAAGATCTACCCCAAGTTTGCCGAGCAGATCTCCGACTTTATGGCGCCAGTGCTGATGGGCACCACGGACGTGGTGATGGACCACCAGGAGAAGAAGGCGCTGCAGCGCAAGTTTATTTCCCCCCAGCTCTGCGACATCACCGAGGCGCTGGTCTACACCGAGCCCTATAACGATGAGCTGGGCCGCAACAACGTCTTTGCCCCCAACGCGGCCTTTGTGAAGGAAAAGCTCTATGGGGACACGGCGCTGCACCTGGAGGTGGCAAAGCTGAAGATGGACTTCATGACCCGTGCCCAGTCCCTGATCCACGGGGACCTGCACACCGGCTCCATCTTTATCAATGACGCGGATACCCGGGTGTTCGACCCCGAGTTCGCCTTCTACGGTCCCATGGGCTATGACATCGGCAATGTCATCGCCAACATGATCTTTGCCTGGTGCAACGGAGACGCCTACGGCGAGACGGAGTTCTGCGCCTGGGTGGAGAGCGTGATCCGGGACGTGGTGAACCTGACCATGGAGAAGATGGGCAAATATTATGACGAGCACGTCACCGATACCATGGCTAAGGCGCCCGGCTACAAGGAGTATTACATGGCCTCCATTCTCTCCGACACCGCAGCGGTCACCGGCCTGGAGCTGAACCGCCGCACCGTGGGCATGGCCAACGTGAAGGACCTGACCACCATCCCCGACGAGGCAAAGCGCGCCCGCGCCGAGCGCATCTGCATGACCGCCGCCATCGACTTTATCAAAAACCGGGCCGACAAGCACTGCGGCAACTGCTTCCTGAACACGCTGAAGGACGCGGTGAAGGCTGTAGACGCCCAGGGCTGAGGGCAGAGAGGAGCAATCGCCATGGAAAACGCACTGAATCTGGACACTGTGGTGCTGGCAGAGGACCGCAAGCATGTTGTCATTCTGGACCAGACTCTGCTGCCCAACGAATGCAAATACCTGACCCTGAACAAGGGTGAGGACATCTGGGAGGCCATCTATTCTCTGCGGGTGCGGGGCGCCCCTGCCATCGGCGTGGCCGGCGGCTACGGCTATTATCTGCTGGCCGACCAGACAGACACCGAGGATATGGACGCTTTTGTGGAGGCGTGCCGGAAGAATATGGAATACCTCAACTCCGCCCGCCCCACGGCCGTGAACCTGAGCTGGGCTCTGAACCGGATGCACGGGGTGCTTCTGGCGGAGAAGGAGGGCAAAACCGTTGCCGAGATGAAGCAGCGCCTGATGAAGGAGGCGGACGACATCCGGGAGGAGGACATCCAGATCAGCCGGAATATCGGTGCTTACGGCTATGAGCTGCTGGAAAAGCTGGGGAAGGGCGTGGGCGTGATGACCCACTGCAACGCCGGCACCCTGGCCACCGCAAAATACGGCACAGCGCTGGCTCCCATCTATATCGCCCTGGAGCACGGCTGGGACGGCAAGAAGGACCTCCATGTCTACTGTGACGAGACCCGTCCGCTGCTGCAGGGGGCCCGCCTCAGCGCATATGAAATGCAGGCCGCCGGTGTGGATACCTATGTCCAGTGCGACAACATGGCCTCCTATACCATGCGCGCCGGCAAAATCGGCATCATCTTTGTGGGCTGCGACCGGGTGGCCGCCAACGGGGATTTCGCCAACAAGATCGGCACCAGCGGCGTGGCGATTCTGGCAAAGCACTACGGGATTCCCTTCTACTGCTGCGCACCCTCCTCCACCATCGACATGACGCTCTCCAGCGGCGACGAAATCGTCATCGAGCAGCGCAAGGCTGAGGAGGTCACGGAGATGTGGTACGAAAAGCGTATGGCCCCCGAGGGCGTAGGTGTGGTAAATCCCGCTTTTGACGTGACGGATCACAGCCTGGTCACCGGCATCATCACCGAAAAGGGCATCGCCTATGCACCCTTTCAGGAGTCCTTCGAGAAAATGGGTATCCGTCCGGTGGAGAAATTTGTAGACAAAAAATAAGAAAAAAGCCGCTCAGTCGCCCTGAGGGCGCCTGAGCGGCAGGTCCCGTCAATAGATTTTTACCTGGCTGTGGCGAAAGCAGTCCCGCCACTCC
This sequence comes from uncultured Oscillospiraceae bacterium, assembly GCA_905236305.1. Taxonomy (GTDB): domain Bacteria; phylum Bacillota; class Clostridia; order Oscillospirales; family Oscillospiraceae; genus RGIG7114. Next base: position 9,258 of record CAJOPB010000089.1, on the reverse strand, counting down.
GGCGAGAGGGGCGCGTCGGTGATGATGCCGTCCAGCTCCCGGAGGGGCGCCAGGGAGGAAAAGCTGTCCCAGCCCAGCTTGGTGCCGTCCACCGCAAGATAGCGGGCCCGGGCGTGCTCCAGCGCCACCCGGTGGAGGGCTGCACTGTCGTCGTCGGTGTCGCTCATGCCGTGGGCCATGCTGACGCTGCGGCAGGAAATGAAGCACTTATCCACAAAATAGCGCTCCAGATTTCGCACGGCGCTCTGACCGGAAAAGCACATCCCCCGGGGGGAATATTCCCCACCGATCAGAAAGAGACTGACCGTGCCGGAGTCCGACAGAATGTTGGCGATTTCCAGAGAATTGGTGAGCACGGTGAGCTTGCGGTTCACCAGCTTGCGGGCAATGCACCAGGCCGTGGTGGACCCGTCCAGAAAGACGAAGTCTCCCGCCTGGATCAGTGCCTCGCATTTCTGGGCGATGAGCTCCTTTTCCGCGGTTTTGAGCACCCGGCGGGTGGAGACGTCGATATTGTTCTGCACACCCTCCAGAATATAGGCCCCGCCATGGGTGCGCATCAGCTCTCCGGCCTCCTCCATGCTCCGCAGATCCCGGCGGATGGTCTCCTTTGCCACATCCAGCCGGGATGCCAGCTCGCTGATGGTGACGCTCTTATGTTCCTTCAGCTGCTCCCGGATCGCATTCCGCCGCGCAATCGCCAGCACAGCATATCCCCCCGTCCTCTTTTTTCCAAAAGCATAGCATGAAACCGGGTAAAAGGCAATCATAGTTTCGCAATTAACAGACCGGGCGGCTGCATATCACCGTGAAGGAAGCGAACGATATGAAATTCAAGGGCTATACCGACGAGGCCCTGCTGGCCTCATTGGGGGGCCGCTTTACCGTCTCCTACCGCATTGCACTGCCGGAGCGGGAGGCGCTGGAAATGGCAAAAAATCTCTGCGTGGAGCAGACCGTGGAGTTCCCGGCAGCCCATATCGAGTGCCGGGCCATCCACGAGCACATTCTGGGCCGGATCGAGGACTTTGTCCCCTGCCCGGGCGGCTGGCGGGCGCTGGTGAGCTATTCTGACCAGAGCGCCACGGAGGAGCTGCCCCAGTGGCTCAATGTGATCTTCGGCAACATCAGCCTGCTCCCGGGCATCACCGTGGAGCGCATCGGCCTTTCCGAGGCCCAGAGGCAGTGGCTGCCCGGACCGAAATACGGGGTGCCGGGGCTGCGGGACCGCTTTGGCATCGGCCGGCGGCCTCTGACCTTCACCGCACTCAAGCCCATGGGCCTGCCGGCGGAGTCCCTGGCCGAGGAGGCCTACCGCTGCGCCCTGGGCGGCGTGGACCTGATCAAGGACGACCACGGTCTGATGGATCAGCCCTTCGCCCCCTTTGCGGAGCGGGTGCGGGCAGTCTGCGCGGCAGTGAAGCGGGGCAACGCAGAGAGCGGACACAACACCCAATACACCCCAAACCTCTCCGGCTGCGGCGAGAAGCTGGCGGAACGGCTGCATCTGGCGGAGGACTGCGGCGCCGGCGGCGTGCTGCTGTCTCCGGGCCTGACGGGCTATGACAGCCTGCGCTGGGTTTCGGAGCACACCGAGCTGCCGGTAGTCGTCCACCCTGCCCTGGCGGGCTGTCTGCTGGACAAGGGGTCCGGCGGCTTTGACTGCGGCTGCATTCTGGGGCAGCTCCCCAGAGTCTGCGGCGCGGACATCACCGTGTTTCCCAATTTCGGCGGGCGCTTTTCCCTGACGAAGGAGCAGTGCCGCTCCATCGTGGACTTCTGCGCCGGACCGGAGGGGGAGATGCCGCCCATCTTCCCTGCACCCGCCGGGGGCATGACCTTTGAAAAGCTGCCGGAAATGCTGGACTTCTACGGCGCGGACACGGCCTTTTTGATGGGTGGGGGACTGTTTACCGTGACACCGGACCTGACTGACAACTGTGCCCGCTTTGCCGGCCTCGCGGCCGGGCGGGAAGAAAAGACAGAGGCATAGGATTATGAGTTATCGAATCAACGAGGAATATCCCGGCGACTATGAGGCGAAGCAGGCGATCCTGGAGGTGGGACGCCGGATGTATGCCAAAAACTTTGTGGCCGCCAACGACGGAAACATCAGCTGCAAGGTGGGGGACAACGCCCTGTGGTGCACCCCCACCGGCGTCAGCAAGGGCTACATGACCGACGATATGCTGGTGCTGACGGATCTCGACGGCAATGTGCTGCGGGGCAGCTGGAAGCCCAGCAGCGAGATGAAGATGCACCTGCGGGTCTATACCGAAAATCCCGGGGTAAAGGCGGTGGTCCACGCCCATCCCCCCGCAGCCACGTCCTACGCCATTGCCGGCCTTCCCCTGAACCGGGCCATTCTGACGGAGGCTGTCATGGGCATTGGGGAGATTCCCATTGCCCCCTACGCCATGCCCGGCACCGAGGAGGTGCCCGACTCCATCGCCCCCTTTGTCAACACCCACAATGGCTGCCTCCTGGCAAACCACGGGGCGCTGACCTGGGGCAGCGACGTGATGGAGGCATGGATGCGCATGGAGAGCGTGGAGTATTACGCCCTGGTGAGCATGTACACCCATGGCCTGATCGGCCAGGCCAACGAGCTGACCTGCGACCAGGTGGACCGTCTGATCGAGCGCAGAACCAGAAGCGGCATTACCACAGGGGGCCGTCCCCTCTGCCGCAACTGCGGCGCCGACGGCATCCCTGCCTGCGTCCGCTGCGGCTCTCCGGAGGCGGTTGCCCGGATGAACGCGGCGGCTCAGACGACGCCCGCCGCGGCGTCTGAGGCCACGCCGGAGGAGATCGCGGAGGTCACACGAATTGTCCAAAGCATTCTGGCCGGCGGAAGCTTCCGCTGACAGAAGAAAATGCCCCAGGGAAGGACGGTGAGAGCCGCTTGGCAATAGACGAGACGTTTGTCCGCCATTTTGTTCTGACAGAGCTGGCAAAGCAGGGGGAGCGCTATCTCCCGGTGGGGGTCTCGGCACGGCACGTACATCTGTGCAGCGCGGACATCGAGACCCTGTTCGGCCCGGGCTATTCCCTCTCCGTGTGCAGGCCGCTGGTGCAGCCGGGCCAGTTTGCCGCCCGCAGTCAGGTGACGCTCCGGGGCCCGAAGGGAGAGCTGGCCAAGGTGCGGGTCCTGGGTCCGGCACGGCCGGAGACCCAGGTGGAGATCACCCTCTCCGACGCGGCGCGTCTGGGCCTCAAAAATGTTCCGGTGCGGATGTCGGGAAAGCTGGAGGGCACGCCGGGACTGGAGCTGGTGGGACCAGCGGGCAGTGTGGCGCTGGACCACGGGCTGATTGTGGCGGCGCGGCATATTCACTTCTCTGCCGCCCAGGCGGCGGCCTACGGCGTGCATGACGGCATGGTGGTCGCCGTCCGGGTGGGGGGCGCGCGGCCCTGCGTGCTGGAAAATGTGGTGTGCCGCTGCGGCGGCGGCCACGAGCTGGAGCTCCACCTGGACACGGACGAGGCCAACGCCTGCGGCCTCGGCAACGGGGACTATGCGGAGCTGCTGCTGCCCGGGGAAGGGTGCCGCTGCGGCGGCGCGTGCAAATGCGGGGACTGCGGCGGCGCGTGCAAATGCGGGGACTGCGGCGGCGCGTGCAAATGCGGAGAGCAGGCGGAGGCTCCTGCTCCCGTGCCGCCGGCACAGGAGGAGCCGCCGCTGGACCTGGTGACGGAGCAGGACATCCGGGACGCCGCAAAAGCCGGACGGGGCTTTGTCCGCTGCCTGCGGCGGGCACTGGTGACCCCCGCGGCCGCCGACCGGGCCGCGGCAGAGGGCATTGAGATTCTGCGGGAGGCCCCTGCCCACACCCCTGCCCCCCGGCGCGCCGCGCCGGAGCCCGAGGTGCTGGAGCTGGTGACGGAGGCGGACCTCAACGACGCCTACCGGGCCAACCGAACGGAGATACGCTGCACCAGAGGGGCCGTGATCACCGATGCTGCCCTGGACCGGGCGGCGGAGACCGGCATCCGCATTCGAAGAATGACACAGCCCGGATAAATTTGTCCACAGTCTGATTTCCCCCTCCCCCGGAGGGGCGGGAATCCGCATGTATTATTTTTACAGCTTACAGCAAAAAATACCGCCGGCCCGGCGGGAAAGGAGGCGGCGGCAACGCAGATCGGAAGAGTCGTGGGCACCGTGGTCAGCACCAGCAAGTCCGAGCGCATCGAGGGGCTGAAGCTGCTGCTTGTAAAACCCATTGATCTGGAAACCTTTACGGAAAAGGGCAGCGTAGTGGTTGCCTTTGACGCCGTGGGAGCCGGGGAGGGAGAGGTCGTCATGATCTGTTCCGGCTCCTCCTCCCGGAACACAGCCCTGACAGAGGGCAAGCCCTCCGACACGTCGATCATCGCCATTATCGACTATATCGACCTGGAGGGAAAACGGATATTCAGCAAGGAGACGGAACAGTAGCAGGGAAAACCAAAACCCCGACCTTCGCCCCCGGGAGGGCGCGGTCGGGGACGTAAGGAGCGTGGTTTGAGACAATGCTTTCCAAGGAGCAGATAGAACAGATTGTGCAGCTGACCATCGCCCAGCTGGGAGGTGCGGATGCCCTCGCGGCGCAGGGCGCGGCAGCGTGCAGCCGGAGCGGGGGAAACGGATGGATGTTTGACCGGGCGGAGGACTGCATCACCGCGGCCGCCGCGGCCCAGAAAAGGCTGGCTGCCATGAGCATGGAGGATCGGGAAAAGCTGATTCGCGCCATGCGCCGGGCCTCCCGGGAGAACGCGGAGAAGCTTGCGGTGATGGCCCACGAGGAGACCGGCTACGGCAGGGTTCCCGACAAGATCGCCAAGATCCTGCTGGTGGCCAACAAAACCCCCGGCACGGAGGACATTGCGCCCCGGGTCTTTACCGGGGACAAGGGCATGACCCTGGTGGAGCAGGCCCCCTATGGGGTGATCGGTTCCATTACACCCTCCACCAACCCGCCCGGCACGGTGATCAACAACGCCATCAGTATGATTGCCGCGGGCAACGCCGTGGTCTTCAATCCCCACCCTGCCGCGGCCAAATGCTGCCAGGAGACCATGCGTATTCTCAACGAGGCCATTGTGGCGGCAGGCGGCCCCATGGGGCTCATCACCTGCCCCGCAAAGCCGGATATGGACACCAGCGCCGTGATTATGCGCGACCCCCGCGTCAAAATGCTGAGCGTCACCGGCGGCGAGGCCGTGGTGAGCGTGGCGATGAAAAGCGGGAAAAAATGCATTTCCGCCGGCCCGGGCAATCCGCCCGTCATCGTGGACGAGACGGCCCAGATCCCCAAGGCAGCAAAGGACATCGTGGACGGCGCATCCTTCGACAACAACGTCCTGTGCGTGGCGGAGAAGGAGGTCTTCTGCGTCAACAGCGTCTTTGACCAGCTGCTGGGCGAGATGCAGCGCTGCGGAGCATATCTGGTGCGGGGCGGGGACATCGACAAGCTTGTCCGCACCGTGCTGGTGTCCCGGGACGGGAAGTATGAGATCAACCGAAAGTTTGTAGGCCATGACGCCACGTACATCATGGATGCCGCCGGGGTCAGCTACAGCGGCAATCCCCGGCTGGTAATCGCCGAGGTGGACAAGGACCACCCCTTTGTGGTGACAGAGATGCTGATGCCCGTGCTGGGCTGTGTCCGCTGCGACAGTGTGGACCAGGCCATCGACCGGGCAGTGGAGGCAGAGCACGGCTGCTGGCACAGCGCGCTGATGCACTCCACAAACTACCTGAATATGACCCGGGCTGCCCGGGCGCTGAACACCACGATTTTTGTGAAAAACGGTCCCAGCACCGCAGGCGTGGGCTTTAACGGCGAGGGCTATGCCACCCTGACCATCGCCACACCCACCGGCGAGGGCCTGACCAGCGCCCGCAGCTTTACCAGAGCCCGGCGCTGCGTGCTGGAGGACGGGTTCCGAATTATCTGAGCGCGGGGCGAAACCGTCAGGGCAGGGCCGTGTGCAGGTGTGCAGAGGCCCTGCCCCCGGAAGGAGTGAATGCCTATGGGATTGATTGAACAGATACGCGCCGCCGGCGTGGTGGGCCAGGGAGGCGCGGGCTTTCCCACGGACCGCAAGCTGGATTGCCGGGCGGAGATCTTTATCGTCAACGGCATCGAGTGCGAGCCCCTGCTGCGGACGGACCGGCACCTGATGGAGACGCGGGCGGCGGACATTGTGCGCACAGCGGAGGCCATCCGGGAGCATCTGGGAGCGAAGCGGGCGGTAATCGCCCTGAAGGCCCACTATACGGCCGCCTGCGCGGCACTGGAAAAAGCAGTCAGGGGCACCGAGACAGAGCTCTATCGCTCCGACGCCTTCTATCCCGCCGGGGACGAGCAGAATCTGGTCTACCGTGTCACGGGACGGGTGGTGCCCACGGGGGGGATCCCCCTGGACGTGGGTGCGGTGGTGAGCAATGCGGGCACGGTCTGCGCCGTCTGTGACGCCATGGCGGGCCGGCCCGTGACTGACAAGCTGGTGACGGTGGGCGGCGCGGTGCGCACGCCCGTCACCCTTGCCTGCCCCGTGGGCACGCCCCTGGCGGCGCTGGCCGAACGGGCCGGCGGCGCGGAGGGGGACTGCCTCTGGATTGTGGGCGGACCGTTGATGGGACGGATCACGGAGGACCTGGAGGAGCCGGTGACCAAGACCACCGGCGGACTTCTGGCGATTCCGCGGGGACATATGCTGGCGGCAAAAAAGACACCGTCGCCCCGGGACGCGGTGCTGGCGCGGGCCGTGTGCTGCCAGTGCAGCCGCTGCACCCAGCTCTGCCCCCGCAACGCCCTGGGCCTGAATGTGCAGCCGCACAAGGCCATGCGGGCCCTGGCCAGCGGGAATCAGGCGCTGCTGGGGGACGTGAACGGGATTTTCTCCTGCTGTGACTGCGGCGTATGCACCTATTTTGCCTGTGACTTCGGCCTCAAGCCCAGCCAGGCTATGGCCGCGGCAAAGGAGCAGCTGCGCCGCCGTGCTCTCAAGCCGGTAAAGGAGGTTCGCTTTGCGCCGGACCCCGGGGCGGACTTAAAGCGCCTGCCCACAGCCCGGCTTTTGCAGCGGCTGGATCTGGCCCGCTGGGACAGGGAGGCGCCGCTGGGGGGCAGCGTGGACTGCGGCAGGGTGCGCATACCGCTGAAAATGCATATCGGTGCTCCGGACCGTCCCCTGGTGGCGGTGGGAGCCCGGGTGAGCAAAGGACAGCCCATCGCAGCCCCGGAGACGGGGAGCATGGGGGCGGTAATACACGCCTCCATCGACGGAACCGTTACCGCTGTCACGGAGCGGGAAATCGAGATAAGGAGGTGATGCCATGGGCGCCATCGGAATGAATGAGATCATGAGCATTCCCACCGGCATCCTGGCCTGTGACGCCATGCTCAAGGCCGCGGAGGTGGAGCTGGTGAGCGCAGGAACCGTCTGCGCGGGAAAATACTACATTGTGGTGGCCGGAGAGGTGGCCGCCGTCCGGGCCGCCGTGGAGGCGGGACGGACCATGGCGGAGGGGCTGCTGATCGACAGCGTGGTGATTCCCAGCGTGGACCCCCAGGTGGCACCCGCCATCGCCGCCTGCACCATGACGGAGCGCCTCAATGCGCTGGGCATTATGGAGACCTATTCCCTCTGCGCCGCCGTCCACGCAGCCGACGCCGCCGCCAAGGCAGCGGAGGTGGAGCTGCTGGAGGTCCGGCTGGGGCGCGGCCTGGGGGGCAAAAGCTTCATTTTGCTGACCGGGGAGGTGGCTGCGGTGGAGGCGTCCATCCGGGCCGCAGAGAGCCTGGAGGAGACCCAGGGGCTGATGGCCAAAAGCGCCGTAATCCCCTCGCCCCACCCGGATATGCTGCGGGCGATCTGCTGAGGGCTGCCCGTGGCTCTCCTGACGCGCGCGTACAGGGTATGCGCCGGAGAGGATATACAGCGAAATCATACCAGGGTCCCTTTTCTCCGGGCCGGGAGACAGCGGGAAAAGGGATACAATTCCGGAATTATAGTCCACGACATACATTTCGTGACTATATATTAATTTCAGCCGTCATTTTCCGCCGCAGAACGGCGATAAAATGACAGGGCAACTATCGTAAACGACAAATCTGTTTGCCGTTTACTATAAAATTCATCAAAGTGGAGGATGAAGATCATGAAAGAAGCACTGGGAATGGTTGAGACCCGCGGTCTGATCGGTTCCATCGAGGCCGCCGATGCCATGGTAAAGGCCGCCAACGTCCATCTCATCGGCAAGGAGCAGATCGGCTCCGGCCTGGTGACAGTGATGGTCCGGGGCGACGTGGGCGCAGTGAAGGCCGCCGTGGACGCGGGAGCTGCCGCTGCCAAGCGGGTGGGCGAGCTCTACGGCGTCCATGTAATCCCCCGGCCCCACGCGGATGTGGAGTACATCCTGCCTACCCTGGACCGGGACGCGGAGGAGTAAGCGGTGTACGCCGGGGTCGTGGCCGGCTCCGTCGTGGCGACAGTGAAGGATGACGCGCTGGAGGGGGTGCCGCTGCTGATTGTCCGCAAAGTGGAAAACGGCAGAGACGCGGGGCTCGTTGTGGCAGCGGACCACACCCGGCAGGCCGGCCGGGGCGATCACGTCTATCTCATCGGCTCCAAGGAGGCAGCCCGTATTTTTCGGGAGCTGCCCCGCATCCCCCCGGCGGACGCGGCCATTGTCGGCTTTATTGACACCTATAATGAGGAGGTATAACCCCTCCAACCAACAGATCAACTGACTGACGAACTGCCCCGCACGCGTCCGCTGCCGTGCGGGGGGGAGAGAGGGAGGCGCAGAAGCGTGCGGCTGGCAAGAGTGGTGGGAAACGTGGTGTCCACCGTCAAGGACGAGGGCTACCGGGGCAAAAAGCTGATGCTGATCGAGTATTTTGAGCCGGAGACCGGCCTGCCCGCCGGCCCCCGTCTCATCGCCTTTGACTGCGCCGACGCCGGCGTGGGAGATGTGGTGGTGGTAAACACCGACGGCGGGGCCGGAAATATGCTGCTGCACGACAGCTTTGCCATTGTGGACCTGGTGATCTGCGGCATTGTGGACAACTACAGCTGCGGCGGCGAAAACCATATCTGTCACGGCAGCGCATGAATCATACGAATCTTCAATAAAAAGCAGAAATCTGTTTTTTATAGCGCCGCCAGGCGCGTTGAAGATTGTATGAGACGGCATTTGCGCCTTTTGGCGCAAATGGGCGACGCGTCAGGCGGCGCCTCTCCCATAAAAAGTTTCTACTTTTT
>CAJOPB010000088.1 GCA_905236305.1 uncultured Oscillospiraceae bacterium | reverse complement strand
GCACACACCGGCGTCCCGACCGGCGATTTATTATCGTTTCCTCCCCGCTGCGCGGGGAGTGAAGCGGACGTATTCGCGTCCCTCCCGCGCCGGGGCTGTTTCTTGTTTTTCTCCCTGCTGTAAGGGGAGTGAAACGGACGTATTCGCGTCCCTCCCGCGCCGGAGTTATTTCCTTCTCTTATGCGCTGAGCTGTGCCAGACCCGCGTTTTTGATGTTGATCGCGGCGTTGACCTCCCGGTCCAGAACCGCGCCGCAGTCCGGACAGGTCCAGCGTTTGTTCCTGCGGTTCATCGCCGTGTTCACACAGCCGCAGCGGTGGCAGGTCTGACTGGTGGGCGTCGCCTTATCCACAGAGATATATTGCTTGCCCTGCCGCGTCAGCTTGTATTCCAGATCGTATTTGAACCGCCCGAAGCCGCTGTCCATGACGTTTCCGTATTTCATCCGCTGCGACATCTCCGCCAGATTGTCCGTCCTCACGCATACGGCGTCCCAGGCGTTGGCTATCCGCCGGCTCTCCTTATGCGCGTAGTCCAGACGCTGATTGGCGATATGCTCATGCAGCAGCCGAATCCTTTGCAGCAGCTTGTTATAGTTGTTGGAACCGGGAACCATGCGCGAGAGTCTTTGCCGCATGGCGTCCAGCTTTGGCTGCGCCTCCGCCATCCAACGCGGCGGGTCCGCCGCCCTTCCTTCGCTGTCCACATAGAAGTGGGATACCGAATACTTCAGGCCGAGGGTCGTTTCCGGAGCGGGCCGCTTTGCTTCCGGCTGCTTTGCCGGATATTGGTAAAGCAGGGAGCAGTAGTATTTTCCCGCCGCGTTCTTCATCACGGTCGCGTATTGCAGCGTCCACCAGTGCAGCGGCCTGCGGTGCAGCTTGGCCCTGACCCATTTCACCTTCGGGAGTACGATCCCGTTGCCTTCAATGCGCACGCTGTCGGGCGCTTTGCCGTGATAATGGTGGCAGTAGGTGCGGTATGTACAGATCCGGTCCTTTTTCTTCTTAAACGACGGATGATGATATCTTTTTGGATCGCTGAAAAAATCGAGAAACGCTTTCTGAATGTTCTGATGCACCGCTACCAGCGCCTGACTGTCCGCCTCCTTCAGAAACGGGGCGTCCTTCTTGTATCGCGCGGGCGTCGGAATAAAGAGCTTATCTGTCGCGGCGTAGAATTCCTGTTGATCCGTAAGCATCCGGTTCCAGATATAGCGGCAGGCGTCAAAGGTTTTTTCCATGATTTCCGCCTGCTCCGGCGTGGGATAGATGCGCACCTTGATCGCCGTGTACCGCAGCTCCCGGCCTTCGATCTCTGTTTTTTTGTTCCCGAACGACATCGGCACATACCCCCGGCCTGCCCGGCACTGACATGACACTGATTCCTTCCGGCCGCCGGCGAAGCGCGTCGCGTTCCTCGGCGGGAGCCGTGCAGAGCTACAGAAATGTGTACTTTTTCGCAAGCAGCCCTGCAAAATTGCTTCACTACTATTATCGTCACCGATTCAGAAAAATCAAGCCTTTTCTGAAATTATTTTTGAAAAAATTCTTGTTGCGAAAAAGTACACATTTCTGAAAAAAAGACCACCTTACGGAAAAGGTGGCCTTTTCATATATTTCTGCCCGGTAGCGGAAGGTGGACAGTGGCATCCCGCACTCTTTGGCTGCCGCCGTCCAGAGTGATCGCGCGCTCGGCTTTCAACACTTTTGCCATCTTGTCGGCGGCGGTTTCGGTTGCGTCCTGCTTGAAGTAGCCGGACACGGTAAGGACGGTATTGCCTTTGCGTATTTCCGTAACGCAGTCGGGCTTGCGCTGAGTAATGCCGGGGGCTTTATCACTCATTCGCGCTCCCTCCGCTTTCGCCAGACGATTTCGTAGCCCAACAGGTCGGCAATGTCAGCAGCTTCGCTGTATCGCAAAGTGCCGCGTTTCAGCTTGTCCGACAAATTGGGTATGCTGGCGCTCCATCCGTAGGCCACAGACAGCTTGCGGACAACCTCGCTCATGGTCATACCCTCGCGGGCGATGTAGGATTTGATC
>CAJOPB010000087.1 GCA_905236305.1 uncultured Oscillospiraceae bacterium | reverse complement strand
GGGCCGGCCCCAGCCACGACATCTCCTTCCGCAAGGTGGCCATTGAGGAGGGACTGGCGGCAGGGAAGGACCCGGCAAAGCTGCCCGACCAGCGCTGCCTGAAAAAGCGGGTGTGCGCGCTGTTTTCCGTGGGCGGCGCCATGACCAAAAACTGGCTGGCCTTTACCCTGCCCACCATGTACGCCCTGCCCATGACCATGGGCATTGACGTGGTGGACACCTATGAGTATTACGGCGCGATGGCCCACAACCATGTGGTGGGCAATCCGCCGGTGATGGACCGCATGTACGAGCTGGGCAGACATGTGGCGCAGGCCGTGGCGTGCACCGACGACGCGGAGCGGACCCGCTGGCGCGGCGACCACGAGGGCGCCTGCCCGGTGTGCCACTGCGACCTGCTGACGCTGTCCGACGACAGAAAGAGCATCGAGTGTCCCGTCTGCGGCACCTACGGCTCCTTTACCGTGGAGGACGGCAGGCTGATGCCCCGCTTCACGCCCGAGCAGCTGTCCCGCTCCCGCCTCTACTACGCCGGCAAGCTGGAGCACTCCACGGAGATCAAGACCTGTGCCGCGCCTCCGGGACAGATTCCGGATCTGCAGGAGCGGCTGAAGCCCTATCGCTGGGAATAAAGACAGTCAACGACATAAACGTAATCTCAGCCGTCATTTTCCGCCGCCGGGCGGCGAAAAATGACATGGCAACTATACATAAGTGCAGGAGGAAGAAAAACCATGGATGACATCAGAATCGGCATTATCGGCCACGGCTTTATGGGCCACGAGCATGAGAAGATGCTGACCAAAATGCCCGGCATCCGGGTGGTCGGCTTTGCGGACATCGACCCGGAGCAGCTGGCCGACGTGCCCGAGGGCTTTAAGCGCTATCCTGACGACGCGGCGCTGATCAACGATCCCGAGGTGGACGTGGTGCTGATCGTCAGCAACAACACCACCCACCACGACCTGGTGATCCAGGCCGCCCAGGCGGGCAAGGACATCATCTGCGAAAAGCCCGTGGCACTGAGCCTGCAGGAGCTGGACGAGATGCAGGAGGCCTGCGAGAAGGCCGGGGTTAAGTTCACCGTGCACCACCAGCGCCGCTTCGACCCGGATTTCCGCACCGCCAAGGCCGTGTTCGACTCCGGCACCCTGGGCGATGTCTACACCATCAAGAGCAGCATCTACGGCTATAACGGCAACATGCACGACTGGCACGTCTACAAAAAAGAGGGCGGCGGAATGCTCTACGACTGGGGCGTCCATCTGCTGGACCAGCTGCTGTGGATGCAGCCCGGCGTGAAGGTAAAGAGCGTGTTTGCGGATATCCGCAACGTCATCAACGAGGAGGTGGACGACTATTTCAAGGTCATCCTCCGCTTTGAGAACAACATCACCGCAGAGCTGGAGCTGGGCACCTACTACCTGACGGACAAGATGCACGACAAGTGGTTTGAGCGCCACTGGTTCCTGGGCGGCAACCGCGGCAGCGCCTATATGGACGGCTTTGCCCCCGAGGGCAGGATTGTCCGCACCAGCCAGCTTCTGCAAAATGCCGGCCACGGCCGCACCATGACCAGCGCCGGCCCCACCCGCTCCTTCGGCCCCCCGCCGGAGGGACGCATCATCACCGAGCCGCTGCCGCAGGTCAACACCACCCACGAGAATTATTTTGAGAACTATATCCGCGCCTACCGGGGCGAGGAGGAGTTTTTGGTGAAGATCCCCGAGACACGCCGGGTGCTGCGGCTGATGGACGCCGTCCGCGAGTCCGGGAGGACCATGAAGTCCATTGATTTTGAATAATACCGGTCTTTTTGAAGCTTCCTGAAGGGCGCTTCCCCTTCCCGGGGGGAGGGGGAAGCGCGGAAGCGGAAGGGCCTATTTTGAGAGAAAGATCGAGTAGGGGATCACAACCTTATAGTCGCCCGCGGGCTTTTCGCGGAGGATGTCCCGCAGCATCTGTACGGCCGCGGCGGCCATCTGGTCGTGGTTGGGATAGCTGTAGGGGAAGTTTTTGCTGTCAAAGTCCCAAACCTCGCTGCTGTCCATGGAGAAGACCCGGATGTCCTCTGTGGTCTTTCCGGCCCGGCGAATGGCGTAGATCGCGCCCTGGGCCACCTTGTCGGTGATGCCGATGACGCCGTCGAGCTCGGGATGCCGGGCCATGAGCTTTTTCATGCTCTCATACCCGCCCTCGATGGTCACGTCCCCGTATTCTATATAGCTCTGGTCCGGCGTGAGACTGCGGGAGAGATGGGCGAGATAATAGCCCTTGAGCCGCAGCCCCTTGAAGATCAGCGGGATGGAGGCTGTGGGCTGGGCGACCAGAAAGCCGATGTGCCGGCAGCCCAGCTTGAACAGGGTGTCCGTGGCGTCCTCCCCCATGCGGATCTCATCGTTATATACGACAGTGTTGGGCACCCGCTCCATAATGGGCTCCCCGATCTGCACCAGGGGCAGCTCCTCCAGCAGGCTCTGAAAGCGGCGGGAGTTGTCCGGGGCGTTGATGAGCACAACCCCACCCAGCAGCGGCGAGAGCTGGGCGAGCAGCGCGGCGAGATGGTCATAGTCCGCCGCGCTGCCATAGTGGGTCACCGCGGTCTGAAGCCCCGACGCGGCGGCATAGCGCTGAAGGGGATACACAAGCTCGGGGATCAGGTTGCCGCAGATAATCAGAATCAGCTTTTTCTCCCCGAACTCCCCGGGCTCCTCGGCGCTCTGGGCCCGGGCCGTCTTCAGAGGGGGCTGGTAGCCTACCTTCTCGATGGCCTCCAGAACGCGGCGGCGCTTTTCCTCTGTGACATAATAAGAGTTGTTGAGCACGCGGGACACCGTGGCCATGGAGACGTTCGCCTCGTTTGCCACATCAGATATCGTCGCCATAATTCAGAACCTCACAAAAAAGTATAGTTCGTTAAAAGTATATCAAAAGCGCTGCCCGATAACAAGTGTTTTTTCGGGAGAAAGAGATAAATTGCTGAAAACGTCCGGGGCCTCCCCCCGGCCGCAGCGAAAACCTCCATGCGCCGCAGGCGCGCCACCATAAATGAAAGCTCCGAGGGCGCATGGAGGTATTATTTGAATTCATTTACTATGAAAGCTTTCATAGTAAAAAGAAGGGAGACAATGCTATGCTGGAAACCCACATGCTCAACCCCACGGGCTACAAAAATGTCGCCGGCGCCGACGGCAAGCCCTGCGGCTTCTCTTTTGAGTGCCGCGCGCCCTATTACCGGGGCTTTTCCCTGTCCATTCTCCGCAACATCGCCGTCACCGTGGACGGCACGGCGTACCCCAGGGAGGACCTGCTGCTGACCGTCAACGGCGAGACCTTCACGCTGGAGGAGACCCGGACCGTGGTCTCCAACCGCTGGCTCTTTGGCAGGTTCTCCACCGTCACCGTGAAGAAGGACGGCGGGCTGGCGCCGGGGACGCACCACATCGACGTGACCATGACCATCGCCCCGTCCTACATGCCCATGCAGCTGGTCCGCAGCGGCCACGGCGACTTCACCATCTGAGGGGAGGCACAGAAAATGAGCTATGACATCAGGAGAAGCGTTTCCCTCTACAGCTATCAGGAGGGATATTTCACCGGAAAGCTGGACCTGGAGGGCTGCATCCGCGAGGTGAGCAAGACCGGGGCCACGGGCATCGAGCTGCTGGCGGAGGAGATGATCGACGAGTTCCCGGTCATCACGCCGGAGTTCAAGGCGAAGTGGTTCGACTGGATGCAGAAGTACGGCACGGAGCCGGTCTGCATGGACGCCTTTCTGGAGAACCATCTCTATGACAACCGCACCTGCACCCTGCGGGAGCAGATCGAGAACATGCGCCGGGATCTGGAGATCGCCAAGACCCTGGGCTTCAAGATTATCCGCACGCTGGTCTCCACACCCATGGAGGTGATCGAGGGCAGCCTCAGGATCGCCGAGGACCTGGACGTAAAGATCGGCATCGAGGTCCATTCCCCCTTCTCCCTCAACTCCGGCTGGTCCGAGGGCTATATGGAGATGATCCGCCGCACGGGGACCAGGCACTTCGGCTTCATCCCCGATTTCGGCATCTTCTGCCGGAAGATCCCCACCGAGCTGACCAACCAGGCCCTGCGCCGGGGCGCGCACCCGGAGTGCATCGAGATTACCCAGAGGTTCTTCCGCCAGCGGGTGGAGAACGGCTTCGTCAAGATCCGCTACGACAAGAACCTGGGCGCGGCCAACATGGACTACCGCATGGCCAACGGCCAGGGCGAGCTGATGGAGGCGATCAAGGCCGCCGGCGGCAACGACGCCGACGTGGGTTACGCCATGAGCTCCTACACCTACTCCTGGAACGATCCCCAGGACATCATTGACAACATCGACTACATCTATCACACCCACGGCAAGTGCTACCACATCGACGAGGACTACGAGGAGACCTGCATCCCCATGAAGGCGGTTATCGACGCCTACAAGAAGGCCGGCTACCAGGGCTATATCTCCACCGAGTGGGAGGGCTTCGAGATGATCGACGACGCCTCGGACGAGTGCATCGAGCAGGTGCGCCGTCACCAGGAGTGCCTGCGGAAATATATTGAGGGCTAAGCAAAGGAGAGGGAGCGTTATGGCAAAATATGAGACCCAGCTGGTGGTCATCGCCGGTGGTCCCGCGGGACTTTCCGCGGCGGTTCAGGCCGCCGAGGACGGTGTGGAGGTCATTTTGCTGGAGAAAAACGCCGTCGTAGGCGGCGCGGCCAACATGGGCATGGGCCCGCTGGGCATCGGCACCAGCTATCAGAAGCGGCAGATGTATGACATCACCGTGGAAAAGGCCCTGCGGATGATTATGGAGTACACCCACTACAACATCGACGGCCGGCTGGTGAAGCGCTATTTTGAGATGAGCGCGGGCACCATTGAATGGCTGGAGGACATGGGCGTCGAGTTTGAGGGGGCCTATAAGTATTTCACCAAGTCCGAGCCCACCTGGCACATCGTCAAGAAGGGCGACGGCATCGGCCCCCGGGCCGCCGGCGAGATGAACAAGAAGCTTTTGGCCCGGGCCCAGGAGCTGGGCGTCAACGTGATGGTCAGCACCCCGGCGAAGAAGATCCTCAAGGACGCCGCGGGGAAGGTCTGCGGCGTGCTGGCAACGAACAGCGCCGGCGAGGAGATTGAGATCGCCTGCCGCGCCGCGGTGATCGCCACCGGCGGCGGCGGAGACAACCCCCAGTTCATCCGGGAGGAGACGGGCTACGAGTTCAATGTGGACATGTTCAACTTTGCCATTCCCGGCAACCGGGGCGACGGGCTGCGCATGGCCTGGGAGGCCGGCGCGGACCATGTGCCCGTGCGCATCGAGCAGGCGGCCAACTTTGAGGGCATCGACGAGCTGCCCCAGAGCGTGCCCAACATCCTGATGCAGCCCAACCTGCTGGTGAACCTCCAGGGCAAGCGGGTGATGGACGAGGAGGAGATGCAGAACACCACCTTCCTGTCCAACGCCGCCTCCCACCAGAAAAACCGGGTGCTGTTCAGCATCGTGGACACCTCCATCGTCAAATATTATATGAAGCACGGCGTGGACGAGATCAGCATGGTGCGCTTCAATCCCGACGTGTCCGATTTTGCCGACGGCGTGAAGAAGGCGGAGGAGACCGGCAATAAGGGCCTGTTTGTGGCCGAGACGCTGGAGGAGCTGGCGGAGAAGACCGGCATCAACGCCGACAACCTGATCGAGACCGTGGAGAACTACAACGACTATTGCGAGACCGGCGACGAGGAATTTTTCAAGCGGAAAAAGTATCTCCGTCCCCTCAAGCGCGGCCCGTATTACGCCGCGGCCATCCGTCCCGGCGGCTACGGCACCGTGGGCGGCGTCCGCATCAACGAGAACTGCGAGTGCCTGGACAGGGAATTTGAACCCATCCCCGGACTCTACGCCGCGGGGGCCGACGCCTGCAATATCTATGACGACAGCTATATGTTCCTGCTGCCGGGCAACTCCATGGGCTTTGCGGTGAACACCGGGCGCATCGCCGGCATGGAGGCCGCCAAATATCTGGAGGACTGATACCAAAGCGCGCTGTCCCGGAAGGCACAAGACACGATGCATGAAAGTCCTCATGAAAACAGTTTTTTGAAAAAGGGAGCGCTTTATGAGCAAGCTGAGGGCCGGCATCATCGGCTGCGGCGGCATCGCCGTCTCCAAGCATATTCCCGCGCTCAGAAGCTGCGGAGACCTCTGCACGCTGACTGCCTTCTGCGACCCGTCGCCGGAGCGGGCGGAATATGCCCGGGCGGCGGCCGGCGCGGCGGGAGCGAAATGCTATACGGATTACCGGGCGCTGCTGGCGGACCCGGAGGTGGACCTGGTGCACATCTGCACCCCCAACGTATTTCACAGCGAGATCGCCGTGGCGGCCTTCGAGGCGAAAAAGCACGTCTATGTGGAAAAGCCCATGAGCCATTGCGCCGCGGAGGCGGAGCGGATGACAGCGGCCTGGCGGGCGTCGGGAATGTGCTTTACCGTGGGCAACAACGCCCGCTTCCGCCCCGAGGTGCAAAATCTCCACGCACAGTGCCGGCAGGGCGGCCTGGGCGAAATCTATTTCGCCCGGGCCATCGCCGTGCGGCGCAGGGGAGTTCCCACCTGGGGGGTCTTTGCCAACAAGGCGCTGCAGGGCGGCGGCCCCCTCATCGACATTGGCACCCACGCGCTGGACCTGGCGCTGTGGTGCATGGACAATTTTGAGGTGGACAGCGTCAGCGGCCAGGTGTTTCAAAAGCTGGGCAGGCTCCACGGGGCGGAGGAGGGCAATATCTTCGGGCCCTGGGACCCCGACACCTATGAGGTGGAGGACAGTGCCTTCGCCTTTATCCGGATGAAAAACGGCGCGGTGATCAGTCTGGAATCGGCCTGGGCCATCAATCTGCTGGACTCCCGCGAGGTGAGCGTGACACTGTGCGGCACCCGCGGCGGCGGCGAGATACGCGCCGGCATCAGCTATCCGGTCAATGAGCTGATATGCAACCGTGCCCGGGGCGGCCTGCTGATGCAGGAGGCGCTGAGCCCTGCCGGACACGTGGCATATTTCTCCGGCAGGGACGGCGCGGCGGAGGGCGCGGCGGACGCGCGGCAGTGGCTGGAGTCCATTCAGCGGGGGACAAAGCCGCTGGTCCGCCCGGAGGAGGCCCTGGTGGTGACCCGGATTCTGGACGCCGTCTACCGGGCAGCAGAGGAGAACACACGGATTGTGTTCTGACGGAGCACGCGGCGGAGCACAGGCCGCCGCAATGATGAACGAACAGGGAGGAAATCGCATGGCATTTGCAATGCGTCAGAATTTTAACGGAGAGATGGTCAAGAAAAACAGCTTTGACCACCTCTACATCAACGGAAAGCACGGCGGCTTTTCCTTCGACGTGCAGCTGGGCTACTACCGGGGCCACTATCTCTCGGACATTGATCTGCTGGAGGTCTGGCTGGACGGGGAGCAGATGCCCCAGGAGGCAGTCACCTTTGAGATCAACGGCAAGGAGCTGCCGGTCTACAAGCTGAAATACGCAGTGACGGAGTTCTGGAGCCAGGTGGCGCCCGCCACCATCCGGGTCCTCCGCCCCGGCGGGATTGCCCCGGGGGAGCACACGCTGGAGCTGAAGCTGATGCTTCGGGTGCCGTATATGCAGATCGGACCGGGACACGACTTTATGCCGCTGGACAGCGGCGACAAGGTCACGGTCACAGCGCCGTAAGGAGGGAAAGAGTCATGGGCAATATCAAATTGGGCGTCACGCTGTTTTGCTACGGAACGGAGTACGCGAGATTTCAATACAGCTTTGAGGACTGCGTGCGGCAGGCCGCCGAGGCGGGAGCCACGGGCTATGAGATCGTAGGCAGCCAGATGGTGCCCTCCTATCCCAATGTCAGCGACGAATTTCTGGGTCTGGTGGAGGCCTGCCGGGTCAAATACGGCATCGGCCCCGTGGGCTACGGCGCCAACAACGACAAGGGAATGCGCCACGACCGCAACCTCACCGACGACGAGATGCTGGCCGACGCCATTCTCGATCTCAAGGCCGCCAACAAGCTGGGCTGCAAGGTGATGCGGGTGCAGTATATGCTCTCCCCGGCGGCCTTTGCGCGGCTTGCCCCCTATGCGGAGATGTACGACGTGCGCTGCGGCATCGAGATTCACAACCCTGCCACCCCGTCCTCCCCGGAGATCCAGGCCTATCTGGACGTGATCCGGCAGACGGGCAGCAAATATCTGGGCTTTGTGCCGGACTTCGGCTTTCTCTCCGTGGCGCCCAACCGCCCCATGTGGCTCAAGGCGCTGGAGGCGGGCGTGAAGGAGGAGCATCTGGAGCTGGCCGCCCGGTGCCGCAGGGAGGGACTGAGCCAGGCCGAGGCCACCGAAAAGGTCATGGCCGCCGGCGCCAGCCCGGCCATCATGACCGCGCTCAGCGGCATGTACGGCTTTGTGCAGTTCCACGACCGCAAGGACCTGCCGGCGCTGCTGCAGGAGCTGCGGGACATCATCCCCTACTCCTTTGAGATGCACGGCAAGTTCCACTATATCGACGACGCGGGCAACGAGGCCAGCATCCCCTATGACGAGATTCTGCCCCTGGTGCGCGATTCCGACTTCGACGGCTATCTGATCTGCGAGTATGAGGATGAGCTGTACTGCGGCGGCACGGAGTTCACCCGCCGCCAGGTGGCAATGGAAAAGCGGATTTTGGGGCTGGAGTAAAAATCGAGCAAAATCGCGGTGGCGGCGGCGCCGCCGCGATTTTGCTCAGGCGTAGGAGAGAACGCGCGCGCTGCGCCGCCGGCTGCCGCGCAAAAAAGAGAGAGGTGCGCTTATGGACAACAAGGAGATCGTGCGGAGATTTTATCAGGAGTTTTTCAACGGCCACGATGTGGACGCCGCGCTGCGCTACGTCCGGGAGGACTATATCCAGCATAACCCCGGAGTGGCCCAGGGCCGGGCGGGACTCATGGAGGGCTTTCGGGAGAAGTTTCGGACCGAGCCCGACTTCCATCTGGAGCTGCAAATGCTGATTGCGGAGGGCGACAAGGTTGCGGTCTACCTGAAAAACGTCGGCCCCGCGGGAAATACCAGGGCAAGAGTCGTGGATATTTACCGGCTCTCGGACGGACTTTTGGCGGAGCACTGGGACGTGCTGCAGCCGGTATAACGCGATAAAAGGAGCAGACACAATGAAACTGACAGACGCACAGCGCGCAAAGGTGGAGGACCTGCTGTCCCGGATGACGCTGGAGGAAAAGCTCGGGCAGCTCAACCAGGAATCGCCCTCCATTGTGGGAGGCTTCGACGTGCCCTTTCCGGAGCTGATTGAGATGGTGACGGAGGGCAGGCTGTCCCAGGAGGAATTTCAGAAGATCATGGACACGGCCCAGCGGGACTATCACGAGGAGGACATCCGCGCGGGGCGGGTGGGGTCCATGATGGGCAATGACCCGGTAAAGGCCAACGAGCTGCAGCACATCGCCGTGGAGGAGAGCCGCCTGGGTATTCCGCTGATTATCGGCTTTGACGTGATCCACGGCCTGCGGAGCGTCTATCCCATCGCCATCGCCGAGGCGGGCAGCTTTGACGACGACCTGATGGAGCGCACGGCCCGCATGGCCGCGCGGGAATCCAGAGCCTACGGCATCGGCTGGAACTTTGCCCCCATGCTGGATGTGGCGCGGGACGCCCGCTGGGGACGGGTCAGCGAGGGGCCCGGCGAGGACACCCGTCTGGCGGAGCGCTTTGCCCGGGCAAAGGTCCGGGGCCTGCAAAACGACCGCAGCGGACCGGACAGCTATGTGGCGGCCTGCCTCAAGCACTTTGTGGGCTACGGCGCCTGCGAGGGAGGCCGGGACTATAATACGGTGAGCATGGCCCCGTCCCAGCTGCATAGCGTCTATCTCCCGCCCTTCCGGGCGGCGGTGGAGGAGGGGGCGGCCACGGTGATGGCGGCCTTCAACGACCTCAACGGCGTGCCCTGCACCCTCAATCCCTACACCCTGCGCACGCTTTTGAAGGGGGACTGGGCCTTCCCCGGCTTTGTGGTCAGCGACGCCAACGCCATACGCGAGTGCGTGGTCCACGGCATCGCCGCGGACGAGGCGGAGGCCGGCGCCATGGCGCTGCGGGCCGGACTGGACATGGACATGGGGACCCACATCTACCGGGACGAGCTGGCCGCGGCCCTCTCCGCGGGGCGGATCAGCCAGACGGAGATTGATGACGCGGTGCGGCGCATCCTGTCCGTCAAGGTCTGGCTGGGGCTCTTTGCGCACCCCTATGTGGAGGAGCCGGTGATCCGCTCGTATGCCGCCGGCCTGCCGGAGGCCCACAGGGCGCTGTGCCGGGAGGCCGCGGAGAAGTCCCTGGTGCTGCTGAAAAACGCGGGAGGACTGCTTCCGCTGCAAAAGGAGCGCCGCATCAGCCTGGTGGGCGCCCTGGCGGCCTCGGATACGGAGGTGGTGGGCGCCTGGGCCCTGGGCTGGGAAAAACGGGACTGCGTGTCCATCCTCCAGGGGCTGAAAAACGCCGGCGCGGACGTTGGCTACTACCCCTGCGGCGGCCCGGAGGGGGCGCTGGATACCGCGGAGGTGGAGAGGGCCTGCGCCGACGGGGACGTGATCGTTGCGGTGGTGGGGGAGACGGCCGCCATGTCCGGCGAGGCCTCCTCCCGGGCGCACATCACCCTGCCCGGGCGGCAGCGGGAGCTGCTGGCGCTTCTCTCGGCCTCCGGCAAGCCGGTGATCGCGGTGCTGATGAACGGCCGCCCGCTGGCGCTGGGCTGGGAGTCGGAGCACCTCGACGCCATTGTGGAGGCCTGGCATCTGGGCATCGGGATGGGAGACGCGGTGGCGGCGGCGCTGTTTGGGGAGATCAACCCCAGCGGCAGGCTGTCCTCCTCCTTCCCCTGGGACGACGGGCAGGAGCCCACCTACTACAACCATCCCTCCACCGGACGCCCGGCCGGAAAGAGCAAATTCACCTCCAAATATCTGGACGTTCCGGCGGAGGCGCTCTACCCCTTCGGCTACGGCCTGAGCTACACCGCCTTTGCCTACGACGGGCTGACCGTCACGGAGCGGGAGGACGCCCTGGAGATCGCGGTCACGGTCAGGAACAGCGGCGAGCGTCCGGGGACAGAGACGGTGCAGCTCTACACCCGGGACGTGACGGCGAGCCTGGTGCGCCCGGTGAAGGAGCTGAAGGACTACCGCCGCGTCACCCTGAGGGCAGGGGCGTCGGAGACCGTGACCTTCCGCCTGCCCAAGGCGGACCTGGGCTTCTGGAACAACGAGGGCGTCTATGTGCGGGAGGACGGCCTGTTTCAGATCTGCGCGGGAGGCAATTCCAGAGACACGCTGACGGAGGAAATCACGGTGCGCTTCTGAGAGCCTTCTCCGACTGAAGACCGCGTCGCACCGCACAAAAAAGCGCTTTGCAAGGCTTGTGCCGCACGGCACAGAGCACACTATCTGAAGGAGTGAAACCGCTATGGGTAACATGCTGCGCAACCCGGTGATCCCGGGCTTTTATCCCGACCCCTCCATCTGCCGGGACGGGGAGGACTTTTACCTGGCCTGCTCCAGCTTTGAGCTGTCGCCGGGCATTCCCATCTTCCACAGCCGCGACCTGGTCCACTGGCAGCAGATCGCCAACGCCATGACGCCGGAGAACGGCTTTTATATGGAGCGCAACTGCTGCGTCGGCGGCGTGATGGCCCCGACAATCCGCAAGCACGGGGAGCTCTTTTACATCATCAACACCAACTTTGCCGACCGGGGAAACTATATCGTCACCGCCTCCGACCCCCGGGGCCCCTGGTCCGAGCCCCACTGGCTGGACGACGTGCCGGGCATCGACGCCTCCATCTTCTTTGACGACGACGGGCAGGCCTATGTCATCGGCACCGGGGAGTGCTGGGACAACGGCGCGGGAAAAATGGAGCGGGGCTTCTGGCTGGCGAAATATGACGTGGAGAACTTCCGTATGCTGGGCCGGCCGGTGACGATCTTCAACAGCGCGCTGCGCAACGCGGCCTCCCCGGAGGCGCCCCATATCTACCATGTGGGCGAATACTACTATCTGCTCTTTGCGGAGGGCGGCACAGAGCACTTCCACGCCGTCATGGCCGCCCGCAGCCGGGAGCTGTTCGGCTTTTACGAGGGCTGCCCCGCAAACCCCCTGATGACCCACCGGCACATGGGATATACCTGCCCTATCACCAACGTGGGCCACGCCGACCTGGTGCAGACCGGGAACGGCGACTGGTATGCGGTGCTTCTGGCCTCCCGCCTCATCGGCGGCAACCACAAAAATCTGGGCCGCGAGACCTTTTTGTGCCCCGTGGTCTGGGAGGATGGCTGGCCCCTGTTCAGCCCCCGGAGCGGACGGCTGGATTGGGAGTACCCCCTGCCGGCGCTGCCGGAGACGCCCGCGGCGGCTCCGGAGCCCGCGCTGGACGATTTTGACGCGGCGGAGCTGGGACTTTACTGGACCGTCTGGGGCACGCCGGAGCCGGACGTTTATTGCATCGGCGGCTCCGTCGCCTCCCTGAAATGCGTCCGCCAGGCCCCGGACGACGAGCTGCGGCCCATGTCCATGGACGGAACCCGGGGCGACGGCCGCTTCGCGGCCTTCCTCGCCCGGCGCCAGCGGGCGCCGGAGACCACCGTCACGGCAAAGCTGCGCTTTGTCCCTGCCGGCGCCGAGCGGGCGGGACTTGCGGTGGTGCAGGCCATGAACCACCAGCTCCATCTGGAGCTGGCGGAGAAGGAGGGAGGGCGCGTTCTGCGGGCCGTGCTGGTCACGGCGGAATTCAGCTGCCCGCCCTACTTCCCCGGCTTTGCGTCCGAAACCCGGCGGCAGGTGCTCTCCGAGCGGCCCTGGGACGCGCCGGAGGCCGTGCTGCAGATCGAGCTGCGGGGCCAGGACTGGACCCTCCGCTGCGGCACGGACCGGGAGCATCTGGAGACGCTCTGCCATACCGACGGCCGGCTGCTGAATCCGGAGGCCGTGGGCTGCATGTGCGGCACCATGCTGGGGATGTTCGCCACCGGCGGCGGCACGGACAGCGCCAACCGGGCGGACTTTGACTGGTTTGAGATGACGTGACATACGCATACGCGCCATCCGTTGGGGGAGGGGAGGCACGGCCTCTCTCCCCCAACGGATGGTGTAGTGGCACGTTCTGATTGGAACGAAGTCCCCACCGCCCCGCGGCGGAACAAAAGTGCGTGAGAAAGCGTGTGTGAAGATTGTCATGGTAAATAAAACAAAAATTCGAATCGGCGTGCTGGCCGCCAATGCCTGCGCCATCAGCTACATGGCCTTTTCCCCGGTGATCGCGGACATGGCCGCCGCCTTTCCCGGCGTGGACATCTCCCTGGTTCAGATGGTGATTACGCTGCCCTCGCTGATGTTCATTGTGTTCTCCCCTCTCGCCGGACGGCTGATGAGCGCGGTTCCCAAAAAGACGCTGCTGCTCACGGCCCTGGGCCTCTATCTGGCGGGCGGCCTCTTTCCCTTCTTCTTCCACAGCTCCATTTTTCTGATTCTGGCGGGCAGCGTCATCATAGGCTGCGGCAGCGGGCTGCTGATCCCCGTCTCCAATGCGGTGATCTGCGACTTCTTTCCCCAGGAGGAGCGGGCAGGGGTGATGGGCCTCTCCGCCACGGCTACGGCGGTGGGGGCGCTGGTGTTTATCTTTGTCTCCAGCGCGCTGATGTCGGCCTTTGGATGGAGCTTCTGTTTTCTGGCCTTTCTGCTGGTGCTGGCGGCCGGGGGGATTGTCTGGAAAACCATCCCCGCGGCGTCGGGTGCGGCGGAGGACGGGACGCAGACAAGGAGCAGCCTGGAGCTGAACCCCTTTATCCTCGCGCTGTTTGTGCTGGGCTTTGTCTTTTTCGTGGTGCAAAACGCCTTTAACACCAATTCCGCCCTCTATCTGGCGGAGGCCGGCATCGGAAACGCCGCCTCCCCCGGGCTTGCCACGATGTGCAATACCCTGGGGGGCATTCTGGGGGGGATGGTCTTTGGCTTCGCCACGGCAAAGTGCCGCGACCAGATCTCCTCCGTGGCCTACGGGCTCATCTGCATCGGCTTTTTTGCGGCCTTCTTCTCCGGCGCGCTCCCGCCGCTGCTGGCGGGCGGCGCCATGGTGGGCGCGGGCTTTGCCTTCTACAACGCCGCAGGCACCTATCTGCTGGCCAAGTACCTCAAGCCGGAGAACAATTCCTTCACCGTGTCCATCTATTTTGCGGTGATCAACCTGGGCGGCGCGCTGTCGCCGTTTCTGGTGAACGGCCTGACCGCGCTCACGGGGGGAGAGCAGGTGCGCTCCCGCTATCTGCTGTGCGGCATTGTGGCCGCGGCGGGAACGGTGCTGTCCGTGCTTTTGCACCTCAGCCACCGCAAAAAGCTTTATACTAATCTTCAATAAAAAGCAGAAATCTGCTTTTTATAGCGCCGCCAGGCGCGTTGAAGATTGTATGAGACGGCATTTGCGC
>CAJOPB010000086.1 GCA_905236305.1 uncultured Oscillospiraceae bacterium | reverse complement strand
GACATCATCAACACCCTGATCGCCAAGCTCGACGCCTACAAGGGGCCGTTCCAGATCACCAAGGTCGGCGGTCAGAACGGCAGCAGCGCAGCGGTTACAGACCTGACGCTCGGACTTGGTGGAGAGGCCACGACCGCCAGCGCCATCACGACCTTTGTCCACGCGCTGTTCCCCGAAGCCGCGGGCGACACCCCGATCAGCACGCTCGCGAACACGACCGTCACCCTCACGTTGAAAAACGATTCGTCTACGATCAATGACGGAACCTACACCCTCAAGTTTGAGGCCGCTGAGTTTGAAGGCGCGTTGGATCAGGCGCTGAAGGCCCGGCTTGCGGCGATCAACGAGGCGATCAAGGACTACGGCAAGGTCGAGCTGAATCACGTCAACGGCAGTGAAGCTGACACTGTGGCGGTGACCATCACCGACGGCAGCGTTCTGATCGGCAAGGTCAAGACCGATGTTGTCGACAAGCTGGCAGCCGCGCTGACCGGATTTGATAAGACCGATCCCAAGACCTGGGGAACCACCACGCTGAGCGACGCAAAGAACAGCGCGACAACGCTGGACGCGGCAACCGCGACTTCTTCCTCGGTGACCGGCTTTGTGGCAAAGCTCCAGTATGACACTGACGCAACGCATACGCTCCAGAGCGTCGTCGGTCAGGGCATCAAGGGCCTCGATGGCAAGAATGTGACGATCAAGGTCACAAGCGTGTCCGGCAACGTCACGAGCGAGGCGACGTACACCTTCACCTTCACCGTGATCGATCCCTACGCCATCGTTCTTGATGCGATCGACACCGCGAACCAAACGATGCAGGACGGCGAAGAGAGCAGCAAGACGCCCTATGCCGTGATGTACCTCACCGAGGCGCGCGGAAACACGATCAACGTTGAAATTCCAAGCAATTCGACGAAGAAAATCAGCAATATCGACGAAGCGATCACGAGCATGATCCAGAGCCTGATTAATAAAAACACGGACAAGGTTGAGAAGCTTACGAACAATAAGCAGTCCGGCACAAAAGAGCTGAAGGCCGGCGCGACCAACGCAGAAGTCAAGGGCTTTGTGGTCAACTGCTTTGCCGATCTGGCGTATGCGGACGCCGATCTGAAAAACCTGAATGGAAAAACCGCCACCGTAAACGTCGTCGACAAGGCCGGCAAAACCACGTCGTTTACCATCAACTTTAGTACTGTGAAGAATCTTTCGACGGTCAGCGGCGGGCTGAAAGCCGTTGCCACCGGCAGCGGCAGCGGCGGCTCTGGCGGCAGCACTAATGAGTAATCGGAGCAGCCCCGCGAAAAAGCGATTCCCATTCCCAAAGCAAACCCCGAAGAAAGCGGGGCAGGGCTTCGGCCCTGTCCCGCCCTCCGGGGCGTGGAAACGAGCGCTTTTTCCAAAAGCGTTCGTTTGCGCGTATTTCAATCACATTCTATGGCAATGAAGAAAAAGGAAGGTGCTTGTAATGGAAAAAGGGAGTATCCGGAGAAGTATACGCCGTGGGCTGGCGATCCTGCTCACGCTGGTGCTGTGCGCGGGGCTGATGCCCGCGGGGGTGCTGGCGTTGGACGGCACGAGCCTGATCCCGGTGGACGGCACGCTCGTCACCGCGGCGGAGTGGACGGAGAGCAGCAGCACTTATGTTTCGATCACAAATGGTGTTGCGACACTCAAGACCCAGAAAAAAAGCGGTGACTCCCAGACTTTGACGCTCGCGATCACGGTATCAAAAGCGGCGCAGATGGAATTTACTGCTACCCAGTCCGCCGCAAGCGCAACCCTTACTTATCAACTGGGCAGCGGCGATTCGGTCACTTTATTTAATTCAAAAAATACCACTGGTGAGAGCTTTACAATCGACCTTGCCGAGGGTGAGAATACCGTTGTCTGGACTGAGACAACTTCAGCGAAAGCCCAAAAAACGGCCACGCTAAAAAACTTCTCGATCATCGACCCCGACACCCTCCGAACCGTCACCGTTGAGGCTGCGGGCATCGACGCCTCCGTCGACCTGGCCGGCGCTTCCGCCACAGTGAACAACGGGAGCAGCGCGACGGTGGTCAGCGGCGAGACCGTCACCCTGAAAGCCGTAGACGGCAACGCTGCCATATTCGAAGGCTGGTACGCCGGCGAAACAAAGATCAGCGGAAACAGCACTTTCACCTACACCGTCACCGATCCTATGACCATAACGGCGAAGTTCCAGTCCAAGGCCGCGTATACCCTCACGCTGGGAATTGAGGGCAATGGAACAATCAAGGTGGACGGCGCAGAAGTCTCCAACGACGACACGATAGATGTCTACGGCGGGACCCAGTATACCCTTACCGTTACGGTGGCGAATGCCGATTATACTGTGTTCGACGGCTGGTATGCGAATGGGGAGCGGGTCAGCACCGCCGCCAGTTATAAATATACCCCCAACGGCAGCGCGACGCTGACTGCTAAAATTGTGCCCAAGACCATGGCGGGCATCCCCGGCTGGGTGACGGCGGTGGGCACCACCAGTACCTATCCCTGGACCGGCAGCGCCGATGGAACCCTCAGCAGCGCCACGCTGACCACGAACAAAACCACCAGCACACTATATTTAAAGTTTACTGCCACGGAGACATCTGTGCTCGCCTTTGATTACGAGGTATCCGCCCGCAATACCGACGGGCTTTCCCTGACGCTGAACAACGGCAGCGAGGATATCCGTACCGAGATGTATAAAGGCAGCAACACCTCCAACAGCGGCACCGCAGTTGTAACCGGGGATGACGCATGGGAGGTTCCCGCCGGCGAATATACGCTGACAGCCTCCTATAACAGGACGGCGGCCGCCAAGAGCAACTGGGTAAAGCTCAAAAACATTGCCCTTGCCGGCGCTGATTCCACTGCCACTCTGACAGTCAAAACCGAGGGCGACCAGGGCTTCGGCGCGGCCAACGCCACTGTGAAGAGAAACGGCGCTGCCTGGCTCAAGGACACGGATACGGAGCAGACCCTCACCTCCATTCCAGGCCGCGCCGTGACCCTTAGCGCCGCCCCAGACGCGGACTATCTCTTCGGCGGCTGGTTCCGGGGCGACACGCTGGTGAGCGCGGAAGCGGAGTTGAGCTATACCTTTGACACCACGGAAACCATCGTAGCAAAATTCTATAAGAAAGCCCAGTATACCATCACGCTGAACTACAACGCGACATACGGCACGGTCGCCCAGGGCGCCACCTCCGCCACAGCCACAAACGCCGTGGCAAATGGCGGCAGCTTTAGCGTGTCCGAGGGGAACACCGTATACATCCAAGTCACGGAAACCGGTACAGACGACATGGCCTTTGTGGGCTGGAAGAACGCCGCGGGGGAGTACGTCTACACCGGCAGCCCCGCCGCGGTCACGGTCACAGGGGACCTGACCCTGACCGGAAGCTTCGCAAGCGGCTTTGATGCGGTTATGGGAGGCATCAGCTATACCAATGACGCCACCTATCCCTGGCGCTACGCGGGGGAGGTCAACGGGCAGAGGGTGGTACGCTCCGGCAATGACGGGCATGGCAGCAGCTACTCCACCCTGACCCTGAATATCAACGTCCCCAGCGGCCAGGCCAAAGTGCTGGAATTCAAATTCGCGGGTTCCAGCGAGGCCATTGGCACCGATACCAGCACCTATCCCTGGGGCAACCTATACGACTACCTGGAGATCCTGCTTGACGACGAGCTGGTGCTGTCCAAAAACAGGAGCTGGGACGACATGAAGGTCGGTTCCCTGGGCGGCCTGAAAAAGAACAGTACAGAGTACGCGACAAGCCTCTCCGACCTGACGTTTACCGCGTACAGCGTGGGTATTCCCGCGGGATCGCACAAGGTGCAGTTCCGCTTTTCCGAGGACAGTGGTACCTTCTGCGGCTTGGACGGCGGGTTTATCACCGGCCTCAAGCTCACTGACGCGCCCTCCTATACGCTGTCGCTGACCTACGACGAGAGCGCCGTGGACATTCAATATAACGGTGAATCGCTCAACGGCGCGAAGACCGCGAAAATATTCAAGGATGTGCCCTATACCCTGACCGCCTATACAAAGCAGGGCTTCTCCTGGGACGGCTGGTACCTCAACGGCAGCACCCTCCAGAACCAGGGACACTATATTTATTCCAGCACTGCCACAGCTGCGGTCAAATTGAC
Source organism: uncultured Oscillospiraceae bacterium (assembly GCA_905236305.1). Classification (GTDB taxonomy): domain Bacteria; phylum Bacillota; class Clostridia; order Oscillospirales; family Oscillospiraceae; genus RGIG7114. Next base: position 8,551 of record CAJOPB010000086.1, on the reverse strand, counting down.
TGCAAAAACTTCCGCTTTCAATCCTGCTGTCGCGGTGACGGAGGGGGCGGACAAGGTCACCTTCGTGAACGACGAAGACGGCTATCCCTGGAAGCTGGCGGGAACCGTGAACGGACAGAGCGTCATCAGCTCCGGCAACCAGGTCCCGGCAGCGGCAAATATTCCCTCTTTCTCCTATCTGACGCTGAATGTTACAGTACCGACCGGAGCCACCGCGATAATGACCTATGATTACGCGGTATGTGTAAACGGCCCGCAATTTAGCTATGTCATAGTCGACAATCCAAACGCGAAGCCAACAGGCTCAGACGGTGACTTTACCGCAAGCGACAGCATCATAAAGCTGACTGATGCGGGAGGAAACGCCAGCAAAACGGTATCAACATTTACCTATTCGACGAACAGCATCAATCTGACGGGCGGAACCCATACGGTACGCTTCGTATATGTCAACTCCTCCACCAGCACCAATTCCAGGGCCTTATATCTCAAAAATATCCAGATCAGCTCGGAAACGCCCACCGCAACAGCCACGTTGAGCTACAACAACGGCTACGGTTCCGTGACGCTGAACGGCGCGGCGCAGGAACCCGGCTCCATCACCCAGGATCTGGGCCTGGCCTGCACCTACCGTGCCGCCGCCAAAGAGGGATACCTGTTCGACGGTTGGTACAGCGGAAGTGCACTGATGACCCGCGACCCGGAATACAGCTTAAAAGTCGGCAAAAACTACGCGCTGGAAGCGCGGTTCACCGACCCCTCCTCCCTGCTGCCCTCCGGCGTCAAGGCCTCCATGGGCAGCGAGGGCTACTCCTTCTATGTCAGCGGAAACGATCTGGTCGCTGGCAACAACAGCAGCAATACGGATTCCTATGCAACGCTGGTGCTGAAAGTCCCTGCCGGGGTGAAAACGCTGACCATGGACGTAAAGAATCGCGGAATGATGCGGGGTCCCGCCCTTGGCTGGGACGATGAACCGCTGACCAGCTACGGCAACGCGAATACACGGATTTCCGCCCCCGGCGCCACCCCCAACGGGGCGTGGATTTATGGAAACAAGGCCGATTACCAGACACAGACCTTTGTGTTCCATGACACCACGAAGGAAAACACCGTCACGGTTCGGTACAAGCAGACAAGCGGTTCAGAAGCGGAGACCTGCCAGGCCCTGGTGAGGAACATCCAGGTTTCCAATACCGCCCCAGAGGGCTTCACCGGCACGGAGGTCCTGGGCCGCGTCCTGCTGGGCGGTTCCGAAAGCGGCGTGGCCGTCACGGCCAACAGCGCGACAGGCGGCTGGTACTGGGACAGCGCCCGCAATGCCATCGCCAGCGGCAGCCGCGACGCCGGCACCACCTCCAAACTGACGGTAAATGTCGAGGCCGGCTGGCAGGGCATCTATTGGGAGGAGCTTTACAGCGCGTGGAATACCGTCGACTTTGAGGTCTGGGTGGATGGCAGCAAGGCCTACACCAGAAACAGCGAAGACGGCTTCACGGATACCTTCGCGCGCCAGGGCGTCGCGTTCAGCGACACAACCAAAGCGCACACGGTGGAGTTCCGCGCGGTGAACAAGGCGGACAATGAATACGGCAGCGCCCGTTACCAGACCTTCTGGCTCAAAAACATCACGGCAAAGAAGGTGGCGTTGCCGAAGACGGCGGTGGTCATCGGCGCGAAGGACGGCGCGGCCACCGGCACCCTCCGGCTGAGCTCCGACGGCCAGGTCTTCCGGGTGGCGGCGGCGGACAGCGCGACCGCTTACACGCTGGCGCTGAAAAACGACGGGGACTATGACAGCATGTCGGTCAAGGTGGACGGCAAGTCCGCCGCCGTGACCGGCGAGCAGGAGCTTTACACCGACAACTGGGACAACACCGCGCCCGTCGGCACGGTAACAGACAAGCCGCGGGTGGTGGAGCTGACCTTTGTGAAAGACGGCTGGATGAGCGGCATATACACCTTCTACCTCTCGCCGGGTTCCTCCGCCCAGGCTAAGACGGACTGGCCCACTGTGGACAGCGTTGACCCTGTGATGAACCCGAATTATTGGTGGTCCAGGAACGAGAGCTTCCATGGCAGCCTGGCCTATGTCCCCAACAACCAGGGGCAGCAGAGCACCGAGGCCCGCATGGCGGTCACGGTGAACGGCGTCGGTACGCTGTCGTTCAATTACTATGCCGACAGCGAAGGCAGCGACAAGCTTCGCGTCCTGGATGAGCAGGGCAAAACGCTGGGAGAGTATTCCGGGGAGAATAATGGAGCCGGATGGAAGTCAGCTACCCTCCAAATCACCGGCGATGCGAACGCAAAACACACCCTGACCTTTGTCTATGCCAAGGATTACAGCATCGACAGAGGGGAGGACCTGGTGGCGGTGTCCGGCGTGGCATTCACCGCCCAATCCGCTCAGCTGACCATAGGCTATACCGGCGGCAGCGAGGCATACGGTACTGTTACGGCCGCGGGCTTCCAGGTGGGCAGCAATGATGTCGGCGTCGGCAGTATCATCACGCTCACGGCGGCCCCCAAGTCCGGCGGGCGGTTCTACGGCTGGTACGATGCGGCTTCGGGCGGGAATCTCCTGTCCTTCGAGACGAACTATACCCATGTGGTCGGCAACGAGAACGATGTGGTCTACGCCTGCTTCGCGGCGGCGGATACCTATCAGGCCTACCGCGGCGGAACACTTTACCCAACATTGAAAGACGCTTTTGGCGCGTCTGCAACCGGAAACCTGGTGATCCTGGCGCAGGACGCCACCGTGACTGAGAGCCTCACCATCCCCGCCGGCGTGATGCTGCTGGTTCCCAGCTCCGGCGCGGACGCGGGCTACTCCGAAACCGGATATAACTATAATAATGAGGCGTTCTATGCCAACGGCAATTACAGGGGGAAGACGCTCTACCGTACTCTGACCGTGGCGGAGGGCGCGACCCTCACAGTCAACGGCAAGCTGCTGGTCAACTCCGTCTCCGGCCGCCCGGCGGCAGGCCACTACGACCAGGACATCACCGGCGGTTACGGCCAGATCGTGCTCAATGGCGAGATCGTTGTCGGCAGCGGCGGTATGCTTGATAACTACGGCTATGTGACCGGCAGCGGCAGCGTCACCGCTCAGAGCGGCGGCACGGTCAGCGACCTCTACGTGGTCAAAAACTGGCGCGGCGGCACCCAGGCCTACGCCATGTACAACAACAGCGTCTATCCGATGAACGAGTACGAGCTGCACAATATTCAGGTGCCCGTCACCATCCGCAGCGGGGCGACCTATACCGGCTTTGTCAAGATGTTCGCCAGCGGCAGCTACTACCAGACCCGGTTCCCGCAGGTGGACAACGCCAACGGCCTGATCCGTCTGACGGAAGGGGCCATCGCAGTCAAGAGCTATCAGAACGGCCGCGAAACCTATACCCTCACCGGCGGCGGGCGCTTTGTCAGCAGCGCACTGAATATCGTGGGCATGAACATGTCCACCGCAGAGAACAACTTCATCTATCCCATCAACGGCATTTACGACTATGTGCTCAACGACGGCGCGTACAGCTTTGCCGAGAGCTACAAGTTCATGCCCGGCGCCACCATGACGGTGAACGACGACGCGGCGCTGTCCATTGAAAGCGGAAAGACCGTGGTATTCTATGATTCCTTCCACACTGCGGACCCCGCCAATACGGACAACACCCAGTATTCCGCCAGCCGCGGCGCGGCGACGCTGACACTCAAGGGCGACAGCAGCCTGACGAACAACGGCACCTTTGCCGGAACGATGACGACGGAAAACGCGGACGGCATCACCGGCATGTCCTGGAGCGCCACAACCAAAGAAGCCAACGGCTACAACAACGGCACCCGCAGCCTCACCTTCGGCCTGACCCTGAACGGCGAGACCGGAACTGGCTCGAACTGGAGCTATGACGCGGACAAAAATATCGTTTTCTCTAAGGCCGATTACACCGCCGTGAACGCCGCCATTGACGCGGCGAAGGCAAAGGCCGGGGAGAATTTGAATCAACCGGGCTACACAGACGCGACCCTCACGGCGCTGCAAACCGCGGTAAATGCGGTGCAGGAGGGGTTGCTGCTGGGCCAGCAGTCCACGGTGGACGCCTGGGCCGCGGCGATCACGGAGGCGACGGCGGCGCTGGCCGGCAACACCTACAACGTGACCTGCAGCGACCCTGACGGCACGACGGTAACTCCGGAGAGCTTCACCGTCACCTATGGCAAGCGCTACGGCGAGAGCGCGGAGCTGACCGACGGCGAGCTCCCGGTCCCGACGCGGCCGGGCTATACCTTCGACTATTGGAAGGACGAGAGCGGCAAGCAGATCACGAAGGACAACGCCTACCTGACCGCGGGGGACACTGTGCTGACGGCAGTATGGGCGGACGCCATCGGCTATACAATCTCGCTGTATCCCGAAGGCGGGGAGCTCGCCAACAGCGCGTTCCTGGAACAGAGCGACGGCAGCTTCAAGATGACCTTCACGGTGGAATATGACGCCATCACGCTCCCGACGCCGGAGAAAACCGGTTATACCTTCCTCGGCTGGACGGGCAGCAACGGGAGCACCCCGCAGAAGGCGGTGGAGATCTCGAAGGGCAGCACGGGCAGCAAGACCTACACCGCCAACTGGCAGATCAACAGCCATACCGTATCCTGGATGCTGACGGACGACGTGGAATACAGGATGCAGCGGCAAGATTACGGTACAGCCGTCGTCGCGCCGGAGAACGATCCGGCCAGGGAGGGCTATGTCTTCAAGGGCTGGGCGAGCTATCCCGAAACAATGCCCGACGCCGATGTGAAGATTGCCGCCCAATGGAACAGCTATCTGGAACTGCTCAATGACCTGGCCATCAGCGACGAAACTCTGGCCCAGGCCCGAAGCTATTACGCAAAGCTGAACGCGGACCAGCGGGAAAACTACGACCCCGCGGCGCTGTTCGCGGCGATCAACAGCCACGAGACGGCGCAGACAGAGGCTGCAGCAGCCGCTGCGGTTCCCGGCATCAACAGCGGCGCCCTGAAGGATATCGCGGCGCTGGAGCTGAAGGAAAAGAACGCCGATGGCAGAAACGTCCTCTATGTCGAGCTGACAAACATGGATAAGCCGGCGAAGGACATGCTGAACAACGAATTTTTGAAGGCCCTGTTCAACTATGACGGCGTCGGCACCATCCGTATCGGCGACAGCGACCCCATCAGCAAGACGGCTCAGTTCTCTATCATGTTGGAGATCGCCTGGCAAACCATTGCGGAGGAGAACGGATATTCAGAAAAGGCCGCGTTTGAGAACTGGCTGCGGGAACAGCAAGAGACTATGACCGTCGGCATCCTGGCCGGCACCGGCGTGGCGGCGGATCTGCTGGGGACAACGGACGAGGGTGTGAACATCTCGGTGCCCTATATGATCTACTTCTTTGAGCAGGGAAAACAGCCCAATGCAGCGGCCTTCGTCACGCTGTCCTTCGACAGCGACGGCGGCAGCGCGGTGGATTCCATCGTCAAGCGGCCCGGCACCCTGATCTCCCCGCCGGCGGACCCGCAAAAGACAGGCTATACCTTCGGAGGCTGGACAAAAGCGGACGGAACTCCCTTTGCCTTTACCGACGTAACGGTTATGCCCACGGAGGGACTGGCGCTGAAGGCCGTGTGGACGGCAAACGAATACGAAATCTCCTTTGACGCCAACGGCGGCGCCGGCACGGCGGAACCCATCACCGTGACGTATGACAGCGCTTATGGGACCCTCCCCACGGTCAGCAAAACAGGCTATACCTGCGACGGCTGGTATCTCGAAAACGAGAAGATCACAGCGGCCTCCGTCGTCAAGGTAGTACGGAACACGACCCTGAAGGCACAGTGGACTGCCAACACCTACACGCTCACCCTGGCCCCCGACGGCGGCACGGTGGATTCCTCCACGGTGGAAGCGGTTTACGACAGCGTATACACGCTGCCCACGCCGGAAAAGGCGGGCTACACCTTCGCCGGCTGGTATCTGGACGGCGGCGAAGGGGCGCAGCTTGTGACCGGCGACGTCGTGTCCATAACGAGAGACGTGACGCTCACCGCCAAATGGCAGGCGATGGGCTCCATCCCCTACAACGTGCGGCATTACAAGCAGGATCTGGATGGCGACACCTACACCCTGGCGGATACGGAGCTGCTGACCGGCGCGACGGACAGCGAGGTCTACGGACAGATCAAGCCCTACACCGGCTTTACGCTCCGTGACAACAGCGTGACGAAGGGCGTCGTCAAGGGCGACGGTTCGCTGACCATCGACCTGTACTATGACAGAGACGTGCATACCGTCACATGGAATGTGAACGGGACGCAGATCGAGGAACCCTACCGCTACGGCGCGATGCCCAGGGCCCCGGAGAATACAGGCAAAGCGGACGATAACAACGGCAGCTATGCCTTTACCGGTTGGGACAAGACGGTGGCGGAGGTGACGGAGGACGTGACCTACACCGCCCAGTATGACAAGACCTACGACGCGGTGATCGGGAACACGACCTATCGGACGCTGGCTGTGGCGCTTGAAAACGCCGCGGAGGGCCAGCGGGTCGTCCTGGCGCGGGACGCGGCGCTTTCCGAGGATACCACGGTGCCGGCGGGCGTGACCCTGCTGGTCCCCTGCAAGGACAACGACATCGGCTACCAGAACGGCAGAAACTACGACAACCCGGGCACTTCCAGAGCTGCGGAGCTGTACCGGACGCTGACTGTACCCGAAGGCGTAACGCTGACGGTAAACGGCACGCTGCTGGTCAACGCCGTAACGGGCATCGCGGCGGCGGGCCACTACGACCAGGAAGTTACCGGCGGTTACGGAAAGATTGCGCTGAACGGCAGCATTGCCGTCAACGGCGTGCTGGATTGCTTCGGCTACATCACCGGCATGGGTACGGTCATCGCGCGGCAGGGCAGCGAAGTGGGAGACCTGTATGTGGTGCGGAACTGGCGCGGCGGCTCCCAGGCTCTTGAAATGTATGTGAAGGAAGTCTACCCGATGAACGAGTATGACTGCCATAACATCGAGACGCCCATCCGCATCGAACCTGGCGCGTCCTATGTCGGACTGGTAAAAATGTACGCCAGCGGCAGCTACTACTTTACGAGATTCCCGCAGATCAACAACACCAACGGCCTGATCCGTCTGACCGGGGACGGCGCATATGTGCTGCGCACCTACAATAGCGCAAGCCAGCGGGAGCTCTACACGATCAGCGGCAGCGCGGACTTCTCCCGCAGCACGCTGAACATCGTGGGCATGGACCTCTCCACAGGCGATTATATCTTCCCCATCGACGGGGACATCGGCTTCCAGCTCAACGGCGGCAGCTACCGCTTTACCGAGGACTACAAATTCCTGCCGGGCGCCAGCGTCACGGTGGGCAACGACGCCAGCTTGGAGGTGCTGGAAGGAAAAACCGTGGTCTTCTACCACGAGTTCAAGGATCCCGACAACACGGACGGGACCCAGTATTCCGCTGACCGCGCCGCGGCCGTGCTGAACCTCGGCCAGGGAGGCAGCTTCGCCAATCTGGGCACTTTCGCCGGCGACATCACTTGCGGGGACGGCAATACCAACATCACCTCTGCCGCCGCGTCCGGCTGGACAGCTCAGACCCAGGAGGCCAACGGGTATTATGCCGCGCAGAGTGAAAGCTCCCAGTATACGGTGACGCTGAACCATGTGCTGCGGATCAACGGCGAGACAGAAGCGGAAGCGGAGGCCGCCCACTGGTACATCGACGGCAACGACGGCTTTGGAACGCTGGCTTGGGGCGCGCATCCCACACACGTCCATAACTGGAGCTACACCGCCAGCGGCGCTTCCATCACGGCTGCCTGCACCGCCGACGGGCACGAGGGCGGCACAGCGACCATCACCATCGGCAAACCTGCTCTGGCCACCTACGGCGGAGAGGGCAGCGCGGACGCCATCCTCACCGGCGGCATCAGCGGCGTCGATACGCCCAGCGTAGTCTATCAGAGCGGCGCCAGAGCACTGGATGCAGCCCCAACAGACGCGGGAACCTACACCGCCAGCATTACGCTGGGCAGCGCTACTGCCAGCGTGACCTATACCATCGGCAAGGCCGCGTCATCTGTCACCAGCGCGCCCACAGCGAAATCACTGACCTACACGGGTCAGGCGCAGGCGCTTGTTACCGCCGGCACTGCGACGGGCGGCACAACACAATATTGCATCGGAACTAACAGCACCACCACGCCCGCGCTGGGCTACAGCACGCTCATCCCCACCGGCACGGACGCCGGCACCTATTCCGTCTGGTACAAGGCCGCGGGCGACGGCAACCACAGCGACAGCGAGGCGGCTTGTGTCACCGTGACGATCCGCAAGGCGGATCAGAATGTGCCCGCTACGCCGTCGGCGAGCAGCGTGTCGGCCACCAGCATCACACTGACGCCGATCACGAATGGCGAGTACAGCATGGACGCAACGGCATGGCAGGCCAGCCCGACGTTCACCGGACTGACGGCAAGCACGTCCTATACCTTCTATCAG
>CAJOPB010000085.1 GCA_905236305.1 uncultured Oscillospiraceae bacterium | reverse complement strand
CCTATCGCCTCGCTGTCTACGCTTGACCCGCAGCATTGCTGCCGCGTATCCATGACTCGCTACCGGTGGCTGGTTAGACCTTTCCGGCCGGGATATGTTTCCCGCTATACGTTACACCCTTGCCTGGGCGCACCGAAGTTTGAGTTAGTATTACTCCCTCAAAGCAAGGCACCTGACCCGTCAATAGCAGCCGTATTTTTCCACTGCCTCATACCATGCGGCCAGATTTTCCCGCTTGCAGTTATCCAAAGAGATGTTGTTCGACATGAGATAGCCGCCGCCGGGAGCGCAGATGTCAAGAAGCCGCCGCGTCTCCTCTACCACCTGCTCCTTCGTCCCGACCATCAGTGTCGCCGTGCTGAGGTTTCCGGCAATGCAGGCCGTCCCCTCCAGCTTCTTTTTCGCGTTCGCCATATCCTGCTTTTCAAAGAGATAGACGACCTTGCCCTTGGGCACATCCTTGATGCAGTCAAGCCGCGTGAAGTAGTTGCCCTCGCAGAACACAAAGGGTGTGATACCGGCATCCACCAGCGCGCAGATCATTTTTTTCAGGGACGGCCAGTAATATTGCTCGTAGTCGTCGCAGGACATGAATTCGTCCACCCCGATGTGCAGCGGAATAAAAACATTGTCCGAATGCATCAGCTTTGCCGTGGCAATGGCATCGGGAATCAGAACATCGGTGAAGCGGTCCACTGCCTCGGCAAGCAGCTCCGGATCGGTCTGCAAATCCATGACCGTGTTGATCAGTCCGCGGATGTTGTCCGCGAAGGCGTCAAACGGGGCTGTGGCTACAGCATTTCCCCAGACCGGGAAGCCTTTTTCGATCAGGTGCATATTGAATGCGACGGAGCTTTCGATGTACCGCTGTACCTCCTGTCCCGCGGAAAGCATGGCCTCCAGCGCTCCGGCCAGCGGGGGCGCAGACAGTGCTGCAAAGCCCATTACCGTTGAACCGCATAAGCTGAAGGGATTCAGGATTTTCAGACCACCCAGCGCCTGATATTTATCCGCGAGGACACGCCGCAGCAGAAACGCGGAGGGGTCCCGCAGAAATTCATCATAGTCGTCCTCCTCCATAAAGGTGTGGTCTGCTACCTGATAAGTAAAGTTGTCGTCAAACGCAGGAGTTTTGCCCGGATAATTGATATTGACCGGCTTTAATATGTCCAGAGCTTTTTTGGGAAAGAAGTCCAGAGAATAAAAGTAATCCGGCTTCATGTCCTCCAGCATACGGTCAATCGCAGGGATTACCGCGGTCTGATCCATCATGGCGTCCCGGATGGTAACGCCATATTCCAGCGCGACGAGATTGCCCATCGTGGGGACAAAGGGAACGCGGTCCGGGGTGCCGAGGGAAATTGCCGTTTTGACGCGGCCGGCGCGCGCTTCGAGTTCTGATTTATGATCTGCCACAGGGGAAAGCCTCCTTTTCAAGTCTGATACCTTTATTTTATCCCTTGGAGCCGATCTGTCCAGAAAGAAAAAGCTTGGCAGGTATAAGCAAAACCTTATACCTGCCGGAATCCACAAGCCTGTTCACTTCAACAGCTCTTGCTTTTGAATATATTCGTCAACAAAGTTGGTGAAAAGGGCGACTGCCGGATTGATGTTCTCCCGATGCCAGGCAATGACAAAATAATCTCTGCTGTCGAAGGGCAGCTTTTTCAGGCAGAAGATATTCGGATGGGAGTAGATATAGGTGCCTGTGTTGCTGATCCCCACCCCAAGGGCGGCGTCAATCCAAAGCATCTGATCATTCAGCGAGGGGGCCAGCAGCAGACGCGGCACAAACTCCGCCTGCCTGCAGTCCTCCACGATTTTTTCCCGCACTTTTGCGCTCTCTCCGTCATCCACCATAATGAGCGTCTCGTTTTTCAGATCACGCCAGCCGCGGACCTTTTGACCCGCGAGGGGATGGTTTCTGGAAACCAGCATGGCCGCATAGTTCAGATCGGTTATGATCCACAGATAAGCGGGGCTGTCTGTAACGTCAAATTTGATTGTCATAGCGGCGTCCAGCCTTCGCTCATCCAGGCTCTGACGCAGATGCCGGAAGGACTGCATATACAATTCCATATGCACGTTGGGAAATGCCTGACGGAAGGCGTGGTAGGCTGCCCGAAAATTATCCGGCAGGGTCTGTCCCTCCAGCACGCCCATGCGCAAAATACCGTTGTGTCCCTCACTGGCTACGCGGGCATTTGTGATCGCCTCCCGGTACCGGCGGCTGCACTCCGGCAATTCGCGCAGCAGCACGGCGGCCGCGGGCGTCAGGCGCAGCTTGTTTTTATCCCGGATGAACAGCTGCATATTAAGTTCATTCTCGATTGCCGTGATTTGCTGGCTCAGCGCGGGCTGGGTAATGAACAATTCCTTTGCAGCCTCAGAGAAATTGAGCCGCTGCGCGGCTTTCAGAAAATATTTGATTTGGAGATCTGTCACTTCATCACGCTCCCTGCGTTTTCATAAAACCGATACACGCTTCCCGCGAAAAAGTATAACACGCGCACGCGCTCAATTCGGAGAAAGAATGCCGGATGCCGATGTCTCCGCAGGTGGGGACCTCACCTGTGAAAGCGGTCCTTGACCTCATCCACTACTGCCGCGCCATAGCTTACGGCTTTTTCCCCGACGTCTCTGCTGAGAATTTCAAGAATCTCCCCATCCGTTTTTTCCAGCTCAATTTTGCAGTCAAAGCCCAGGGTTGCAATGGCCGTCGCAATCAGGGCCCAGGGTGCTGCGGTGATGCCCACCACAGTGCCGAAGATTCCGACATTCAACGGAAGATTCAATATCACGTTTTCGCCGTGCCTGACCATAATTCTGGCGATATTGCCCTTTTTGACCAGCTCCTTGATTTGCTCTACGATTGCGTCCGCGCGCTTTTTGTTTTCATTCTCATTCATTGTTGCAAAAACTCCTTTTCCAATAAGTCCGATCAGATAAAATATGCTGTCTCCCTTTTGCTCATCGTTACCTGCGCCGCTGTGCAAGGCTCAGGAGGCGGAGAAGCTGGACAATGGATGTGACAAGGGAGATAAAGTAGGTCATTCCGGCGGCAAAGAGCACTTTTCTGCCGCCGCGCAATTCCTCCTCCGTCAGCAGATTCAGCCGCCTGACCTCGGAGAGCGCCCGGCGCGAGGCGTCAATCTCAACGGGCAGCGTCACAAGATTAAACAGCACAATCGCGGAAAACAGGATTGCGCCCAAGGTAATCAGTCCGCTCCATGAGAAAAGAATCCCCAGCAAAATCGCAACATACGAGCCCATCGAGCCAATGTTGCAAAACGGTACAAGCGCCTTTCGCAGCATCAAAAGCGGGTATTCCTGCGCGTGCTGGATTGCGTGACCGCATTCATGCGCCGCAACCGCAACCGCCGAGACGCTTGCTGCGCCGCGCACCGCATCCGAAAGATGCAGCACCTTCGCTGCAGGGTCGTAATTATCCGACAGCGTTCCGCCTGCCGCGGAGATCGACACGTCATAGATGCCGTTTGCCTGTAAAATCCGCTGGGCGGCCATTGCGCCGGTCATCCCGTTTGCCGTGGCAGCTTTCGCGTATCTGTTGAACCTGCTCCTGACCACCCCAGAGGCAATCAGACTCACGACAAAGAGAATCAGGGTGAGAAAATAAAAATAGTCTGACCACACCATAGCAAAGCCTCCTGAATCAAAGAAATTATTTTTTGCTGAAATTCCCCGTTCCAGAGCATCATACCATTCCTGTCCCGCAACATCAAGAAACAGATTGTAAACAATGCAGCGGCCAGTTCAGACGCTGGGGACGCCTGAACACAAATCGCCGGCAAAGTCCAAAAGACTTTGCCGGCGAGAAAGCAGCGCTCCGCGGGGCAGCGGGGAAGGGAGGCCGCCATTTCTTTCGCAGGGACTTCCCTGGAACGGCTGCCACTGAACAATCGCTTTTACGCAGTCCTCAAGAGGCAGGCGAAGAAGAACCGATGCATTAAAACACTTTTACAAAGGGGTTGTCCGCTCTGTAAGCCGGCCAGGCTGGTCCGGGGCTTCCTGTGCGCATGAAATTCGCCCAGGCCGTCACCATCTCTTTGCTGACTGTCCGGTCCTCGCCGGTCATCGGCCGCCAGCAGCGGTCCAGCGTCCCCTGCATATACCAAATCTCAGCGGAGTGGAAGGAGGGGACGGCCTTCCCACCCTCATCCGGCAGCTCGTGCCGGAAGTAATACACATAGGAATTCAGCCCCAGTGCTTCGCATTTCAGGCTCCACCGTTTCGATTCCTCCAGCAAAACGCCCGGCTTTCTCTCGGCCAGCTCCTCCGGAGTGCTGCCCAGGTCGTCGGTGACGCAGCCGCTCATATAGGGGATTGGTTTCATTTTTCCGTCTCTGTAAATCCCCCGGACCGTGTCTGCCAGCACATAGCCGTCCACATTCGGCACCAGCACCAGACCCTTGCCCGCCTGAAACGCTTCCCGGTCAAACGCCGGCTTGCAGGCCATCAGTTCCTCCGCGGTCATGGCGCGGAGCGCTTTGAGGCTTTCCGCGCCGGTCAGCTCGATATAACGCTTCCCAAGCTGCTCCTCCTCTGCCAGAGTGGGGCAGTAGAGGAAATCGCTCTCGCACTGGATGCCGCTTTGCAGGATGGCCTTTGCCGGAATGCTCCCGGTCAGCGGACTGGAAACCAGCACCTGGGTACTCATTGCCCCGGCGGACTGGCCGAACACCGTGATGTTCTCCGGGTCGCCGCCGAAGGCCGCGGCGTTGTCATGGACCCACTGCAGCGCGAGAATCTGGTCCAGAATGCCGTAATTCCCGGAGATGTGCCGCGGATTTTCCGCGTCCAGCCAGGGGTGGGCCAGAAAGCCGAAGACGCCGCAGCGGTACCCCATGCTGACGAAGATCACGCCCTGTTTGCAAAAGGCTTCGCCGTCAAATTCCAGCTCGCTGCTGTAGCCGCCGCTGAAGCCGCCGCCGTG
>CAJOPB010000084.1 GCA_905236305.1 uncultured Oscillospiraceae bacterium | reverse complement strand
CTGTCCGCCGCCTCGCCGGCTTCATAGTCCGTGCCGTCGGAATAGAGGATGGCAAAATCCCTGTCCCGGTAATGAAAGAGGTCCTGCTCCCCGGCCAGGGACGTCAGCCAGGAGGCCACCGCCATGAGCAGGCTCTCCACCTCCCGGCCCTTAAACAGCCGGGTGAACAGCGCCAGGTCCGTCAGGCGCACCAGCACCATCCGGTAGCTCTGGCCGTTCTCGATGAGCCGGCGGTTGGCGTCCACCAGGGCCACGCGGTTCAGCACTCCGGTGACCGGGTCGATATGCCCGCTGCGCTCCTCCAGCATCACCATCATGCCCAGACAGGTCAGCGACTCGCCAAAGAGCTCCACCAACAGCTCGGAGCGGATGCCCTGGACCACGATGCCCAGGGCCGACAGCCCCATCATCACGCCGATGGCCAGGCTGTCTGCCCGGGGGATGGCCCTCTGATAGCGGAAGAAAAAGATGAAGCCCAGCAGCAGATAGCCCATCCCGATGGCGTAAATCAGGAGGATCAGCGGCCCCCGGTGATAGAGGAACTGCTCATCCATATAAAAGACATAGCCCGTGAGGCTGTTGGTCAGTACCAGGACCTCGCAGAGCAGAAACGGCAGGGAGAACAGCAGGAAAAACCCGCGGTGGCGGCCGATGCTGGCGCCGTTGACATCCATGATGTACAGGGCGAAGGAGACCGGCAGGAGCGTGTGGAAAAAGAAATAGGCCGCGTGGAGCAGATACTGCCAGAACACCACCCGCTCTGAGGCCGCGGCCTGCAGGTGCTGCCCCCCAACAGAGGCCAGGGAGGAGAAGAGGGTGCAGGTGAGCATGACCAAAAACACGCAGTGCTGGTTCAGCACCATATGCTTCAGCCCCTGGGGCAGGCGGTACTGCCGCCGCTTGGCGGTGAGGCAGTAGATGAGGCACAGCAGGGACAGGACAAACGCGGAGCCTTCGTAATTTTCAAGAGACATGGGTGTTTCCTCCAAACCTGCTTTTCACTATAACACAGATAAATCCGGAAATCCACCCGGGGAGCGGGATTTTATCGAGAAATACTCTTTCAAGCCCTCAATAGATTTTTTGTCACGGCAAGTACGGCATATTCAAATCATTCCCGTATGATCCATCCGGCAGTCCAGCACCGCGTCCAGATAGACGGTATCGCCCTCGACATAGAGGATCGCTTGATACCGTTTGCCAAACAGCGCTTTGCGGTACTCGTCCGGCAAGCCCAGGTCGTCCGCAGGCGGAAACTGGAACGGATTATCCTCCAGCGCACTGAGGGTTTCGGCGTACGCATTCCGCAGACGCCGTGCCGCTTTCACACTGACGCGCGCCAAAAAACCGATATGGCTTTTCAGCATTTGCTCTGCGCGGCGGGAAACGATGACCTCATACCGCTTCTTTTTCATTCGCGTCCGCCTCTACCGCTTCGATCAGGCGGTCCATATCAGACAAAACCTGCCGCCCGGTGCGGCCAAGATAGCCGTTTTCGCGTTCCTGCCGCGCTTTCATCAAATCGGCATACAGCGTTTCCGGCGTCGAAAGCGAAAGGGACAGCGGCACAGCCTTATCGCGGACGATCTGGTGCAAAAACATATTGATCGTACCGTTCATGCTCATGCCAAGCTGAGAGAGGATCTCCTCAGCCTGCGCCTTTAACTCGGAATCCGTCCGGATGCTCATATTGATACTAGCCATTTTTATCACCCTCCTTGCCTGTATTATAAAATAGTATATGTGCAATGTCAATACAAATGCGAAACAGCGACGAATGATGTCCCACGCTGGGGCACAATTTTTGTTAGAACATATTAATAATTAACAGAAATTAACGATAGATATAGTGAGAGAGAAAAACAATCAAGGGAGGTACCGCTATGGACCGTGAAGAGATGCTGCCGACCGAGCGGGAATGGCTGATTATGGACGCGGTGTGGGACAGCGACGGCCGGCCCACCTCTGCCGAGATCCTCAGCCGCATCGACAAAGCGGCGAAGCTGGATGCGCGGACGGAGCGGGTTTTGCTCCACCATCTCTGCCGGAAGGGGCTGCTGGGCTATGCTGTGGACGAGCGGGACAGCCGCGTCTACCACTACTATCCCCTGCGGACGCGGGAGGAGTGCCTGCGGGAGAAGAGCCGGGACTTCATCGACACGTATTTCAGAGGCGACAGCTCCTTCGCCGTGTCCGCGCTGCTGAAAAACGCCGCCTTCACAGACGAACAGCTGAAAGAGCTGGAGGAGATCCTGAAATCCCGGAAGGACGGCGGGAGGACATGAGCGTCTGGTCATACTGTGCGCCGCTCCGCCTGACGCTCTCCATGGTCGACTTCTGCGCCGTCTACTTTGTGACGCTTTTGGGGCGCTGCGCCATATTCTCCCTGCCCGTGCTGGGGATCCTCCTGCTGCTGCGGAATACCGCCCTGCGCAACAGTACCTTCGGAAAGGGCGCGGTATGGGCGGCGATGCTGCCGGTACTGCTGCTGGGAAAGCTCGGCGTCTATTACAGCGGAAGCAAGCTGTATCTTCCGCTGCTTCTGTGGCAGAGCTGGTGCTGCGGCTATTGGTGGGTTCGGTACGGGTACTTGGCGGGCGTGGCGGTCCGCCTGGCCGGGATGCTCCACCGGTGCCGGAAGCTCCACCGCATGCTGCGCGGCCTGCCCACGGGGACAGTCGACGGCCAGACGGTTTATCTCTGCCCCTTGACGGTCTCCCCCTTCACCGCGGGCGTCCTTCGCCCGAGGATCGTCCTTCCCACCCTCGCCTGGGAACAGCTCAGCGAGAACGAGCTGCGTACCGTCCTGCTCCACGAACAGACCCACATCCGCCTGGCGCACCTGTGGTACTTTTTCCTCTGGGAGGTGCTGTGCGCGCTTCTCTGGGTGAATCCGCTCCTGCGCGCTTCAACGCCGAAGCTGAAGGAGGACATGGAGCAGATCTGCGACGCCGTGACCATCCGGCGCCGCGGCGGGGACGCGCTGGCCTACGGCAGCCTCCTCCTGAAAAGTATGCTTCTCCTGCGGGACAAAGCGGTATCCCTCCCGGCGGCTTTTGCCGGGGGAACGGACTTTTCCGGCGTGAAGGAACGCATCAGGCAGGTGCGTGACTACCGCCCGCGGTCCCGCCGCCGGCTCCGCGGGCTGGCGGCCGTCACCCTTTTTCTGCTGCTGCTCAGCATGGCGGCGCTCCGCGGCATATCGCTCCCCCGCTGCACGGATCTGACGGGCTTTTCCGTTCTGCATGTCAGCGGGGACCTGTGCTTTTCCACGGTCTATGAGAGCGAAACGGAGGAGCCGCCCCTTGCGCCCAAGGGAGACGCCGCCGAGGTGGACTGCGCCGCGCTCCGCGCCCTGCTGCCGGAGGACGCGCCGCGGGATGGGTACTATTACATCCTATGGGGCGGTTTTATGAAGCTGCCGGGCATCGGCGGGGCGCTGAATTCGATTTGGGTGGACGCGCTCTCGGAGGAACCGACCGTAAGCGTGGAGTTTCAGGACATCAACGATCAGTTCTATG
>CAJOPB010000083.1 GCA_905236305.1 uncultured Oscillospiraceae bacterium | reverse complement strand
TTGTGGATTTCAAGGTTGAGCAACGAAAATCAGGCGGAAAAGCCGCCGAAAAGACGTGCGCGGGGAGATATTAAACAGGCTCTTAGAAAGCGCTGATGATACTTTTTCTGATTAAATGCTTTTATCAGAAAAGCCGCGTAGCACGCGGCAGGGGCAACAGTACAAAGGCCGGAAGCGGCCAGAGAACAGGAGGAAGCGTCAGAGATGGTCATCGACATTTCCCAGGAGCTTTTCAGCTGTCAGGTTTTTCCCGGTGATCCTGCACCGGCGTATCAGCGCATCCGCTCCATCCCGGACGGAGACGGCTGCAACCTGACAACACTCAGTCTGTGCGCGCACAACGGGACCCACATTGATGCGCCGTTCCACTTTTTCCAGGATGGCAGGACTGTGGACGCGCTGGAGCCGGAGATATTTGCCGGGCCCGCATATGTCGCAACATACGAAGGCGCAGTGACTGCGGAGGCTGCACAGCGTATTTGCGCCAAAGCGCGGGCATGCGGGGCAGATGCGCGCATATTGCTCCGCGGCCATACGGTGGTAACTGCTGCGTCGGCCAGGGTATTTGCCGGCAGCGGGCTGCGGCTGATCGGGAATGAATCCCAGACCTTCGGGCCGGAGAACAGTCCTGCGGAGGTCCATCACATCCTGCTGGGCGCGGGAATTGTCCTGCTGGAGGGAATCCGGCTGGGCGCGGTTGCGGATGGACGTTATCTGCTCTGTGCCCTTCCGCTGAAGCTCGCCGGCTGTGACGGCGCGCCCTGCCGGGCCGTTTTGATGACAGAGTGAAGAAGTCGGGGCCCGGTTCCCCCGGTATAAACGGAAACGAATACTACTTTCTGATTCAATTCTTTCATCAGAAACGCCGCGTAACACACGGCGTTTTCAGCGCAAAATGCGCTGAAAACCTGTCTCATACTATTCTCCCATAAAAAGTAGAAACTTTTTATGGGAGAGGCGCAGCTTGACGCGTCGCCCATTTGCGCCAAAAGGCGCAAATGCCGACTCATACAAGCTTCTACGCGCCTTCGGCGCGATAAAAAGCTTCAAGGGATGAAAGCTTTTTATAGAAGTTTAGTATGAATTTGGCAGTGCGTGCGCGAGACCGTACACACTGCCAAATTGCTTCTGGCTTTATCCGATTTGAAAATTCTCTGCCGTCAAGGCGGCAGGAGGAAATGGACGTATGGCTGTGAAAAACCTCCATGTACCCACCCTTTCACAGCGGTGTGCCAGGGCGCATGGAGGTTTTCCGGGTTACGCAGTCTTTTTCCGAAGCTGAATCATCTGGCGGATCACCCGGTCGATCTTCTCAGCCACCCGGACAAAATCCTCCTCCGTATAGCCCCTGGTCGTCATGGCCGCGGTGCCGATCCGGACGCCGGAGGTGTCTTTGGGGGAACGGGTCTCGCCGGGGATACAGTTTTTGTTGAGGGTGATGCCGTGCCGGTCCAGCTCGTCCTGGACCTCCTTGCCTGTGAGGCCGGTATTGGTCAGGTCCAGCAGGAACAGATGGTTGTCCGTCCCTCCGGTGACGACCTGATAGCCCATACGCACAAATGCCTCGCACATGGCCCGGCAGTTGCGCACCACGCGGTGGATATACTCTCTGTATTCCGGGGTCAGCGCCTCCTCGGCGGTGACGGCCTTTCCGGCGATGACATGCAGCAGAGGACCACCCTGGGTGCCGGGGAAGACGGCGGAGTCCACCTTTTTCGCCAGCTCCGGACGGCAGAAGATCATGCCGCCCCGGGTGCCGCGGAGTGTCTTGTGGGTTGTGGTTGTGATAATATCCGCCAGACCGAAGGGGGAGGGGTGATCTCCCGCGGCCACCAGACCGGCGATGTGGGACATATCCACCATGAATAAGGCGCCTGCCTCCTTTGCAATCTCCGCAAAAGCGGCGAAGTCGATGGTGCGGGAATAAGCGGAAGCGCCTGCCAGAATCAGCTTGGGCCGTGCCGCAAGGGCCTTGGCGCGCACGTCCGCCATATCAATATAGCCTGCTGCGTCCACGTTGTAAAAAACGGTCTGAAACAGCTTGCCGGAGAAGTTGACCGGGGAGCCGTGGGTCAGATGGGCCCCGTTGCTGAGGTCCATGGACAAGATTGTGTCTCCGGGGCGCAAAACGCTGAAATAAGCGGCCAGGTTGGCGCTGCTGCCGGAGTGGGGCTGAACGTTGACATGGTAATCCGTCCGGAAGATCTGCTTCCAGAGCGTGCAGCAGTACTCCTCCAGCTCGTTGACGACCTCGCAGCCGCCGTAATACCTGCCGCGGTTTCCGCTTTCCCGGACAGCCGGATAGCCCTCGGCATATTTGTTGGTCAGGCAGGAGCCCACGGCACGAAGCACGTTTTCGCTGACGAAATTTTCGCTGGCGATGAGCTCAACGGTGTCTTGCTGGCGCTGCATTTCTTTTTCGATCAGTTCAAAAACCTTTGATTGCATGGTATCAGCCTTTCATCTTATTGAAAATAGTATCAGACAGCCGTTATGTCCTGCCTGCGCTGCGGTGCATACACCTTATCACAGATTTCGAAGTTTTGCCAGACAAATCTTGCTGTGTGGAAAAGCTTTTACGCCTTGCGCAAAGAAATTGAAAACAGACGATTTCATTTTGTCATTTTCACACGAATAAAAAACCGAAAAAAGCCGCCCACAGCAGGCGGCAGAGGGGGAATCCCGCCGCCGGGCGCTGAAAAGCCGCGCACGACAACCGGCGTTTCCCTGGTCGGAATGCCTGCTGTCGTGCGCGGGGATGCATTTCTCCTGTGCATCTTGAGCACAAGGCTTTGTGTGAATTTCAGAAGTGAATCGCGGAACGAAAACCGGATAGCGTGCCGATGCTTCGGCAACAGTGGTATGGAAACGACCCGGGGTTATTTTTGCCGGAAAAATTCCTCAAAATAATCCCGCTCCTGATCGTCTTCGAGCATGGAGAGCGGCTCCTGCAGCGCTGCCCCCTCCGGGGCGGACCGGGACTGCTTCCGGGCGCTGTCCTGCCCTTCCTGACCGGAGGCGTGCTCTGCGGCCGCAGCAGCTCTGACCGGCTGCTTTTTTTCCGCTCTTTTTGCCGAAGAAGCGTCCGGCTCAGAATAAACGGTTTTGTTTTCCACCGGCCGGGCGGAGCTCAGGGCCTCCTGGGGGAGCGGCTCATCGGGGAAGAATTCGACAGAAGGGGCGGAGCGCTGCGGTGCGGTGCTGCGCTGTCCGCTCCGCTGCGCGGCGGATTGACGCCGTGCGGCGCGGAGTGCCCGGCGGTAGCGGTGTACCTTTACCCGGTACAGGATGACCCAGGCAAGGTACAGCACCAAAATTGCGATTGCCGCTGCGGCGATGATCCGGAACGCGGAGGAGTGGGTGGTCTCACGGACATGGCTCAGGATATACTGAGTGCGGCTCAGCTCCACCGAGGAGGCAGCCACCAGCTTTACCGTGCCGCAGCTGACGCCGCTGCGCATGACGCTGACCTCGCCCAGCACCTCACCTGCGGTGATCGGAGCGTTGACCGTCTCCCCCTGCTGAAGGGCATAGACGGTGAATTCCAGGTCAAAATCCTCGGGATCGTAGTCGTTGGGCAGCAGCAGCGAGATGGAGCCGGCCGGGCGGAGGTTGACGTAATCCGCATCCTTGCCCATACTCACATCCACGGAGGCGAGATTTTCCGAGGGGTGAAGAATGTCCTGATAGCTGAAATTATCAAAAACCCAGTCATAAAGGGTAATGCTGTCGGCGAAGTTGGAGTAGTGGGTGACGCCGTCCTCACCTGTATCCGCATAGCCGCCGAATACCGCGCACAGCAGATTGATGCCATCGCGGCTTGCGGTGGAAACCAGGCAATAGCCGGCATCGTTGGTGTATCCTGTCTTGATACCGGAGGCGTCGGGATAATAGTAAATGGAGCCGTAGTGGGAGTCGGCTGTGAGCAGTGCGTTGGAGTTCACCAGGTGGCGCACTGCGCTGAGGTTGGTGGCAGGAATGTCCACGCTGGCAGTGCCGCAGATGCGCATGAACAGATCATGGGACGCGGCCTCCATGGCGATCCGGCAAAAGTCTGAGGGGGTGGTGTAGTGATTGCTGTCCGGAAGACCGTGGGCATTGGCAAAATGGGTGTTGCTACAGCCCAGCTCCGCGGCCTTCTGGTTCATACGGTCCACAAAGGCAGGGACGCTTCCGGCGACATATTCGGCGATGATATTGCAGGCCTCGTTGGCGCTGGACAGCATGGCGCAGTACAGCAGGCTCTCCAGCGACATGGTTTCGCCCACGGTGATGCCGGCCGTGCTGCCGTCATCCACCAGGTCAAAGAGCATATTTTCTCCCGCGGTGACCTCGTCGGCCAGTGCGACATTTCCCAGCTCAACGGCTTCCACCGCTAAAAGCACGGTCATGATCTTCGTGGTAGAGGCGGGATAGACCAGCTCGTCGGCATTCCGGGAAAAATAGACCTCCCTGGTGGTGCGGTCCATCACCACAGCCGCTCTGGACTGGATGTCGGGATCCGTGAGCGCCCGGGCAGGAATGGCGGGCATCAGCACCGCGGCCAGACACAGCGCCAAAAAAAACGAAAGAATTTTCTTTTTTTTCATTTCATTCTCCGGGAAATGTGATATGATAGGGCAAGGAGTCTCCTGCTGGATGTCCATTGCATAATTGTTATCCATTATAGTCATTATTCGCTGGAAAAGCAACCGGTTCTTTTTACAAATTAATTACAAAAGATTACTGCGGAGCACGCTATGAAGCTTTCAAGGTCAGAGCTGTGGGCCATTGTGATCACAGCGGTTTTTCTTATTTTTACAGGCATATGGCATGCCTCTGCCCGCAGGAGCGTGCCGGAATTTCATGCCGCGGCCGCCCGGACCACTGAGGTGATCTCCGGGACGGAGGCCCCGGTGCGAGATATTTCCGCGGATGCGGGCGGAGCCGGCGCCGTGAATATCAACACCGCAGGGGTGGAGGAGCTGCAGACCCTCGCCGGGATCGGAGCGGTGCTGGCGAGGCGTATTGTGGAGGACCGGGAGGCAAACGGCCCCTTTCAGAGCCCGGAGGCGCTGACAAGGGTCAGCGGAGTGGGGCAAAAGACCCTGGAGGCAAATCGGGACCGTATTACAACCTAGTGCGCTGACACGTTCACATTTGCGCAAAATGACTGCGATTTCGTTCAAATCAGAAGGTGCCAGTACACTGGCCGATTGTGAAACGCTGCTTCGCAATCGGCGCATTTCAGATGGGAGGAAACGGAATGAGCGTAAAGATATTGGTGGTAGATGACGAAAAGCTGCTGGTCAAGGGCCTGAAATTCAACCTGGAAAATGAGGGCTACACCGTGGATGTCTGTTATGACGGCGCGGCGGCTGTGGAGATGGCGGAGAAAAACCAATATGATCTGATTCTGCTGGATCTGATGATGCCGGTGATGGACGGATTGGAGGCATGTATGCGCATACGGCAGAGCAGCACGGTGCCGATCATCATGCTGACTGCCCGGGGCGAGGATACGGACAAGCTCATTGGTTTTGATGCCGGGGCGGACGACTATATCACAAAGCCCTTTAACATTCTGGAGGTGAAGGCACGCATACGGGCGCTGCTGCGGCGCAGCGCCGCCACGGCCACCGCAAGGGAGGAGACGGGCAGTCTCAGCCTGGGGGGGATTACCCTGGATGAGGAGCGCCGCGCGGCGTTTCGGGACAATGAGGAGGTGGACCTCACCGTCAAGGAGTTTGACCTGATGCACCTGCTGATGCAGGGGGCGGGAAAGGTCTACAGCCGGGAGACGCTGCTGGATATTGTCTGGGGCTCTGACTATTTCGGAGAAGAACGCACAGTGGATGTACATATCCGCCGCCTGCGGGAAAAGCTGGAACGGGACCCGGCCAATCCGGAGCATATCATTACAAAATGGGGTGTCGGCTATTTCTTCAAGGCCTGAGACGGTAGAATGCTATGGATGAAACCCGGACAAAAACAAAATACAGCATATCCATGACCTTCATCACGATCTTTTTCCTGTTTGTCATCATCAGCATCGGCCTGCTGAACACCTATCCCACCATCAGCTCCCGGGACGTGGTCGCCTCGACCAAGCAGAGTGCCATGCTGAGCCAGGTCACGGCCATGTCCGGCTCTCTCTCGGCCCTGGAGCAGCTCAGCGAGGACGGCGTGGAACAGGTTATGGCGCTGCTGGACGCGGGCGCATATGAGCGGGTGGTGGTGACAGATCCCTATGCCGTGATTCTCTATGACACCGATTCCCGTCCGCCTGCGGTGGGGGAATACTGCGATATTGCCGAGGCGGCCAGGGCGCTCAACGGCGAAGCGGTATTTTATTGTAAATATGACGGCAATTCCTTTCGCAGCCGCACCGCAGCGCCGGTGATGAGCTATGGCAGCGTGATCGGCACGGTCTGTATCCTCGACAACGACAGCGGTCAGGCGCGGCTGATCAGCTCGATTCAGATCCGGCTGCGGAATATCTCCCTGGTGGTGGGTGCGGTGACCCTGCTGGTCATCGTCTTTTTTGCCGACCGGCTGACCCGGCGGCTGCGGGAGCTGGTCAAGGCCATGAAGATCGTGCGGGAGGGAAACTATGACTATCGGGTGAAGGTACGGGGAATTGACGAGGTGGCGGAGCTCTCGGCGGCCTTCAATGAAATGACGGGAAAGCTGGATGCGACGGAGGAATTGCGCCGGCGGTTTGTCTCCGACGCCAGTCACGAGCTGCGCACGCCCCTGGCCTCGATCCGTCTGCTCAGCGACAGCGTGGTGCAGAGCAGCAACATGGACGCGGAGACCATGCGGGAGTTTGTCACGGACATCGGAATGGAGGCCGAGCGCCTGCAGCGCATGACGGAAAAGCTGATGAAGCTGACAAAAATGGACAGCAATATCCAGACGGAAAGGGCGCCGGTGAATCTCAAAAAGCTGACCGGCAGGGTGGTGCATCTCCTGCTCCCTCTGGCCCAGCAGAAGAATGTGAAGATCTATACCGAGCTGGAGACCGGCGTCTATATCCTGGCCTCGGAGGACGACCTGTTTCAGGTTATCTTTAATCTGGCGGAGAACGCGGTGAAATACAACAGCTTCGGAGGAAATGTGTTTCTGCGGCTTACCTCCGGGACCGGACTTGCGGTGCTGACGGTGGAGGACACCGGAATCGGCATTCCGGAGGAGGACATGCCCCATATCTTCTCCCGCTTTTACCGCGTTGACAAGGCCCGGTCCCGTGAGGCGGGGGGCAGCGGACTGGGGCTGTCCATTGTGCACGATGCGGTGGCCGCCAACGGCGGAACCATTGCCGTGGAGCACCGCGACACCGTGGGCACCCGCTTCACGGTCTCGTTTCCGCTGCTGAATCCGGACACTGCGCAAAAGGAGGACAGCGCTCCATGAGAAACGCCCCGTTTCCTTTTCCTGTTCCCGATGTAATGAAGGACAATATCTATGAGCTGACGCCCCGGCTGTTCACCGATCGCGGTATCCGCTTTATCCTGCTGGACATCGACAATACCATCGCTCCCTACACGGTCAATGCCGCCAGTGACCGGCTGCGGGCCTGGGTCAGGGATATGCAGGCAGCCGGCCTGGAGCTTTTCATCCTCTCCAACAACAAGGGGACCCGCCCGGAAATCTTTTCCGCGGCCCTGGGCCTCCCTTACCGCAAGCGGGCGAGAAAGCCCTTTGTCAGGGCTGCCCGGGAGGTTTTGGCCGAGACCGGCCACAGCCCGGGCGAGACCGCCTTCATTGGAGACCAGATCTATACGGACACGCTCTGCGCCAAATGCTGCGGCGCCTTTGCCGTGACGGTAAAGCCCATTGAATTCAGCAATTTCTGGCTCCGGCTGCGCTACTGGGCCGAATGGCCCTTCCGCTGTGCCGGGGCGGGACGATAAATGAAAACAAAAGCAAGGGAGAATCAGAGAAAAATGACGCGAATTGAGAAAATCCAAAAGAAACTGAAGGAGAAGCAGCTGGACGCCCTGGTCCTCTTTTCGGACGTGAACGTCTATTACGCCGCCCGCTTTCCCATTACGGACGGCGCTGCAGTCATCACGTCCGCGGGGGCGTGGCTGGTCACCGACTCCCGGTATATCGAGGCCGCGCGGGCGGAGGCGGTTGACGTGGACGTGGTGCTCTATGATGCCGAGCACGGTCTGGAGGAGAAGCTGCGGGAATTGCTGTCCGGCGCGCAGACGGTGGGCGCAGAGGAAAAGAGCCTGGCCTACAGCCTCTGGAAGCAGCGGGAGGAGAAGCTCGGCGCAGCCTTTACCCCGGCGGAGCAGCTGGTTCTGGATCTGCGTGCGGTCAAGGAGCCGGAGGAGATCACATATCTGGTTAAGGCCCAGCGCATCGCGGAGCAGGCGTTGGAGGAGATCCTGAAATACATTCGTCCCGGTGTCCGGGAGCGGGACATTGCCGCGGAGCTCACCTACCGGATGATGCTGCTGGGGGGTGAGGGCAACAGCTTTGATCCGATTACCATCACCGGGCCCAACACCAGCAAGCCCCACGGTGTGCCCGGAGACGCCGTGGTAAAGGACGGCGACTTTGTGACCATGGACTTCGGCACCCTCTGGAAGGGTTATCACTCCGATATGACCCGCACGGTGGCCGTGGGACATGCTACGGAGGAAATGCGCAGGGTCTATGACACGGTGCTGCAGGCGCAGCTGGCCGGAATCGCCGCCGCCCGGGCAGGCGTCACCGGGCAGAGTGTCCACAACGCTGCCGCCGCCGTCATTGAGGAGGCAGGCTACGGCGCGTATTTTGGGCACGGCTTCGGACACAGCGTGGGACTGGAAATCCATGAGGACCCCCACGCCAGCGTGAAGGGTACCGCGCCGCTGCCGGCCGGCGCGGTGGTCACCGCGGAGCCAGGCATCTATCTTCCCGGAAAATTCGGCGTGCGTATTGAGGACATGATGCTCATCCGGGAGGGCGGGATAGAGAACCTGACCGCAGCGCCCAAGGAACTTGTGATCCTTTAAGCAGGCAGGGGGGAGGTACCGATGCCCCGGAAGACCCAGCGCAATACCAAAGGGAAAATCGTCTCCGCCGCCTGGAGACTCTTTTATGAGCAGGGATATGAGAACACCACGGTGGAGGACATACTGGCTCTGTCCGGCACCAGCAAGGGGACCTTTTACCACTATTTTGAGGGGAAGGACGCGCTGCTGGGGACGTTGAGCGTGGTGTTCGATGAGAAATACGAGGAGCTGATTCCCACCATCCCGGAGAACAGCTCCGAAGCGCTGCGCTATCTCAATCGGGAAATGTTTGCCATGATTGACAACAGCATTTCCCTGGAGCTGCTGGCCCGGCTGCTGAGCACCCAGCTTGTCACGCGGGGAGAGAAGCACCTGCTGGACCGCAACAGGGTTTATTTCCGGCTTTTGCGGGAAATTGTCGCCCGCGGCCAGGAGCGGGGGGAGCTGCGGAGGGATCTGACTGTCAACGAGATCACCCGGGCTTATGCCCTGATGGAGCGGGCGCTGCTGTATGACTGGTGCCTCTGCGGTGGGGATTACTCCCTGAGCAAATATTCCACCGAAATGATGGGGATGTTTCTGCGCAGCTATGAGCTGGCAAAAAAATAATTTATAAGTATAAAAACTTGTATAGACTCTGGTCTGGTTTTTTTCCGCTGATAAATCAGCAATTTTAAGACTTTATAGAGAATGATGTATACAAAAAGGTATATACATCATTCTCTATTGCGTTCTAGCGGCAAATGTGGTAGACTCCTGTCGTTGTGCAAACAGTACAGCCGGAAGGAGAGAAACAAATATGACTGCATCACAGCTCTGTATCATCGGAACCATCGTCGTCTATCTGGTGGCGATGGTGTTTATCGGCGTTTACTACAGCCGCAAGGGCAGCGGCGAGAATACCTCGGAATTTTATCTGGGCGGACGAAAGCTGGGCCCCCTGGTTACCGCCATGAGCGCGGAAGCCTCTGATATGAGCAGCTATCTGCTCATGGGCCTGCCCGGCGTGGCCTACCTCACCGGCGTGGCGGAAGCGGGCTGGACGATCATCGGTTTGGCTGCAGGCACTTACCTGAACTTTTTGCTTGTTGCAAGACGGCTGCGGCGCTACAGTGCGTCCATTGACGCGATCACGCTTCCGGACTACTTTTCCCGTCGCTTTGGGGACAAGCGCCATGTGCTGAGCCTGGTTGCTGCGTTAATCATCGTGGTGTTTTTCGTGCCCTACACCGCATCCGGCTTTAAGGCGGTAGGAACACTGTTTAACAGCCTCTTTGGCTGGGACTACCACGCTGCCATGATCGTGGGCGCGGGCATCATCATCGCCTATACGGTTTTGGGCGGCTTTCTTGCAGTGAGCACCACGGACCTGCTGCAGAGCATCTTTATGACCATTGCCCTGGTGATCATCATTTTCTTTGGCATCGCCCAGGCAGGCGGAATGGAGAACGTCATGGAAAATGCCCGGGCGCTGCCGGGGTATCTGCATTTGACGCAGGGGTATGACCCTGCCTCCGGCACTGCGGGGAGCTACGGCTTTTTGCCGATTGTCTCCACCCTTGCCTGGGGCCTGGGTTACTTCGGAATGCCCCACATCCTGTTGCGCTTTATGGCCATCCGGGATGAGCGGGATGTAAAGATTTCCCGCCGGATCGCCAGCATCTGGGCGCTGGTCAGCATGGTTGTCGCCATCTTCATCGGCATCATCGGTTACGGCGTATCTCTGGCCGGCAAGGTTCCCATGCTCACCACCAGCTCCGAATCCGAAACCATCATCATCAAGCTGGCTGACCTTATGAGCACCAACGGCGCTGCCCTGGCGATTGTGGCCGGTATCATTCTGGCCGGTATTCTTGCCGCCACCATGTCCACTGCGGATTCCCAGCTTCTGGCGGCAAGCAGCAGCGTGTCTCAGGACCTGCTGCAGGATTTCTTCGGCATCCGTCTCAGCAGCCGTGCAGCTATGATCGCGGCCCGTGCCACCGTTGTGGTGATCGCTGTCGTGGGCGTTATTCTGGCCTGGAACCCCAACAGCTCGGTATTTCGGGTGGTGTCCTTCGCCTGGGCGGGCTTTGGCGCCTCCTTTGGCCCTGCGATGCTTTTCAGCCTGTTCTGGAAGCGCTGCAACCGTTGGGGAGCGCTGGCGGGAATGCTCGCCGGCGGGATCATGGTTTTTGTCTGGAAGTTTGGCGTGTCCACCATGGGCGGCGCCTGGGCGATCTATGAGCTGCTTCCCGCCTTTATTGTCTCCGCCGTCGCCATCGTTGTGGTGAGTCTGCTGACAAAAGCGCCGCCGAAGGAGATCGTAAGACAGTTTGAAAAGGTCGCTGCGGGCAAGTAATTGATTACCGTTTTTCTCCGTCGGAGACGTCTGATACTATTTTCTGATTAAATTCTTTAATCAGGATTACGCATGGCGTTTTCAGCGCAAAGCGCTGAAAACCCGTCCCATACGATCCCAAACGCGCTTCGCGCTATAAAAAGCTTTTCAAGCTTTTTAATTGGGATCAGTATGATACTGTTTTTCAATAAAATGTCAATTTGCTCGGCATCTGCTCTCGCCGGATTGTTAACAAAGACCAGTATGAAGAACAAAACAGCTGTCTGACAGCAGCCGGG
>CAJOPB010000082.1 GCA_905236305.1 uncultured Oscillospiraceae bacterium | reverse complement strand
CACGGAAATTGTTCACTGCTGGCGATCTCCGTGCTCTGAAAGCCTCCGCTAGGGTCTTTTGATGTAGGTACATAAAAATTATGCCAAGATTCCCCTAAAACCCTTGGCGCGCAATGGCTTTGGCCGTTGGCATGTGGCAAACTCGGGTTATAGCACAGTCCGGTACGTTTGTCCATGCGCAGGACAAAAAACCTCAGGTAAAGGCTGCAGTTCAGACGCCGGGGATATCTGAACTGCAGCAGAAATGATGGACAAGTGTGAACAATTCCTTGCCAACTTTTGCAAGTGAGGGTATAATGATTTCGATTAGAAGTGTTTTTGGAAGAATCTTCCCGCATTGCCCTGCCACAGGCACAAGCGCCGCAGGATTCTTCTCCTTTCCGTTTCCCATCTTTCCACGGAGAAAAAACATTTTATTTCAGGCTGTCACACACAATATGTCTGTTCGGGAGGTTATTCAAATGAAAATTGTTTTGTTAGAGCCGCTGGGTGTTCCTGACGAAATACTGAATGACTGTGTCAGGCCGCTGACAGAGCAGGGGCACACCTTCACCGCATATCCCAAGGATACGGATGTCCAGGTTCAAATCGACCGCGCAAAGGATGCGGACGTGATCATGATCGCCAACATGCCCTTGAAGGGAGAGGTAATTGCTGCCTGTCCAAAGCTGAAGTTCATCAACGTTGCCTTCACCGGCACCGACCATGTGGACCTGCAGGTGTGCCGTGAAAAGGGCATTCAGGTTTCCAACGCGGCAGGATATTCCACAGAGGCAGTGGCGGAGCTCGCCCTGGGTCTGACGCTGTCGCTGCTGCGCAACGTCCCGCAAGTGGAGGCCCGCTGCCGGGCCGGACAGACAAAGGATGGGCTGGTAGGCACAGAGCTGCGGGGAAAGACCGTCGGGATTGTCGGTGTCGGTGCGATCGGCACGCGCGCGGCAGAGCTTTTCCACGCCTTCGGCTGCGATGTGCTGGGATACAAACGTCATGTTTTGGGCAGCGAGCCTGAGTTTGTGCGCTTTGTTCCGCTGGAGGAGCTGCTGCAAAAGTCGGATATTGTCTCCCTCCACTGCCCTCTCAACGACTCCTCCCGCAGGCTGATCGGTCCGGAGAATATTGCCAGAATGAAGCAGGGCGCGATCCTGATCAACGCGTCCCGAGGCCCTGTGGTGGATTCCCATGCCCTGGCGGAAGCGCTGAACTGCGGCAGGCTCGGCGGAGCGGGAATTGATGTATTTGAGACGGAACCGCCCTTGAATACCGATCATCCGCTGCTCCACAGCAAAAACACAATCGTAACACCCCACGTGGCATTTGCCTCGGCAGAATCTATGGAAGCGCGCTGCAAAATCGTATTTGATTCTCTGCGCAGCTGGATTCAGGGAAAACAGATCAACAAGGTCCTGTAAGCATCCGCTTGAAAAAGGCATTTTGGCAGGCGTGTGCTCTGCACACACCTGCCAAAGACAGAGCTTCATTGACAGATTGGGGAAACGATTATGAATTATCTCGTGCTGGGGGCCGGCGGTACAGGCGGAGCGCTGGGCGCATTTCTGTCCAGAGGCGGAAAGGCTGTCACACTGATTGCCCGCGGGGAGCACCTGTCTGCAATCCGTGAGCGCGGCCTCCGCATCATAGGCCCCTCCGATTCATTTACCGCTGCACCCATAGCCGCATCCGACATGGAGCACTATGACGGCAAGCCTGATGTCATTCTGGTCTGTGTCAAGGGTTATTCTCTGGAGGAGACGGTTCCATTTCTGCGCCGGATTACGGACGATCACACCGTGGTAATCCCGATTTTGAACCTCTATGGAACCGGCGAACGACTTCAGCAGCAGCTCCCGGAGACGCTCGTGACGGACGGATGCATTTATGTTGCCTCAGAGATACGGTCTCCGGGCTGCATTCTGATGCGCGGGAGTATTCTGCGCGTGGTTTTCGGGCCCAGGCTCCCTGAGGAGAATCGGCCCGCGCTGAGACAGATCGAAACGGAACTGAACGAATGCGGCATTCAGGGGATTCTGTCCGAAAACATTCAGCGGGATACAATGAAGAAATTCTCCTATATCTCCCCCCAGTGTGCCTGCGGCATCTACTATAACATCACCGCCGGTGCGATGCAGCACCCCGGCCAATACCGGGACTGTTTTATGGATCTGGTGGGTGAAATTGTTCTTTTGGCAAAGGCTATGGGGATCACCTTTGATATCGATCCCGTGCAGTATAATTTGAAAATCATTGACGCCCTGGACCCGAAAATGACCACCTCGCTGCAAAGAGACCTGGAAAGGGGCGGCCCCTCCGAAATTGAGGGACTGGTCTTTGCAGTGCTTCAAATGGGTGACCGCTGCGGTGCAGCTTTGCCGAAATACCGTCAGATCGCAGCAGAGCTGAAGCGCCGCGGGCTCGGTGGTCCTGTATAAGAAAAAAGCTTTGGGAAAGGATGCAGGCTGCAAAGGCGCCCGGTCAGAGACTGCATGAGAGGCAGCGTGTGCAATGAGGGTGCGACGAAAGCTGCATCCACGCAGAAACCGGTACTATATATGTCCACCCCCGGGGCTGGACATACATAGTACCGGTTTCTCAGCGGCCGGGATTTTTCACAGCCCATATCATACTAATCTTCAATAAAAAGCAGAAATCTGCTTTTTATAGCGCCGCCAGGCGCGTTGAAGATTGTATGAGACGGCATTTG
>CAJOPB010000081.1 GCA_905236305.1 uncultured Oscillospiraceae bacterium | reverse complement strand
GTGCTGGCCGGTGTACAGAAGATAGTAGCGGCCCTTCTCCGCCAGAAGCGCCTCGTGGTCGCCCTTTTCCTGTATTTCACCGTGTTCAATTACCACAATGCAGTCGGCGTTGCGCACTGTGGAGAGCCGGTGCGCAATGACAAAGACCGTGCGGCCCTCCATCAGCGCGTCCATTCCCTGAGAGATGTGCTGCTCCGTTCGGGTGTCGATGGAGCTGGTGGCCTCGTCCAGCACCATCACCGGCGGATCGGCCACGGCTGCCCGGGCAATCGCCAGAAGCTGGCGCTGGCCCTGGCTCAGGTTGGCTCCGTCACCGGTCACCACGGTCTGATAGCCCTCCGGCAGGCGGCGAATGAAGGAATGGGCGTTGGCGGTTTTTGCCGCTGCGATGCACTCCTCGTCCGACGCATCCAGACGGCCGAAGCGGATGTTGTCCATCACCGTGCCTGTAAAGAGGTGGGTATCCTGCAAAACCGCGCCCAGCGATCTGCGCAGGGAGTCCTTTCGGATGTCCCGCACGTCAATTCCGTCATAGGTGATGCTGCCGCTCTCGATCTCATAAAACCGGTTGATAAGGTTTGTAATCGTGGTCTTTCCTGCGCCGGTGGAGCCCACAAAGGCGATCTTCTGCCCCGGCCGGGCAAAGAGATCCACATCCCGCAGCACCTGCTTGCCCGGCACATACGAGAAGTCAACATGATGAAACCGTACATCTCCCCGCAGCGGGACTGCGGTGCCGTCGGGCTTTTTCCAGACCCAGCGGCCCTCGCCCTGCTTTTCCAGCGTCACCTGTCCCGCGTCCGCCTCCGGCTCGGTATCCATCACCTCAAAAATGCGCTCGGCTCCCGCCAGGGCGGAGAGCAGGGCCGTGAGCTGCTGGCTGATCTGGTTGATGGGCATGCCCGCCTGACGGCTGAGGTTGAGATAGGTCACCAGGCCGCCCAGGTCAAAATGCATCACCAGGGCCAGCAGTCCCCCCAGAATGGCCGTGACGGCATAGCCGATATTGGTGATGTTGGCACTGATGGGCATGATGGCCCCGGCATAGAAGTTGGCATCGGTGGCCGCGTCCCGATAGGCGCGGTTCAGGGCGTCAAACTCCTCCTTCACCAATTTTTCGTGGGAGAATGCCTTGACCACCTTCAACCCCTCGATTGTCTCCTGAATCTCCCCGTTTACCTGTCCCAGTGCGGACTGCTGCCTGCGGTAATAGCTCCGGCTGCGGCCCCCGAACACCTTGAACACCAGCATGGAGGCAAACAGGGTCAGAGCCGTCACCAGAAACAGAATCGGCGAGGTGTAGAGCATGGCCCCCACCAGGCCCACAAAGGTCAGGGCGCTGGAGATCAGGTTGACGCTGCTCTGCTCCATGGCCAGGGTTACATTGTCCGCGTCATTGGTAAAGCGGCTCATGAGCTCCCCGTGGGTATGGGCATCAAAATATTGCAGGGGCAGCTGCTCCAGGGCGCGAAACAGGTCGGCGCGCAGGCGGTTTCCCGCCGTGTGGGCAACCCGGGCCATCAGGGAGGTCTGGAGATAGGTGGCCGCCGCGCCGCAGAGATAGAGCAGGAACAGCAGGACACACATTTTCCCCAGGCGCGCGACGCGCTCTGCCGCAGGCATCTGGTCCGTCAGCCCGTTGATGATGGGGCGCAGCATATAGGTTCCGCCGATGGAGGCCGCGGAGCTCACCACAAGGCAGAACAGCACGACTCCAAGCATGGCCCTGTGCGCCAGCATATAGCGCAGCAGGCGGCGGATGGTTTTTCCCGTTTCCCTGGGCTTTTGAAATCCGCCTCTGGCCCCGGGGCCGCCGCTGCCGGGGCCCCGGCCCGGCTCTGCGTCCTTAAATTTCTGCCGCTGTTGCTCCGCCATTATTCCTTCACCCCTTCCTGCTGGGAGTTATAGATCTCCTGATAAATCCCATTTTCCCGAAGAAGCGTGGCGTGGTCGCCCAGGCCGGCGATATGGTCGTCCTCCAGGATCACAATCTTGTCGGCATAACGGACAGAGCTGATGCGCTGGGCGATGATGATAACCGTGGTGCCCTTCAGGTTCTCCCGAAAGCTTTTTCGGATTGCCGCCTCGGTGGCGGAGTCCACGGCTGAGGTGGAGTCGTCCAGAATCAGGATAGAAGGGCGGCGCAGCATGGCGCGGGCAATGCACAACCGCTGCTTCTGTCCGCCGGAGAGGTTGACGCCGCCCTGGTCCAGCATTGTGTCAAAGCCCTCCGGCTGGGAGAGAATAAAGTCCAGCGCCTGGGCGTCCGCGGCGGCCTGAACCAGCTGCTCCTCCGTGGCCTCCGGGTCCCCCCACAGCAGATTTTCGCGGATGGTGCCGGAGAACAGCACGTTGTTTTGCAGCACCATGCCGATGCGCTCCCGCAGCGCCTCCACGGGATAGGACCGCACATCCAGCCCGTCCACCAGCACGGCGCCGCCGGTGACGTCATAAAAGCGCGGGATCAGGTTGACCAGCGAGCTCTTGCCCACACCGGTGCCCCCCACAACCGCAACAAATTCTCCGGGACGAATATCCAGACTGATGTGGGCCAGCACGTCGTCTCCTGCCCCGCCCCTGGCGTATTTGAAGCTCACGTCGCGAAATTCCACCGCGCCCTGCTTTTCCGGAAGCGTGCGATTGTGCGCGTCCGGCGCGTCCCGGATGTCGGGCACGTTTTCCAAAACCTCCACAATCCGCTCCGCGCTGGCCCGGGCCCGGGTGAGCTGCAAAAGGGCGAAGGCCAGCATCATCACGCTCATGAGCACATTCATGATATAGGAGATGAAGGTGAACAGCTCTCCCCGGGAAAAGCTGTCCCCGATGACCATTTGGCCGCCGATCCACAGCACCAGCACCATGGACACATTGAAGCAGAGCATCATCACCGGCTGCAACAGCACCACATGGGTAATCGCCTGGATGGCAGCCTCCTTCAGCGCGTCGTTGCTGCGGGCAAACTTTGTCTTTTCATACCCCTCCCGTACAAAGGCCTTGACCACCCGGATACCCACCAGGTTTTCCTGCACCGTGCTGTTGAGACCGTCGATACGCTTCTGCATGTTTTCAAACAGCCGGTGGGCCCGGGTCATGATCAGCCCCACCAGCAAGGCCATGACCGGCACCACGATCACCAGAATCAGGGTCAGCCGGGGCTGAAGACGATAGCAGAGCAGCAGCGCTGCCAGGAGCATCACCGGCGCCCGCACCAGCATCCGCAGTCCCATGTTCACCATGTTCTGGATGTTGTTCACGTCGTTGGTCAGGCGGGTGATCAGAGAGGCGGAGGAGAAGCGGTCGATATCCGCAAAGGAAAACTCCTGGGTCTTTTCAAACATGGCCCGCCGCAGATTGTAGCCGAAGCCCTGGCTGCCGGCGGCGGCGAACCGGACGCTGAAAGCGCCCGCCGCCATGCTCACAAGCGCCAGCGCGAGCATCATCGCGCCGACCCGCAGGATGTAGGCAAAGCCCCCGCCTCCGTCAATGCCGATGTCAATGATATTGCCCATCAGCCGGGGCAGGATCAGCTCGCACACGGATTCCAGAACGACCAGCAGCGGCGCGATGAGCGCTGCAAGCCGGTATCCCCGGATGTAGGGAAAGAGTTTTGAGAGCATGTCCGTTTTTCTCCGATATTCGTGTGTTGTGCCTTTCTTCCGGCCAGCTTTGCCGGGAAAGCAGGCCGGAATTGAGGCTCTCAAACATTGTACGGAGCAACGCCGGCCTTGTCAAGGCAAAGACGGCGGAATGCGAAACTAATTTTTTCTCCGCCGCTGCCGATAGCAGAAATAGAAGATATTCTGCCGAAGGGGACTTATTATATGAAGACGACCGCAATCGAACTTGCCCGCCGCGCTGTTGATTTGGGGCAGCTGCCGGAGGCTGTCAGGGGCTACGCGCTTTCTCTGCAGCTCCGGGATCAGATGCCGCTCTCCCCCCCGGAACGGCTGGAGGCCGCCGCGTTTTTACTGGAGCACGGTGAGGATTACCATGTGCCCTATGACGCGCTGCTCGACCTGTATGAGGAGGGGGCGTGCCAGAGGGATGTTCTGTCGATCCTTTTGGATGCGTTCTATGCACCGAATGAGCGGGAGCTGCAGGAGCGCTACGCCCGCAATGTTCATCTGCTGAAAAAATATCCCTATCTTTTCCGCCGGGATTTCCCTGCGTTTTCCGACCTCCCGCTGATCTTTTTCCCCTATGAGGACGATGTCTACCTCCCCTTCGACACGGAGGAGGGCCGGTTTCTGCCCCGGGAAAAGCCCCGGGAGGAGATCATTCGTCATTGGTTTTTCAGGGATCTGAGCCGCCCGGTGCTGGCGGAGGAGATTGTCTCGCAGTATGAGCTGGAATATCTGGCGGACAACGTCCGGGCCAGCGAGGATGTGGGCTATGAAAACCATATCTATCTCCACTATGCAAGCTGGGAGCGCTTCTGCGCCTTCCTGCAGCTTTTGGACCTGCGCCCGCTGCTGCAGCGGAGCAAGGCGGTGTTTCTCATCGGAGAGGAAAAGGCGCTGTATCCGCTGGACTTCCGTGCCCGCTTTGGCATTGATTACAGCCAGTACCCGCTGAAGCCCGTGGGCGTTCGGGAGATCACCCGGCTGATCTGGCACGCGCAGCTCTCCTACCACAACGGCGGCGATTTTTTCAACGAGATCTTCGACGCCCATCCCAATCTTCTGGTGAAAACCTCGGTGTGGATGGAAAAGCATGAGGAGGAAGCCAACGGAATCAAGGACTACAGTCTGGAGGACGCTCTGGAGGTCTACCGGGGAGTCTTTGATAACGCGCGCTCCCTGTCGGATGCCCTTGAGCTGCTCTCGGACTGGAAGGACCCCCGGCTTGTGCGGGAGCTGTTTTCCCTGAAGGACCTGACCGACAAGGATATCCTGGTGGCATGGTTTTTGAGTGAGCCGGCGTGGAACCGTATGCTGGACCCTGCCTCCCGCATCACCCCCGTCGTATTTTTCCAGCCGCATTTCAACTATCACCCCTATGCCCTGGACATCGGGAAAGACCTGAGCGCCGTACCCCGCAACGATCAGGAGGAGCTTTTATACCGTTCCAAGGCTCTGCTGGGCTTCAAATATATCAAGACCTTTCTGCCGATACGCCGCATGACGACGAGCTGGGGCGCGTCCATCCGGTATCTCTATGCCGTAACCCAGTCCAGACTGGAGGAGCTGCGGAAAAAAGTGGAGGAAAACGGCGGCCCCCTTGGCAGTGACGACGATCACACGGTCAACATTCCGGACTGCTTTGCGGACGCGATTCTCTTTCGCGGCTATCTGCGCGACCCGGATAACCGTTTGCACCGGGACGCGGTGGTCGTCCGGTTTGAGGACAGCAAGCTGAACCCCAGGGCCACCTTCACCGCCCTGGCAAGGATGCTGGATGTCCCCTATACCGAGAGCATGACCTACTGCTCCCAGGCCTGTGTGCGCTATCCGGACAATGTGGACGGGTCCGGCTTCAATACCGCGGCAGTCTACCGCAGCTATGACGAATATGTCAACGACAGTGAGCGGTGCTGCATGGAATATCTGATGCAGGACCTCTACCGGAATTACGGCTATGACTTTTTGTGGTATGACGGCGGCAGCGTGGATGAAGCAAGGATGCAGCAGTGGCTGGACCACACAGAGACGGCGGATCAATGGCTGCTGAAGCTGCAGGAGCTCTTTTTTGAAGAATACGAGCTGCTGCACGGAAAGGGCGAATGGCCGCCGGAGAAGCGGAAGCGTTTTCTGCGGGAGCTGAAGGAAAATTATGGCAGCAGCCGGAGGGTGATGGCCAAAATGCTGATGCTTGGTCTGCACTATGTCAATGAAAGCGGAAAGCCCATGACCATGCAGCCGCTGCTGCAGCCGGACCCGGCGCTGCTGGAGCAGCCGCTGTATCATTAAAGCCATGAACGAGACCATTTCAAACCCCGAGGAAATGTTTGCCGCGGCTCTGGACAGCCTGGCCGCCGGAGGAGATTACCGTCCCGCCTATCACGCGCTTTTGGAGCTGTATCGCGCCTCCGCGCTGCGCACTGCGGCGCTGGAGGTGTTGACACAGGCGTTTTATGCGCCCAACGAGGGAGATGCGCGGACGCTGTATCGCCGCAACTGCCGTCTTCTGGCGCGCTATCCCTATATCTTCCGGCGGGATTTCCCGGATTTTGACGAACTGACATTGCGCTTTTATCCCTATGATGACCTGCACTGGTATCCCTTTGACGGTACTGCTTTCGGAGAGCCGGTGTTTCCCCGGGACGCCGTCATCTCCCGCAATTTCTTTGCCGAGCTGGACCGTCCCGTGCTGGCAACAGATGTCTATTCCCAGTATGAGCTGGAATATCTGGCGGACAACGTGCGCTCCAGCGAGGATGTGGGGCGGGACAACCATATCTATCTGCATTATTCGCGGTGGGAGGCCTTCTGCGCATGGCTGCAGATTCTGGACATCCGGCCGCTTTTGGCGAAAAAAAAGGCGGTATTTCTTTTTGAGCAGGAGCTGGAACGCTATCCCCTGGATTTTGCCGCCTGCTTTGGAACGGATTACAGCCAATATACACCCCGGCCCATCGGCATTCGGGATGTGCATCGCCTGATCTGGCACGTACAGCTCTCCGCCCACAACGGCGGCGATTTTTTCAACGA
The DNA here is from genome assembly GCA_905236305.1 of uncultured Oscillospiraceae bacterium. Lineage (GTDB taxonomy): Bacteria > Bacillota > Clostridia > Oscillospirales > Oscillospiraceae > RGIG7114. The sequence goes on along the minus strand of CAJOPB010000081.1, from coordinate 2,737 downwards.
GATCTTCGACTCCCATCCCAACCTGCTGCTGCGCTCCTCCGTGTTTCTGGAGGATACAGAGAAATATATTGCCCTGATCCGAGAAGGGCTGCAAAGGGCGAAGACCCTGGAGCAGGCCCAGCAGGTCTTTGCAGCCTGGGAGAATCCGGCGCTGGTATCAGAGCTGTTTGCCCTGAAAAATCCCACCGACAAGGACCTGGTTGTAGCCTTCCACCTCAGTCAAAAGGACTGGAACGCTGCCCTGGACCAGAACGCGCGCATCTCCCCCGCGATTTTTCTGCAGCCTCACTTTCATGCCATCAGCTACCGGCTGCGCCCGGCGGAAAACGGCGTTGTGCTGGAATCCGCCCAGGCGGAGTCGATCGAAAGCTCCCCGGTATTCCGCGGCTTCAAATATATCAAGGCGTTTACGCCGCTCCGGCGGTTTACCACCAGCTACGCCGCAGCGGTTCGCTTTATGGTCCATGCCGGCAGGCCGGAGATGCTCCGGGCCGGCACGGCCGCTCCTCTCCTTGACAACGCCATCACCCGGCGCGTATACAACCGCAGCTTTATGGCTGATCCGGACAGCAGGCTGCTTCACGACAGCGCTGTCGTCCGTCTGGAGGACGGCAAGCTCAATCCAAAAGCCACCTTCACAGCACTGGCGGCCTTTCTGGATCTTCCCTATACGGAGAGCATGACATATTGCTCCGAGATGGGGGAAGTAAATCCCCATGCGGACTGGCAGGATTACGCCGTGGGATTTGACCTGCGGAGTGTGTATAACACCTATGATGAATACGCCGACGCTGCGGAAAAGGCTTTCATCGAATACTGCTTCCGGGATGCCTACGCCTGCTATGGCTATGACTTTCAATATTATCATGGGCAGAGCATGGAGGAGCTGGTTTCGCAGTGCCATACGCTGGAGCGGCTGGTTCGGGCGGACTGGGAAAGCGCGGGGCAGGCCGTCACACTGCAGCGGGATGGCCGGACGCTTTTCGTCGGCCCGTCCTCGCCGGCTTCCGAGCGGGAGCAGGTGCTGGAGGAGCGGCTGGAAGCCTATCGGGAGGAACAGCTGCTGGCCGGCAGGGTCCTCTCTCTCCCCCTGCGCTTCGTCAACCGGAAAGGCGCTCCCTTAAAAATGCAGCCGCTCCTGCAGCTGGACCCCGGTCTTATGGAGACAGAACGCTATCATTGAGCCGGAGAATTTATCGCGGAATACTCTGCGAGGCAACGAGAGTTTTTCCCCCCTCACAGTGGAAATAAACTTTGCACTTCACCTAACAGGGAAATCAGAATTAGGGGCTTGACAAATGCGAAGAAAGGAGTATAATAAATAGTGTTCTAGCGGGTTTGTGTAATGGTAGCACACCGGACTCTGACTCCGTTTGTGAGGGTTCGAATCCTTCACCCGCTGCCATAATATCCCACAGCTTTTGATGCAGCTGGCAAAAAGCCAGCTGCATCAACGCCTTTTCCCTCTTTGGAGGGTCAAAAATCTAAGGTTTTTTCCATTGATGCAAAACGGCGTTTTCGCCGTGGGTGAAGGATTCGAACCCCTTTTGGCGGAACGTTAAGCAGAACAGAATTTACATAGAGCCCTTTTTGATCGGTCAAAAAGGGCTCTTCCTCCTGCGATTCATAATAATGCTTTGCACAAACTTTCAGGCGCTGGCTTGTTGGTATTTACAACCGACAATTTCCAGCGCCCTTTTTTATCGGAAAACACCTCGGTTTGGAGGGGGGCCTCTCAAAAAGGGCGCAGACTTCCAAACCCGAAAACAACATAATTCGGGCCGGGATACTCAGGCACAGATGTCTGAGCGTCCCGGCCTTTTTTCATTTCGGAAATGGAGGAAAAACGTTATGATTCATGGGAAAACAAAATGGGCGCCGCCCCATCCGGAGCAATGTGCTCCGAACAGGGCGGCGTCCGCGAAAACGGCACTTGGTCACTTGATCCACACTTGTGCCAGGGTGAAGTTGCTCTGTTCAAAACCACCGTAGGCCCAGGCAGTTCCGAGGGCATAACCGACGAAATCGAAGTACATGGTCACGCTGCCGCCTGTCATGCTTTGCGCATCAGCGGCGAGGCGCTCGGCGCCGTTTTTGATCTCTGAGGCGTCCAGGGACTTCCACCAGTCCTTGAACTCCGTCATGGAAAGAGCGCCGCTGTAGGTGGCGGTGAAGATGTGCTCATCGCCGTAGTGGGTGACGGGCTTTTGCTTGACCGTCCACTGGGTGGTAAAATCTACAGCGCCCGTTTTGGAGACCGTCTCAGATTGCGGGGGACCGTCCACTGTGACCAGGTTCTTCTCCGCGTTGTAGCCCACGTTCAGACCGTAGGCTTCCGCCAGCGCCCGGACAGGGGCATAGGTCACGCCGTCCACGGCAAAGACCTCCCCGGCCTGGGGGCAAAATGTCTCGCCGTTTACCAGAATCTCTATCGGGTAAGCGGTCAGGCTGTGCGCCCCGTCCGAGGCGCTGACTGATACGGCAGGGGCGGCCAGGATCAGCGCCCCAAGGGTACCGGCGACGAGGGTATGCAGTTTTCTGGAAGTCATGGTACAAACTCCTTTCTGGCCTGCGGCCAATTCAAAAATGTGGGAGGCGCTTATATCGCCTCAGCTTGGTTGTGTTCTTTAACTCTAATCCAGAGCGTTGTCAAGTAAAACTTTGACAATTATCCCTGCCCAGGCGGGATGGGAATAATCAATAGGAATCAGAAATCAAGGGCCCCGGAACGATGGAT
>CAJOPB010000080.1 GCA_905236305.1 uncultured Oscillospiraceae bacterium | reverse complement strand
GGAAGTCGTCCGCCGCGGGTTTCAACGCGGCAAATGCCTCCACCGTCTCCGGAGAGTATGTAACGCCGAGGGGGTTGGAGTATTTCGGCACGCACCAGATGCCCTTGACGGAGGCGTCGGACTCGACATACTGCTTCACCAGCGCCATGTCCGGGCCTGTGGAGGTCATGGGGATCGTGATCATTTCAATGCCGAACTCCTGGGTGATCCGGAAATGGCGGTCATAGCCCGGCGCGGGGCAGAGAAACTTCGGGTGCTCCTGCTGGCCCCAGGGTTTCGTGCCGCCGTAGACGCCCAGCACATAGGCCCAGATCACGCAGTCGTACATCAGCGCCAGGCTGCTCTGGCCGCCCATGATGACGTTCTCCGGCTTCACGCCCAGCACATTGCCGAACAGCTCCTTGGCCTCGTCCACGCCCGCCAGCTCGCCGTAGTTGCGCACGTCGGTGCCCTTGCGGCTGTAGATCAGGTCATAGGGGTTCTGCTGCATCATGTCCATGCTGAGGTTCAGCTGCGTCGCATCGGGCTTGCCGCGGCTCATGTCAAGATTGTAGCCCTTGGCCTTTTCCGCCTCGTAGAGCTTCTTCTGGGCGTTCAGCTCCGTGCGCATCTCGCTCGTCGTCATATCCTGATAAGCTTTCATCCTTGCATCATCCCAAACATTATAGATTTGTACCGACCCGGCCGATGGCCGGGTCGGACGCGAAATTGATATTTATTATACGGTATCCAATATCAAAAATCAAGTACAAATCCTGCAAATTGCAGAAACAACCGGATTTTCCGGTTGTTTCGACAGAATAATGCAGGGAACGATGCATTATTCTAGCAAAGTGTCCCCAAATAGCCCTCCAAAAGCAACTCTGCCGCCACTGCATCCACGGTTTTGCGGTGCTGTTTCATCTTTTTCCCGTTGGCATGAAGGATGGCATGGGCTTCCACGCTGCTGCGGCGCTCGTCCCAGAGCACGGGCGTCAGCCCCGTCGCCTCCTCCAACAACGCGGCGAAGGCGCGGGACTTCTCCGCCCGCGGCCCCTCGCTGCCGTCCATGTTTTTCGGCAGCCCCAGCACCAGCGTGTCCACGCCGCGGGCACGGACCTCCTCCGCGATGCGCGATGCCAGGCGCGCGCTGTCCCACTCCGTGACCGTGAAAGCGTCGCCGCAGATGGTCCGCAGGGCGTCAGATACCGCGATGCCGGTCCGCTGGTCGCCGTAGTCGATGGCCATGACTCTCATGCTTCCCTCCTGAAAAACAAAGTACGCCCCGCCCGGAGGGCGGGGCGTACAGCTTGCTCTTTATTATTTTCCGCTCTCCACATCGGTCGCGCAGATCAGACCGTAGCCGCCCTCCTTGCGCCGGTACACGACGGAGAAACTGTCGCCGTCGTCCATGTTGCGGAAAGCGAAGAACGAATGCTCCAGCAGATTCATCTGCAGCACCGCCTCCTCCGGCGTCATGGGCTTGAGCGAGAAGCGCTTGGTGCGGACGATCGTGAAATCCTCTTCGCCGCCCTCCTCCGCTTCCGCGGGGATGTAGTCCGGTTTGATCTCCCGCTCAAAGGCGCCCTCACGGAGCTTCTTTTCGAGGCGGGTCTTGTTCTTGCGGATCTGGCGCTCGATCAGGGCGCAGGCGGAGTCAATGGAGGCGTGCATGTCGTTCGTCAGTTCGCTGGCACGGTAGAACATGCCGTTGTTCTTCAGCGTGACTTCCACGCGGCAGCGGCCGCGCTCCGTGGCGAACAGCACCGTGGCCTCGCTCTCCTGACGGAAGAACTTGTCCAGCTTGCCGATCTTCCGTTCCGCGTACTCCTTGACTTCGGGGTCGATTTGCAGTTTCTTTTCCAGGAAATTGAACTTCATAATGCGGATCCCTCCTCTGGTCTTTACTGCCTTTATTATACCCAATTCCGAACGGAAAGAAAAGTCCGCATACTGACCAAAAAGGTCCCCCTTGCATTTGCCGTCCGATTATGCTATAATAAAACTGTTGCGGGGCGATTTCCGGTAAGGGAGATATCGCCCCGCGTTTTTTACCTTATTTGATTTGAACAAGCTTCGCCGTGAAGCGCATGGCGTTTGCCTCGACGGTAAACAG
>CAJOPB010000079.1 GCA_905236305.1 uncultured Oscillospiraceae bacterium | reverse complement strand
GCTGGACGCGGGGATGAACGGGCACATCGCCAAGCCGATCGATGTGGACGCTCTGATCGCAACACTGCGCAGGGTGCTGGTCCCCGCGGAGGAACAGATTGGAACCGATGTGAAATAAGGACAGGGGGCTCCATGCGAATCGAAACGCATGGAGCCCCCTGCCCTCAGCATTCCTCAAATGAACAGACTCATGTCGGAGTTCTCCCCGGAGCCCAGGAAGGTGGAGACGCCGCCCAGCTCGACGCCGTCCAGCAGCTCCTCCTTGTGGATGCCCATGATATCCATGGACATCTGGCAGGCAACGAGGCGGACGCCGTGGGCTTTGGCGCTCTCAATCAGCTCCTCCAGGGAGCTGATCCCCTTTTCCTTCATGATCCACCGGATCATCCTCGGTCCGGCGCCCAGCATGTTCATCCGGGACAGCCCCAGCTTTTTGGTGCCCCGGGGCATCATGGCCCCGAACATTTTTTCAATGAAGCTTTTGACCGCCCCCGTCTTCTCCGGGCGGCGCAGAATATTCAGCCCCCAGAAGGTAAAGAACATGGTGACCCTGCGGCCCATGGCCGCCGCGCCGTTGGCCATGATGAAGGCCGCGATGGCCTTATCCAGGTCGCCTGAGAATACGACGAAGGTTTTGTCGTTCCGTTCGGCAGCTGCGGACGGCGCTCCTTTCGGGTTCGCGCGGGTGATCTCCGCCCGGATCACGCCGTTTTCAAAGTGGAGGGAATCCAGACGGTTCCCCGTGCGCTCGCACCAGATCCGAATATCCGAGTAAAAGGCGTCCTCCGTGGCCTCCACGGTGATCTGCGTCCCCTCCGGCTTGTCCCGCAGCCAGTCCGCCACCTTCACGATGGGGCCGGGACATTTCAGCCCCTTTGCGTCGATCAAGGTCCGCTCCGCTGGCTTTTGTATCGATTCTGCCGGAGGCGGCGTTGTCCCCTCCCCTTCCAGATACTTCCGCAGCGCCTGATAGCCTCCGGCCAGATGTGCCACATCATAGCCCCGGTCCGCCAGGATCTCCGCCATCTGTTCGCTCCAATCTCCGACGCGGCAAAAGACGTATACCGGTTTCTTCCGTGGTATTTCATCCAGCCGCGTGGCGAACTGAGAAAACGGAATGTTGATCGCTCCTTCGATCCCGTGGACCAAAACCTCATCCGGTTCCCGCAGGTCCACCAGGGTGACCGCAGCATGATCCAGCTTTGAAAACGCCTCCGGCGTAACGGTCTTATAAGAAACTTCCTCCATTTTGAACACCTCCCGGGAATTTGTGATTACTTTGCCGAATCAATCCTGATCTGTTTCGCATATTATACGGATTGACATGCGCCTTGTCAAGTATTAACATGGCGGTTATATAGGTTTATTTTAGGGGCAAAGAAAAATTTTCAAAAGCATCAAAACCACATAATATCCACATAATTGCGTGCTATGATCTGCCCAAGATCAGGACGGGACGGTGTGAGCGATGGAAAAACAGCTGCATTTGAAGATCAGCGGAATGACATGCGTCAACTGTCAGAACAAGATCGAACACGGCTTGGCGGCACGGCAGGGCGTGTTGGCCGCGTCTGTCAGCTATGCAAAGGGCACTGCTGAGATCAAATATGACGAATCTGAAATCTCCCGGCAGGAGATTATCCGGGTCATCGAGGATCTGGACTATGAAGTCCTTCAATCCGGGCAGGACCTGGCCCCTGACAGCGTGACCGTCATCAGCTATCTGGTGATGATCGTAGCGCTGTACATTCTGCTGCAATCCACCGGGGTGCTGACCCGGCTGGTGCCCGGCCGGCTTGCCGATGCCGGAATGGGCTATGGGATGCTGTTCGTCGTCGGCCTGATCACCTCCGTCCACTGCGTCGCCATGTGCGGCGGTATCAATCTTTCCCAGAGCCTCCCGCGGGGCACAGAGGACAGTAAGGAAGGAACCGGACGCCTGGAGGCGCTGGCCCCCAGCCTTGCCTACAACCTCGGGAGAGTCTGCTCCTATACCGCTGTCGGGTTTCTATTGGGACTTCTTGGTATGCTCCTTGGCGGCGGGAACGGCACGGGAATCTCCGCCCTGCTTCAGGGAATCTTGAAGATGCTCGCAGGGTGCGTGATGGTGGTCATGGGCGTCAATCTGCTGGGGCTGTTTCCCGGGCTTCGCCGGTTCACCCTGCGCCCCCCGCGGTTCCTGTTCCGGTTTTTTGGCGAGCGCAGGGAGAATGCCGCCGGTCCTTTTCTGGTCGGCCTTCTGAACGGTTTGATGCCATGCGGTCCCCTGCAGAGTATGTGGCTCGTAGCCCTGGCGGCGGCCAACCCCTTCACCGGCGCGCTGTCCATGCTGCTGTTCAGCCTGGGGACCGTGCCGCTGATGCTGGGATTGGGCTCGGCCGTATCCCTGCTGGGGCGGCGCTTCACAGACAAGGTCATGAAGGTGGGCGCGATCCTGGTGATCGTTCTGGGACTGGCGATGCTCTCCCAGGGCGGTGCCCTCAGCGGCTGGCTTTCGCAGGAAACGCTGCTGGGCCTGATCGCCGCTCTCGCCGCAGCCGGCGCGCTGTACAGTCTGCCGATACGTCCCAAGTGGTTGAAATACGGCGCGACGGCCGCCGCTGCGGTGCTTGTTGTGGCGGCTTTTACCCTTTGGAACACACGCTCCGCGGCAGCAAGCGGAAACGCGCAGGGCGAGGCCAGCGTCGTGGACGGCGTACAGGTCGTCAGCAGCACCCTCTCCTCCGGGAGTTATCCGAACATTACGGTTCAGGCCGGACTTCCGGTGCGCTGGGTGGTGGAGGCTCCCGCCGGGACGGTCAACGGCTGCAACTACCGGATGCTCATTCAGGAATACGGGATCGACCATGCCTTTTCTGAGGGCGAAAACGTCATTGAATTTACGCCGACCCAGCCCGGCACGGTCCGCACCAGCTGTTGGATGGGCATGATCCACGGAACCATCGTCGTGACGGACGGCGCATAACAGGCAGATCGGAGGGGCAGAATGTCAATTTTCAGTCGAATCAAGCGGGCGATCAATCGGTACCTGGAGCGGCTTGCCAGAGAAAACCAAGAGCAG
>CAJOPB010000078.1 GCA_905236305.1 uncultured Oscillospiraceae bacterium | reverse complement strand
CGACACCTCCGTTTCGACAAGTTTCTCAGCATGTTTTTAGGCGGAAAAAGTATGCCTGGGAGCCGTCAACCCCTTGAAATTACTGGGGTTTCCGACTTGCCCTTATTATACCCTATGGGCATACATTTGCGGTTCATACTCTGCAAAAATGGGTTGAAAATGGGGAGAACTTAATGACGATGTTGCCGGTGCTGTCTGTTTTCATGGGACATAAATCCATGAAAGCCATTTCTCGCTATCTACGCTTAACAGCGGAGGTCTATCCTGACGTTGTGAGGCAGGTGGAAGACACCTGCGCGTATGTGATTCCGGGTGGTGAGAACGGGTGAAGCCTACAGATTTCGCGGTACAGCTCAGCCGCTATCTTGGTGCCTATCTTCTAGGCCAGTCCGGATGCAGTCTCAACACTGTGCTCTCCTACCGGGATACCTTCACGCTATTCCTGCGCTATTGTCGTGACGAACAGCACCTTCCACCGCAAAAGCTGACTCTGGAACGCATTGACCGTCATCTGATTGAAGCGTTTTTGCAATGGGTGGAAACCGACCGAGAGTGCTCGACGGCAACCAGAAATATCCGGCTCGCAGCGATCCATGCGTTTTATAAATATCTCCAGATTGAAGCTCCGCATATGCTGAACCGCTGCCAGGATATTCTTTCAATCCCGTATAAAAAAGCGCGGCAGAAGGTAATGTCATATCTTACGTTGGATGAAATACAGGCGTTGCTTCTGCAGCCCGACGTGCGTTCTCGGTCTGGGCGGAGGAATCTTACACTGTTGAGTCTTTTATATGACACCGGTGCCCATGTGCAGGAATTGGCGGATCTCAAAATTGGTGATGTTCGTTTTTCCAGCCCAACGGTCATTCGCTTAACCGGGAAAGGTAGAAAATTCCGACTGGTGCCAATCATGGTCCGAACCGAAGATTTGCTCCATTCTTATTTGGAGGAGTATGAACCGGATTACGCCGTCTATGCAGGCTATCCTTTATTCCGCAATCGTGATGGAAAAAAGCTGACACGGGCCGGTATTGCATATATCTTAGAAAAGTATGTCTCGCAAGCCCAGTCTGGCGGTGGAATCCCAGTCCAAACCACAGTTTCTCCCCATGTGTTGCGCCACAGCAAAGCGATGCATCTGCTGCAATCCGGTGTAAATTTGGTTTATATCTGTGATCTGCTTGGGCATGCGGATGTGAGCACTACCGAGATTTATGCCCGTTCCGATGCACATTTTAAGCGCAAGGCACTGATGGAAGCATATCCGAGTCCATCCCCCGAACCCGAGATTCCAGCATGGCAAAAGGACAGCGATTTGTTATCTTGGCTTAAGGAAACGCCGAATAAATCAACGTGTGCGGGGATTTGTTCAGCGTTTCCTTTGCATCTCCTGATTCAAGTATAAAATTCAAACCGCTTTCTTTCGTAGTAAACGAAAATCGATTTTAGCCTTTATTGGGCTTTGATTTATCTACTGAATCTGAATAATGACAAGGTGTGCAGAAACCGGACGTGTTCCTCCCGCCAACGGCGTGATGGTAAGCGCCGCTGCATTGCCGGCAGGATTGCGGACAGTCAAGACGGAATCGACCGTCGTAGTTTCTATCACTGCCATACCCATGATCTGAGAAGCGCCGGTTGCTCTGCCGGCGACCGTATATGCCAAATCTGCACCGTTCAGCGTCAGCAATAGCTGGCCGGCTTCATCAACACTTATCTCGAATAGAATTTGGTAGACTCCTATTTGCGACAGATTGAAGGAGCTGGCTCCAGTTCGGGCAATTCCTGTACCGCTGTTTGGGCCGTCTTGAGGGAAACTGACATCGGTGCCGGGGGCGACTGTCGCGGCGTTGTCAGGCGGCATTAACGCATAAAAATCTGCATAGTTCAGAACACCACCGGCAGGTCCATGCGGACCGATAGGACCTGTTGCACCAACCGGCCCCTGCGGACCGGCTGGGCCGGTTTCGCCGGCAGGTCCCTGCGGACCAACACATAAAGCGCTCTGCGCCTGTTTCATCTTATGACAATTTAAACAATATAGTTCTTGTCGATTTTCTCCATAGCATACCCGGGCGGCAACCCGCGCTGCGGTCAGCGCCCTGCCTGGTGTGAAATACGGGCTTTTGGGTGCCTTTACCGGCAAAATATGTTAAGCTTTCCTCCGCTTTTCATCACAAAGGAGGAATCTGAATCATGCAAAAAGACGAAATAGCAGCCTTGATTGCCCGTCGGCGCGCTTTCTTTTCCCGCGCTGGATACGGGATCAAAGCGTGAAAACGCCCTTGACAAACTTTGCTGCCAAGAGCTTTGTACGTCCCATGCCTTACGGCGTCACATTGGTTATGAGTCCGTGGAATTACCCATGGCTGCTGTCGCTGGAGCCGCTGATTGACGCACTTGCAGCGGGCAACACGGTTATTTTGAAGCCAAGCGCCTATTCTCCGGCGGCAAGTGAGGTGCTCAGAGAGATGATTGAGACCACACAGCCCCCCGGAAATCTGCTTTGTAGTCACCGGAGGACGGGACGAAAACCGGAGCCTGCTTGAGCAGAAGTTTGACTACATCTTTTTCACCGGCTCTCAGGCGGTTGGGAAAGAGGTTCTGCGCCGCGCCGCGGAGCAGTTTACTCCCGTGACCGCCTCCGGGCGGAACGAGAGAAATTCATCCCGATTCCCGTGAATCTGGGCAAAAATCTGCTGTGGCAGCCCGTAGGTCAGCCGGAGCTTCTCCCCCTCGTGCATGGTGATGGCAAAATGCAGATTGCCCCCGGCGTCCCAGGCGTAGGGAATACGGGCCATGCGCAGGCCGTGGCGCTCTGTCGTCAGAGGAAACTCGCAAATGTTGTTGAGGGACAGAGAATTCGTCCGCCAGGGGATGCCCAGATACTTTTCATACACGTCCGCCGCGGGCCGTCCGTCGATCTGCCCCACCGTATAGGGGTCCCGCAGCTTTGTGATGGTCAGGGTCTTTCCCACCGGCGTCCACCCGTAGTTGTAGGCTGCCTTCACATGGAGCTGTTTGCCGCAGAACAGCACTGCCAGCAGCGCGTCCTGATACACACCGTCTGCATCAAATATGCAGGACACGCCCGCCCCGTGTTCAAAAAAGCTGCCGACCCCGGCCGTGGCTCCGAAGAAGGGCACATCCGGATTGCCCTGCTCCGCGGTCTCCAGCACCAGTCCGATGTCCTTCGGCAGGCAGGAGAAGACGGTCAGGACGCAGCGGAGATACGCCTGTTCCGCCATCGCCCGGCCCAGCGTCCGGCCGACGGCTTCTTCGCTCTCCCCTGTCATGGGAATGCGGCAAATTCGGAACGCAGGGGCTTCAAAGAAAAACAGGGTCAGAATCGTGTTTTCCGGGATTTTCTCTCCTGTCACAAGTCCATCGAAATGCGTGACCCCTACGATCTCCGCCTTTTTCAGCGCCTGCCTGATCCACCGGTTTTTTTGCCGGATTGTCCCGGTATTCCAGCACTGCTCCAGGACCAACAGGAGGACCTGGGACGCGTTTTGATAAGCGGGAAGCTCTGCGATCTCCGCCGTGACCGCAGCCAGCTTGTCCGGCGTGCAGCGGCTCAGATGATATGTTTTTTGGATCATTGGATTCTCACCTCGCCCTGAATTCCTTCGATGACTTTGATTTTATGCTATGAGCGCCGCCCGTTGGGGCAGCGCTCTTGCGGTGCTTGTGCCGGCCGCCGAGCATCCCGGTCTGATGCCGGAAAAAGAGAATCGCGCGTGCCGGTCCCAAGTGCGGCAAAGGGGCCGCGCAGTCTGTCAGCACCGCAGATCCACGTGGCTGAGCGTACCGGCTTCTCCGCTCTCCTTGAGATAGATGCCGGTTCTGCGAATGACTCCGTTGGTCTCATTCGTGCTTGCGTCCTTCAGGGAAAATTCTGTGCTGACGCTGTCCAGATAGATTGCGCCCACATTGGCCTCCCTATACAATCTTAGTTTTTCTTGAGTTTTCTCCGTTTTTCGCAGTTTTTCAAAAAGTCAACTATATGCTCTACAGCGCCTCT
>CAJOPB010000077.1 GCA_905236305.1 uncultured Oscillospiraceae bacterium | reverse complement strand
GCCGCAGACCGCGCCGGAGAGCAGCATGGTCCGCACGATGACCTTGCCCACCTTGATGCCCACATATTTGGCGGTGCGCTCGCTCTCGCCCACCACGCTCAGCTCGTAGCCGTGCTTGGTGTAGTTGAGGTAAAGATACATGCAGAGGGTCAGTACTGCCACGATGAGAATGTTCAGCAGATATTTCTGCCCGCCCACCTGCGGCAGCCAGCCGGCCTCGCTGCTCTGGTTGATGATGCCGATTTTGCCCGAGCCCTTGGGGGACTCCCAGACGATGACGAAGAAGGCCACCAGCTGGGTTGCCACATAGTTCATCATCAGGGTAAAGAGGGTCTCGTTGGTGTTCCACCGGGCCTTGAAAATGGCAGGGATCATGGCCCAGACCGCGCCGGCCGCCACGGCCGCAAGCACCATAATGAAAATCAGCAGCGCGTTGGGGAGCTTGTCCCCCAGCAAAATCATACAGCTGGCGGTGGCGAGGCCGCCGATGAGCACCTGCCCCTCAGCCCCGATGTTCCAGAAGCGCATCCGGAAGGCAGGGGTCACGGCCAGGGAGATGCAGAGCAAAATCGCCAGGTTTTGCAGCAGAATCCAGGTCCGCCGCGCGGTGCCGAAGGCGCCGGAGAACATTGTGGCGTAAACCGCCAGGGGATTGAGGCCGGTGGTGAGGGAGGTGACGATGGCACAGACCACCAGCGCCAGCAAAATGGCGGCGGCCCGGATGCCCCAGGCGTCGTACCAGGGCAGCGCCTTGCGCTTGGCTATGTGAAACAGCGGTGTTCCCTTATTCATGAGCACGGTCACCTCCCAGCTTGGTCATCATCATGCCTACCTCCCGCTTGCTGGTGCTTCTGCCGTCCACGATGCCGCTGACCCTGCCGCCGCAGAGCACCAGAATGCGGTCGCTGAGCTCCAGCAGCACGTCCAGGTCCTCGCCCACGTAGATCACTGCCACGCCGGCCGCCTTCTGCTGGTTGATCAGGTCATAGATGGTGTAGCTGGCGCCGATGTCCAGCCCGCGCACGGCATAGGCAGTCAGCAGCACCGTGGGGGCAGTGGAGATTTCCCGGCCCACCAGCACCTTCTGCACGTTGCCGCCGCTGAGACGGCGCACGGGCGTCGAGACGCCGGGGGTGTTCACCGACAGCTCGCTGACCACCCGCTCCGCCAGCGTGCGGGGACTCTTGCGGTCCACCAGGGGAGAGCGGCCGCGTCGGTAGGACCGGAGCATCATGTTGTCCGTCAGGTCCATGCTGCCCACCAGGCCCATGCCCAGCCGGTCCTCCGGCACAAAGGAGAGGCTCACACCCTTTTCCGCAATCGCCAGGGGGTCCTTGCCCAGCAGCTCCTCCCGGCTTCCGTCGTCGTTGACATAGGAGATGCTGCCGCGCTCCGTGGGCTGCAGCCCGGCGATGGACTCCAAAAGCTCCTTCTGGCCGCAGCCGGAGATGCCGGCCACCCCCAGAATCTCCCCGGAGTTTGCGGTGAAGGACACGTCCTCCAGCTTCAACACGCCCTCGATGCTGCGCACGGTCAGACCCTTCACCTCGATGCGGGGCCTGGGGTCCACGGGCACCGGCCGGTTGATATTCAGCGTCACGGCGTGGCCCACCATCATGTTGGTCATCTCCTGGGCGTTGGTGTTTTTGGTCAGCATGTCGCCAACAAAGCGGCCCTGGCGCAGTACGGCCACCCGGTCGCTGAGCTCCTCCACCTCGTGCATCTTATGGGTGATGATCACCACGGCCTTGCCGTCGTCACGCATGGAGCGCAGCACGGCAAAGAGCTTGTCCGTCTCCTGTGGGGTCAGCACCGCGGTGGGCTCGTCCAAAATCAGAATATCCGCGCCGCGGTAGAGCACCTTGACGATCTCCACCGTCTGCTTCTGGCTGACGGACATGTCATAGATCTTCTGCCGCGGGTCCACGTCGAAGCCATAGGTCTCGCAGATCTCCCGCACCCGATTTTCCACGGCGTTCAGGTCCAGCCTGCCCGGTTCCTTCAGCCCCAGGACGATGTTTTCCGCCGCCGTCAGCACGTCCACCAATTTGAAATGCTGGTGGATCATGCCGATGCCCAGGTCAAAGGCGTCCCGGGGAGAGCGGATGACCACCTCCTTCCCGTCCACAATGATCTGTCCCGCGTCGGGGAAATAGATCCCGGACAGCATATTCATCAAAGTGGTCTTGCCGCTGCCGTTTTCCCCCAGCAGTGAGAGAATCTCCCCCCGGTAGATGTCCAGCCAGACCTTGTCGTTTGCCACGACACTGCCAAAGGTCTTGGTGATGTCGCGCATCTGCACCGCCGGTGTCTTTGCCTCGTTCAAGCTTTCACGCTCCCTCTTAAAAAACCCTCAGTTCCCGATTCCTTCTTACGATTGTATCCGCAAATCCGCTGTGCGGCATATTTTTTGATATATGGGCACCTCTAAAAACTCTCGCCCGGCGCTTCGCCGGATCTTTTACCCCAGCTTTTTGCGAAAAAAGCTTGAAATACACAAAGTATCCCTGCACTTTTTTCACTTCAATCTGGGGCAAAATCTCTCGGCGAATCCCCAGACGTGAGTTTTTAGAGGTGCCTATAAGAAAAAACACTGCACTGGGCAGCGCGGTCCCATGAAACTGCGCTGCCCTTATGCAGCTGTGTTGCTCAGGGACACCCTGCCCGATTGGGCAGGGCTTCCCGTTATTGCCGTTATGGGGATCAGAACGCGGTATCCAGCAGGGTAATACCGTCGATGGTAACATCCAGATAGGGGGCGCTGCGGTAGTCGGACTCGTGGAGATAGCCGTCATAGACGATCTGGGTATCGGGGTCAAAGGTGCCGTCGGTGGCAGACTGGGGCGCGAAGCTGTCCAGCTGCTGGCCGTCCACGGTGAAGGTGGTGACGTCATAGACGTGACGGGTGCCGGCGATCAGCTCGGCCATGGCGGCGTCGATGGCGGCCTGGGTGCCCTCGGCGGCAGCCTTCTCATTCACGGCGGTGAGCGCCACGGAGCCGGTCTCCAGAGTGCCGCACCAGTCGGTGTCAAAGCTCTGGCCGTTCATCACAGCGCCGATGGAATACTCAAAGTAGGGAACCCAGTTGATGCGGCTGGAGACGATGAAGGTGTTGGGGCAGGCGTCGGCGGTGGAGCCGTTGTAGCTCACGTCGGGCACGCCGGCAGTCTCGCAGGCGGTGGGAGCGCCCATGGAGTCGGCGTGCTGGCTGATCAGCTTGCAGCCGTCATTGATGAGCATGTTGGCGCCCTCCTTCTCGGCCGTCTCGTCATACCAGGAGCCGGTGAAGGTGACCTCCATGGTGGCGGAGGGGCAGACGCTGCGGGCGCCCAGGAAGAAGCTGGTGTAGCCGGAGACCACCTCGGCGTAGGTGTAAGCGCCGACATAGCCGATCTTGGCCTCGTCCGCGGTGAACTCGCCGTTGTCAATCATCTCGTTGAGCTTCATGCCGGCGGCGATGCCCGCCAGATAGCGGCCGTCGTAGATGGCGGCGAAGGCGTTGTGGTAGTTGTCCAGTCCCTCGGTGTGGGCCCGGGTGCCGGTGGCGTGGGCAAACTGCACCTCGGGGAATTCCTTGGCGGCCTGGATCATGTAGTCCTCATGGCCGAAGGAGTCGGCAAAGATGTAGGAGCAGCCGGCGTCCACCAGCTCGGCGGCGGCGTTGTAGCACTCCTGGCCCTCGGGGACGTTGGTGCGGATAAAGTAGTTGCTCTCGGGGATGCCCAGCTTGGCGCAGGCCTCCTTGGCGGCGTCGATGAAGTTCTTGTCATAGGTGGAGTTCTCGTCGTGGAGGGTGATGAAGCCCACCTTGATGCTGCTCTCAGCCGGAGCGGCTGCGCCGGCGCCGCCGGAGGTGCTGTCTGTGTTCTGGACGGGGGCTGCGCTGCCCGAGGAGCTGCTGCCGGTGCTGCCGGAGCTGGCAGGGCTGGCGGCGGAGCTTCCGCAGCCGGCAAAGATACATGCGGCAGTGGCCGCGGCCAGAAGAATTGCGAGTACTTTTTTCATTTGAATTCCTTTCTTTTTCGTCCGGTTTTCCTTTTTTGTTGTTGTCGGTTTGATACGGATGATCTATCTTAAGGGTATTGCTGACAATTTTATCAGGGAGCTTCCCCGTCCCGGACAAAAACGACGCTGTTCTCGTCCATGGAGGCGATCCTGGCCAGAGATTCGATGCGGTAGCCCTTTTTCCGCAGGGCTTCGCCGCCCCCCTGAAAGCACTTTTCCACCGCGATGGCGGCGCCTGCAACCTCTGCGCCGGCCTGCTCCGTCAGGGAGATCAGGCCCTCCAGCGCGGCGCCGTTGGCCAGAAAGTCGTCCACCAGCAGCACCCGGTCTCCGGGGCCCAGGTATTCCCGGCTGACCACAACGGTGCAGTCCTCCCCGTGGGTGAAGGAGTGGACCACGGCAGTGACCACGTCGCCCTCCACATTGCTGCTGCGGTGCTTTTTGGCAAAGACCATGGGCACCCCCATTTCCAGCGCCGCCGCGGCTGCGATGGCTATGCCGCTGGCCTCGATGGTGAGAACCTTGTTGACTCCGGCGCCCGCGTAAAGCCGGGCGATCTCCTGCCCGGTCTCCCGGAGCAGGTCCGTGTCGATCCGCTGGTTGAGAAAGGAACCGACCTTCAGCACGCCACCGGGGAGGACCTTGCCCTCATTGCGAATCATATCTTCCATCAAACGCATAAAGCGGCTCCTCTCTGGCGTTGTCCCGCGGGACGGAAAGCAAAAAGCAGACCTTTTGTGGGTACAAAAGCCTGCCGATCAATGTCCGCACACCTCCCAGGCGGCGCAGCGGCAAAAAAAGAAACGCTGTGCGCGCACGGGAGAGGATGTCTCTCACTGTGTGGATCGGCCAATAGTCGTGACTTCTGTAAAAAACGGTCGGGCGGTCACGGTAGAAACATTCGGGCCCATCATCATATCCGAACCTATATTGGCGGTCAACTGATTTGGTTTTGGATGCTTGCCTTGGATGCGGCAATCTTACACCGAGACGTACCAATTTGTCAACGAAAATTGAAAAGGAAGCAGCATTTTCGCCCTTATGCCGTTGGAAATTCGACTTTACTCTCCGGCTTTCATCAATAATGCACAACCCGTATGGCATGTTTGAAATGTTATGACAGGCAGCCTCCGGTGGGGCTTTTATTTTTTGCGTTGGGCGCAACGGCTTACTTGTGTCTCTCTTTGAAGCAGTTTTATTGGCTGCTGAGCCCCCGGAGGGAGCCCAAGTAAGGCATTGCTCCCAGCGAAAAATATTAAAGCCCCCCCGGAGGGCGAGGCGCTGAGGGGAATTGCTTATCTGAATGACATTTGCGTCTCGGGCGGCAATTGCCGGGAAAGAGAATTGAAATTATGTGTTGAGAGCTTTGGGTATATGTGCTATACTCCCGCGTTTGACAGCATCAGAGAGTATAAGTCTCCAAAAGTCCTTGGGAATCAAGGGCTTTTGGAGACTTTGGCATTTTGT
>CAJOPB010000076.1 GCA_905236305.1 uncultured Oscillospiraceae bacterium | reverse complement strand
GGGGCCTGACCTCCCGCGGGGCGCATTCCGGCCTCCAGGGCGATAAAATCCCCCGCGGCGCCGACGCCCTCCCGCGCCTCGGCCAGGCGCACAAATTGAACCGCCACAAAGCGGCTGCGGACATCAAAGGCCCGCAGGGTCCTCCGTCACAGCTCCCGCAGGCGCTCCGGCACCTCCGCGCAGGTATAGCAGGCCGGGTCCAGGTCCCGCTTCACAATCTCCGCCACGGCCGGCGGCCACACGGTCATGGACTCAAACAGCGGCGCACAGCCGGAGTCTGTTATGGCGTCGTAGGAGCAAATGTCTCCCATCAGCCACTGGCACAGAATGAAGCCGCCCGCATAGGGCCGCCGGAAAAATTCCTCCAGGCTTGCGTCATCCGTGGCCTTGTAAGTATCCGCCTGCCCCGCGCTGGCATCCGGCTGGAGTACCACCGGATAACCGCCTACCTCCTCCACCGCGCGTCTGGCGTCCTCCAGATCCAGCACGGTCCGGCCCCGCACCGTGGGGATACCTGCGGAGCCAAACACCGTCTTCATGGCGCTGCGGCATTTCCACGGGCCGGTTTCATGCTCCCGAACGCCGGTGGTGATATGGAAATCTGTCCGGAGCCGGGCGTCCTGCTCCAGCCAGAACTCGTTGTTGGACTCCAGCCAGTCAATGCGCCCGTATTTGAAGGCGAAAAAGGCCACTGCCCGATAGACCTGGTCATAGTCCTGCAGAGAATTGACATAATAATACTCTGTCAGCGTGCTGCGAAGCTGCTCGTTCAGCTGAAAATAGGGCGCGTCGCCAATCCCCAGCACGTTGACGCCGTTTCGTTTCAGCCTGTCGCAAAATTGCCAATAGTTCCAGGGGTAATTGGGAGAAATAAAAATAAAGTTCACGGTTGTCCCTCCGTTGAAATCAGCCTGCCGGAAAACGAAAAGTCCGGCAAGCCGTGATTTCACTGCCGGGCACCTCCCGTCCTCCCCGCGGCGCCGGGACGGTCGGAGCGGGGGGCGGGAAATGCCCTTATGCGGTTATTGATGAAAGCCGTTTTTGTGTATACGCGCTTCCACTGTGTTTTCAAATACCTGCCTTTCCGGGCGCTGCTGCGGCGGGAAGGAATTGACGCCAGGAGCGCGCCGTCCCGCATGGGCGGCGCGGATGCCTGTGGGGAGCTTAATCCAGCAGGCCCAGCTTCTCCCGCTCCCGGATGGCTTCCTTGCGGCTGAGATTTACGCGGCCGCGCTCGTCGATCTCGGTGACCTTCACCCAGGTCATATCGCCGATGTTCAGCACATCCTCCACCTTCTCGGTACGCTTGTATTCCAGATCCTTGATGTGAACCATTCCGTCCTTGCCGGGCACCAGCTCCACAAAGGCGCCGATGGGGATGATACGCACCACCTTGCCGTAGTAGAGCTTGCCCACCTCCGGCTCAAAGACAATGTTCTCGATGATTTCCCGGGCCTTGCGGCAGGCGTCGATGTCCTCGGAGGCGATATAGATATTGCCGTCGTCGTTGATGTCAATCTTGGTGCCGGTGTCGGCAGTGATCTTCTGAATGGTCTTGCCGCCGGAGCCGATGACCTCGCGGATCTTGTCGGGATTGATCTTGATCTGCACCATCTTGGGCGCGGTCTTTGCCAGCTCCTTGCGGGGCTCCGGCAGTGCCCGGAGCATGATCTGGTCCAGAATGTCAAAGCGCGCCTCCCGGGTCTTGGCAAACGCCTCCCGGATGATCTCGTGCTTCAGGCCGTCATTTTTCAGATCCATCTGAATGGCGGTAATGCCCTGCTTGGTGCCGGCCACCTTGAAGTCCATCTCGCCGTGGAAGTCCTCCACACCCTGGATGTCGATGAAGGTGGTAAAATTGTCGCCGTCCTGAATCAGGCCGCAGGAGATGCCGGCCACAGGGGCCTTGATGGGAACGCCGGCGTCCATCAGGGCCAGGGTGGTTCCGCAGATGGAGCCCTGGGAGGTGGAGCCGTTGGAGGACAGAACCTCGCTGACCACGCGGATGGCATAGGGGAAGTCCTCCTCGGAGGGGATCACAGCCTCCAGCGCCTTCTCCACCAGGGCGCCGTGGCCCTGCTCCCGCCGTCCGACGCTGCGGGCGGGACGCGCCTCGCCGCAGGAATAGGGCGGCATATTGTAATGGTGCATAAAGCGCTTGGTTTCCTCCTCCCAGATCGTGTCCAGCTTCTGGGCGGCGGAGAGGGTGTTCAGCGTGGCAATGCTCAGCACCTGCGTCTGCCCCCGGGTGAACAGCGCGCTGCCGTGCACATTGGGGATCAGCCCCACCTCGCTGGCCAGGGGCCGGATTTCGTTCATCGCCCGGCCATCCACGCGCTTGCCGGCCAGCAGCCACTTTTTGACCACCTTTTTCTGCAGCTTGTAGAGGATCTCATCCATATACTGCATCAGGTCCGGATGCGCCTCGCCATATTTCTCCTGAACCATCGTGATCCACTCGTTGACTCTTGTCTCCCGGACATTTTTGTCATCGGTGTCCATGCAGTGCTCCATGGAGGCAAACTCATTTTCCGCCAGAGCGTCAAAGAGCTCCTGGTCAAAGGCCGCGTGCTCATAGCTGAACTTGGGCTTGCCCACCTCGGCCACCATGCGGTCGATGAGGTCCAGCACGCTCTGGAGCTTTTCATGGGCGGCAACGATGCCCTCGTACATCACATCCTCCGGGACCTCTTTGGCCTCGGACTCGATCATGACAATCTTTTTATGGGTAGCGGCCACGGTCGTGGTCATCCGGTTGGTCTCCCGCTCCGCCTGGGTGGGATTAAAGAGGTACTTCTCCCCATCCCAGCCCAGCACGATGCCCGCGATGGGTCCGTCAAAGGGGACATCCGAGATGCTGACGGCGGCGGAGGCGCCGATCATTGCGGTGATCTCCGGCGAGCAGTCCCGGTCCACGCTGAGCACCTCGCAGGAGAGGATCACATCATTGCGCAGATCACTGGGAAACAGCGGGCGCATGGGACGGTCGATCAGGCGGCTGGCCAGCACTGCGTTGAGGCTCGGACGGCCCTCCCGGCGGAGATAGGCCCCGGGGATGCGGCCCACGGCATAGAGCTTTTCGTTAAAGTCCACGCTCAGCGGAAAATAGTCGATGCCGTCCTTGGGGCGGGCGGAGGCGGTGCAGGTGACCAGCACCGTGGTGTCTCCGTAGCTGGTCAGAACGGCGGCGTTGCACAGCTCCGCCATTTTCCCGATCTGGAGCCGAAGGGGGCGGCCGCAGAAGTCGATTTCATAGTTTTTTACGTCAAATTGCTTTTCCTTGATAATCATTCGTTTACTCCTCAATCATTATTCGCCAGGGAGCGCCCCGACTTTCGCACTTGGCAAACCGTCCGGCGCCTCCGGGCGAATTACCAAATACGAAAACAGGGGAGCTCCGTTGTGCTTCAAAAAAAGGGGGACAAAATTTGGTTGTCCCCCTTTACGTCCGACATGTGTCTGTCCGATATACCCCTCAGAAAAACTGCGTGACGCGTCCTTACTTACGGATACCCAGCTTCGCGATGATCGCACGATAGCGCTCAATATCCTTACGCGTCAAATAGTCCAGCAGGCGGCGGCGCTTGCCCACCATCTTATACATGCCCAGACGGCTGTGGTCGTCGTTGGGATGCTGCTTCAGGTGCTCGGTGAGCTGGCGGATGCGCTCGGT
>CAJOPB010000075.1 GCA_905236305.1 uncultured Oscillospiraceae bacterium | reverse complement strand
GGCAGATTTCGCAAGCCGCAGCGCGTGCGCGGAGCCGCTCCGACAACCTGTACAAAAAAAGAGAATCCTATATATAGTCATTTCGTTTCAAAAATAACTATATATAGGATTTTTCCCTTTGTGATTGCGGTTTTTTATCTGCTTCGGGGGCAAAACGGGCCCCGGCAGCAGCGCCTTTACGGGCCTTTTGTAAAAAGTGGAAAAATGTGGTTATTTGACAATATAGCTATCGAGATTGGGGACTCTGCCGGAGGCGACCGCCACCACCCGCGCTTCCCCGCTTCCCTTGTCCCCGCGCTTTTCCTGCAAAAGACGCAGGGCCTCGGGCGGCGCGTAGTCCGCAGTGTAGGCCACCCGGTCAAAGGCCTTGAAGAACACAGCCAGGTCCTGGCTGACGCTCTCTCCCTCCGCGTTGGCCAGCGTACTCCGCTCCGCCATGCCGCTGAGGCGAAGACCCAGGGCATCCGCCTGACTCCGCAGATACAGCGCGAGGGAGGACACGGCACTGGCGCCGTCCGGGGTCTCGGTCATCTCCCCGCCAAAGCAATAGGTGCCGTCCTGCGGCAGATAGAAGCCGGTCATCAGAATCTCATCAAAGCCCATCTCCGCCAGCTCCGTCATCAGTGCCGTCAGATACCCCCGGGTGACATCGCTGTAGGGGTCCAGCCAGCCCTGTCCATCGTTGAGATAGATGCCGCTGCCGTCGGCATTGCGCAGCGCGGAGGGGGGATTGCGCACTGCCATGCTGCCGTCGCAAAGCGCGCTGAGCTGGGCTACCAGCCACACGTCCTTCTCCTTCAGCAGGGAGATGTAGTCGGCGAGCTCGAAGCTCCCGTTCACCCCATAGCTCTCCGCCAGGGGCACGCTGCTGTGCCAGGCCAGCTCCCCGCTGCTGTCCATCAGCTCCAGCACCAGCGCATTGTAGCTGCCCAGGCCATAGGTAAAGCTGTTGAGGACGCTGCCGGTGATATGCTCCTTCCGGATAAAATGGCCGTGGAGCGGCGACAGCCCCTCTCCGTCCGTTCCGTCTGCATCGGAGTAGTCGGTCTTGTCCACCACGATCTCCACATCAATCAGCGGGAGCTGGCGGGAAGCGTAGCCGCCTCCCCCGTCGCTCATGCTCCGCAGGTCCATGCCGGGGGAGACGCGCCTGACGCCCTCCTTGTCATAGACCAGATGCTGCTGCAGATCGTAAAAAAGCCAGATCCCCGTCAGCACCACCAGCATCAGCACCGTCAGCACCAGACTCAGCACCCAATTCGGACGGGCGCCGCCGTGATAGACCGTCTTGGGACGTGCCATTGCTCAGCTCCGCTCCCTTTCTTCCAGCGCGGAGATCAGCCCCACGCGGCGGGCATGGCGGCCGCCCTCGAATTCGGTGTCCAAAAAGATGTCCACGATTTTCACCGCCAGCCCCTTGCCGGTC
The DNA here is from genome assembly GCA_905236305.1 of uncultured Oscillospiraceae bacterium. GTDB lineage: Bacteria > Bacillota > Clostridia > Oscillospirales > Oscillospiraceae > RGIG7114. The sequence continues at coordinate 6,674 of CAJOPB010000075.1, read as the reverse complement.
ACCAGCGCCCCGAGAGCCAGCATGTTGGCATCGTTATGCCGGCGGGTAAACTCCGCGCTGTAGCAGTCGGTGCACAGGGCGCAGCGGATGCCCCTGACCTTGTTTGCGGTGATGGAGATGCCGATGCCCGTGGAGCAGATTACAATTCCCCGCTCCGCCTCACCTGAGGCCACCGCCCTTGCCGCAGCCTCGCCGAAGACCGGATAATCACAGCTCTCCGTGCTGTCCGTACCGTAGTCCCGGTAGTCCAGCTTCCGCTCGTCCAGGTGCTTTTTGATTTCTTCCTTCAGCATATAACCGCCATGGTCACTTGCAATCGCAATCATCTGTCTGTTTCCTCCGTTAAAAATAGATCGGCTGACGGAGCGCCCGTCATTTCCCGTCATAATTTGTTACTATACTGCGAATCCCGGGTTTTGTCAACGGAAATCAGAAGGGCCAGCTCGGAAACCACTTGAGGAAGCTGCGGCCGAACCACCCGCTGACAGGCAGCCCCCGCAGAGCGGGATAAAACAGGAGAAACAGCGTCAGTGTGACGGACACGAAGGAGATCAGCAGGCGCCTCCAGTAGGGGTGACGGAGCTCCAGCGTGCGGAACACATGCCCCAGGGCGAGCAGCAAAAACACGGTGCTGGGGAAGTAGTGGTATTCAAACACCACCCTCGTCACCAGCGTCCAGGGCAGAAGCTGGGCGAGATACCCCACCAGAATAAAAAGCGCGGTTTTGTCCTTCCAGCGGATCACCTGATACAGCATACACAGCATGGCGAGAAGCCCGCCCCAGCACAGCATCGGGTTCACCCATGCCCCGAAGGAGATGTGGACCCCCTCCTCCGGATGTTCCAGATAGTACAGGATGGGCCGCAGGTCCAGAATCCACTGCCACCAGACGGAGGAATAGGGGTGTGTGGAGGTGACACCGGAGTGATAGGAGAACATATAGCGCTGGTTGCTGAGCACCGTATCCAGATATTCCCGGGTAAACAGCATCCCGGGGCCGCGCATTCCACGCGCGGTTCCGTAGGGCCAGTAGCTGACGTAATAGACTGCCGCCGGCACCAGCACAAACAGCAGCAGGCACCAGAGAATGTTCTCCGCCGTCTCATGTACTGCGCGCTCCCGCTCCCCTGCCCGGCATAGCTCCACGCAGCGAAAAATCCGGTCCAGCAGCCACAGCACGCCCAGACCGCCTCCGGCGAAGATACAGGTCCATTTGCTCGCCGCCCCCAGGCCGAAGCAGAGGCCGCTGAGCGCCAGGGGGAGCAGCCAGCTTTTTTTGCCCCCCGCCTCTCCGCCCCGGACGGCACGCAGATACAGCCAGAAGAACAGATACATCAGAATGGTAAAAAACACCGCATAGCTGTCAATTGTGGCGATCCGGGTCTGAACAAAGTGCATGAAGTCGCAGGCAAAAATTGCCGTGCCGCAGGCGGGCACCGCCGTGCCGCCGCACATTTTTTTCAGAAAGACATAGAGCGCCGGAAGCATCAGCACGCCGATCAGCGTTCCGGAGAAGCGCCAGCCGAAGGGCGTCAGGCCAAACAGCCGGATGCCCAGGCCGAGAATCAGCTTTCCCAGGGGAGGGTGGCTGATCTCATAGGGCGGCACATTTTGGATGTGCTCATACGCCGTGCGGGCATGGTAGATCTCGTCAAAATAGGTGCTGTTGCGGTAGCTGTACTCCGCGGGAATCACATCCTGCTCGTCAAACAGCCCGGCACACTCCGGAGGAAAGTCCAGCTCCTCCGGAGTGAGCAGACGCCCTGCGCTGTCATAGATGGCCAGCTCCCCCAGCCACAGCTCCCCATCCGCGGCCAGACGCAGAACGCGCACAGGCATACCGTCATAACCCGTCAGGGTCAGGTCGTTCCACTTGAAAATCTCCACATGGCCCTGCTCCAGCACGCTGGCCTCGGTATAGCGCACGCCGTCCGGGGAGAATTGCAGGTAATACTTTCCCCTCCCGAGGCCGGAGTAGTATCGGATTGCGCCGATACTCGTTTCCTCCCGCAGCGTCACCTGAACGCTGTCGCCCCAGTCCTGAAAATGATAAAAGCGCTGCACACCGACAGTGTTTCCCAGGCCCAGGAAGGCGACAACGGCGTACAGCGCCGTCAGAACCAGGACCCGGAGCGTGTCGCCGCGCTTTTGCCAGCGATGGCTGTCCGCCGGGGGGAGCGGCGGACAGGAGCGCAGCAGAGGCAGGTATTCCGAGAACAGCAGCAGCAAAAAAGCGGCTGTGGCCAGCGGAAAAACATAGGTCAGCTTATCCATTGCAGTCCAACCACCGGCAGGCCGCCACTGCCGCCGCAGCGCCGTCTCCCACGGCAGTGGCCAGCTGGCGCACGCCCTTTGTTCGGCAATCTCCTGCGGCAAACACGCCGGGGACGCGGGTCGCTGTGTCCTCGGCGGCCTGGATATACCCCTGACTGTCCAGCGCGACCAGTCCGGCAAAGGCCCCCGCGCTGGGCTCCTGTCCTACCGCGAGGAACAGCCCCGCTGCCGGCAAAATCCGGGTCTCTCCGCTGTCCTCCTCCCGGACCAGCAGCTGCTCCAGGGTGCCGTCCGCACCGGTGAGCAGCCGCTGCACCGTATGGCGGAACAGCACCTTCACATTGTTTCGCTGCAGAAGCTGGGCCGCCCGGGCGGCTTCGCCCCGGAAGCGGTCCCTGCGGACCAGCACGGTCACGGAGCGGCAGGTGTTGGAGAGAAACAGCGCATCCTGCAGCGCAGTGTCGCCGCCGCCAACCACCGCCACATCCTTTTCGGCGTAAAAAGCGCCGTCACAGACCGCACAATAGCTCACCCCGGCGCCCACCAGCGCCTCCTCACCCTCCAGACCGAGGGACCTGTGGCGCACGCCCAGCGCCAGAATCAGCGCGCGGCAGCTATGGGCTCCGGCGTCGGTTTTGAGCCGAAAGCCGGTATCCGTTTTTTCCGCGGAGAGCGCCTCCTCATAAAGCACCTCCACACCCAGCGCCTCCGCCTGGCTCAGCAGCGCGTCGCTGAAATCCGCGCCGCTGATATGGGGCAGGGCCGGATAGTTTTCCACCAGCGGGGAATTGAGAATCTGTCCCCCCACGGCGGCCTGCTCCAGCACGGCAGCGCGCTTTCCGGCACGGGCGGCATAGAGTGCCGCTGTCAGTCCGGCAGGGCCTCCGCCGGCGATCAGAACATCATAATCCATGGTTTGTCCGCTCCTTTTTGAAAAACAGCGCCCCCGTATCCGGAGGGCGCTGTTATAGTCAACGACAAAATTGTCGTGACTATAATATCCTTTCAGCCGTCATTTTCCGCCGCAGAGCGGCGATAAAATGACATGGCAACTATAGTATACGCGTTTTTTCGCAATCTATCAAGCCTGTCACGCACTGATACTGTGCCTGCTGTTGATGAATCTGCGCACCGCGCCGACGCCCACCATCATATCCGGCTCCGCAGTATCGCCGCCGGCCACCAGGGTGGGGGCCTGACGGACACCGTACTTCTTTGCCAGCTCCGGCTGCTCCTCCACCAGAACCCGGGTGTAGGCAATGCCACTCTCGGCCAGCAGCTTTTCCGCCTGCTTGCAGTTGGGGCAGGTGCGGGTGGCAAAGAGCATCAGGCCGCCCTCTGCCGCCGGCTCTGCCGCGGCAGAGGACGCCGCTGCCTCCGCCGCTGCTGCAGGAGCCTGGGGCATATTCAGCGGGCCGGTGTGGGTCAGGCGGCTGCGGCCGACATTATACACCCGCCTGTCCCGGAACTCCTGTGCCTTGCCGTCGTTCCAGTTCTGCACCGGGCGATAGTAGCCGGTGATCCGGCTGTAGATCTCCGCAGGCCGGCCGCAGTGGGGGCACACGCTCTGCTCCCCGGCCAGGTAGCCATGGTCACGGCAGACGGAATAAGTGGGGCTCATGGTATAATATGGCAGCTTGTAATTCTCCGCAATCTTGCGCACCAGATTGGCCGCCGCTCTCCAGTCGGGCAGCTTTTCGCCCAGAAAGGCGTGGAAGACCGTACCGGAGGTGTAGAGCGTCTGGAGCTCATCCTGAATATCCAGCGCGGAGAACACATCCTCTGTAAAGCCCACGGGCAGGTGGCTGGAATTGGTATAGTAGGGGGTGCCGTTCTCGTTTGCGGTGATGATGTTGGGATACTGCTCCTTGTCGTGCTTTGCAAACCGGTAGGTGGTGCTCTCCGCCGGGGTGGCCTCCAGGTTGTAGAGATCGCCGTATTTCTCCTGATAGTCGCTGAGGCGCTCGCGCATGTGGTTCAGGACCTCCCGGGCAAAGCGCTGCACCCGCAGATCCGTCAGGTCCGCCCGCAGCCATTTGGCATTGAGGCCCACCTCGTTCATGCCGATAAGGCCGATGGTGGAGAAATGGTTGTCAAAGGTGCCCAGATAGCGCTTGGTATAGGGATAGAGCCCCAGCTCCAGCAGCCTGGTGATCACCGTCCGCTTGGTCTTGAGAGAGCGGGCCGCGATGTCCATCAGCTTGTCCAGACGGAGGTAAAAATCGCTCTCGTCCACGGCCAGATAGGCGATACGGGGCAGATTGATGGTCACGACGCCCACACTGCCGGTGCTCTCGCCGGAGCCGAAGAAGCCGCCGGATTTCTTCCGCAGCTCCCGCAGATCCAGCCGCAGGCGGCAGCACATGCTGCGCACGTCGCTGGGCTCCATGTCGGAGTTGATATAGTTGCTGAAATAGGGCGTGCCGTATTTTGCGGTCATTTCAAAAAGCAGCTTGTTGTTCTCGGTTTCGCTCCAGTCAAAGTCACGGGTGATGGAGTAGGTGGGGATGGGATACTGAAAGCCGCGGCCATTGGCGTCGCCCTCGATCATGATCTCGATAAACGCCTTGTTGACCATGTCCATCTCCCGCTGGCAGTCACCGTAGGTAAAGCTCTGCTCTTTTCCGGCCACGATGGCGGGCAGGTTTTCCAGGTCCTTGGGGCAGTTCCAGTCCAGCGTGATGTTGCTGAAGGGCGCCTGTGTCCCCCAGCGGGACGGGGTGTTGACCCCGTAGATAAAGGACTGGATGCACTGCTTGACTTCCTTATAGCTCAGGTCGTCCACCTTCACGAAGGGAGCCAGATAGGTGTCGAAGGAGGAGAAAGCCTGGGCGCCGGCCCATTCGTTCTGCATGATGCCCAGGAAGTTGACCATCTGGTTGCACAGGGTGCTCAGATGCGCCGCGGGCGAGGAGGTGATCTTGCCCGGCACGCCCCCCAGGCCCTCCTGGATGAGCTGCTTCAGACTCCAGCCTGCGCAGTAGCCTGTGAGCATACTCAGATCGTGGAGGTGAATGGCCGCGCTGCGGTGGGCCTCCGCCACTTCGTTGTCATAGATTTCGCTGAGCCAGTAATTGGCCGTGATGGCGCCGGAGTTGGAGAGGATCAGGCCGCCCACGGAGTAGGTAACCGTGCTGTTCTCCTTGACGCGCCAGTCGTTGATCTTGAGATAATCGTCCACCAGGTCCTTGTAGTTCAGCAGCGCGCTGCCTACGTTGCGCACCTTCTCCCGCTGCTTGCGGTAGAGAATGTAAGCCTTTGCCACGTCGGCATAGCCGGCCTCGCTGAGCACCTTTTCCACGCTGTCCTGCACATCCTCCACACTGATGAGCTCGTCCCGGATCTTCGGCTCAAAGTCCGCCGTGACCCGGAGCGCCAGCATGTCGATGATACTGGGGTGATATTTCTTTTCCAGAGAATCAAAGGCTCTGGTGATGGCAGAGCAGATTTTCTCAATCGCAAATTCCACGACGGTTCCGTCGCGCTTCAATACCTTATACATGGTGCCTCCCGTATTATCCTGATTCTGCCGCGCAGTGTGTCTTTTCCTCCGGGGCGGAGAGAACACTGCCGCGTCCTTTTTCTGCACGCTGCCCCCCATACTGCGGGCGGCAGTGGCTACTGTAACACAGCCGGGGAAAAATGTCAATATGCTTTTTCAACATCTTGTGGTCTTCGGAGAAATAATTGCAAAATATTCACAATATGCTGAGAATCATTACAAAGTCCCCCGCAAGAAAATCCCCGCGCACAGGGGCGCGGGGGATTCCGCTACAGCTCATAGGCTCCGTAGACGGCCAGGAACTCCTCCAGACAAAGGCCCTCCTCCTGGATAAACAGCGCGGCGGACTGGCCCACATAGCGGAAGTGCCACGGCTCGTAGATCACGCCGGTGACCTCCTCCTTGTCCCTGGGGTAGCGAAGGATAAAGCCGTATTCCGCACAGTGGGCATTCATCCACTGAAACAGCTCTGTATTCTCCAGGGAGCTGTCCTTAAATTCATAGTACCGGTCCGTGATGTCCGCACACAGCCCCGTCTGGTGCTCGCTGGTGCCGGGGGGAAGCACGATGGTCTTTGCCCGTTCCTCCCCGTATTGCTCCACCTTGCGCTGATAGAGGTAGGACTGCTCGGCATAGCTGCGGTAAGCGGAGCTGAGATACACGCTTAAGCCCGCGGCCCGTGCCCCGTCCAGAAAGGCCTCCAGCGCATCCGCCGCCCGCACGTCAAACTGCTGGCTGTTCTCCACCCCACACAGCTCCGGGGCATAATCCCCGATGGGGTGGCTGGCGTTGGCCAGAATAAATTCCCATCCGGTCACATCCACCTCCGGACGGTAGGGCGTGGGCTCCGGCGTGGGGGGCGGCGTACTCGTCGGCGTGGGCTCCGGCGTGGGAGACG
>CAJOPB010000074.1 GCA_905236305.1 uncultured Oscillospiraceae bacterium | reverse complement strand
GTGTTTTGTGCCAAAAAAGGCACAAAACACGTCTCATACGTTTTTATGCAGACCGGTCTCAGTCCACAGGGGGGACGGAGGCGCAGACGGCCAGGGAGAGATAGGCCTTCTCCGGCGGGTCGGAGCGGGAGGTGATGGCGATGGGGATCTTTGCCCCCTCGATCACGCCGAAGCTGGAGGCGTGGCCGTGGATCTCCAGCGCCTTTGCCAGCAGATTGCCGGTCATCAGGTTCTGGGTCACAATGCCGTCAAATTCGCCGCAGTAGGGGCAGTCGTAGCCCTTGAGCCGGGCGGCCTCCTTGCTGAGAATCAGGTCATAGGCGATGGGGCCCACCAGGTTGCACCGGGCGATGGGATGCTCGGCGTGGTCCCGCACGATGGTCTCCGCCTCCACGGTGTCCGGGACCCGGAACAGCGGCTTCTCCGCCAGCGCCAGCAGGGCGATATTGGGCTGGTCGTAGCCCAGCTTGCGCAGCAGCGCCGCCATATTGCGGACGATCTCCTTGCGCTGGCGCAGGTCCGGGTTGGGGATGATCGTCACGTCGGAGATGGCGAGAATGCGGCCGTAGTCCGGCAGCTTCATCAGATTGATATGGGTCAGCAGCCGCTCCGGCTGGATCAGGTCGTTTTTCTTGTCCAAAATGGGCATCAGAAAGTCCCGGGTCTGGGTGTTGCCCCGCATCAGGGCGTCCGCCTTGCCCTCACGAATGAGGTCGATGCAGCGCTGCACCGGGGAGATATCCTCCGGGATGTCCAAAATCTCATAGCGGCGGCCGGAGAGCCCCAGACGCTTCAGCAGCGCCTCGATCTGCTTGCCGCTGCCCACCAGCGTCGGTGTGGCAAAGCCCTCCTCCTCCGCCTGGAAGGTGCCCAGCACAATGTTCTCCGCGTCGGCGCCGGCAATGGCCACCCGCACCGGCTTGATCGCCGCCCGTGCGTTCTTTACCAGAAAGTCAAAATTCTCTTTATACATGGTGCTTACCTCTCATCAGAATCATTCTCCGGACTGCAGCCAATTATAAGCCCCCGGCCCGGCGCCGTCAAGCAAAAAACCGCAGCAGAGCGCACGCGGGTTACGGTTCAGACGCCGGGGGCGTCTGAACTGCTTAAAGCAGCATACGTGCCGCGCCGTAGATTCCGGCGTCGTTGCCCAGCACGGCCAGCTCGAAGCGGGTGTTCTCGCAGGCGTGGAAAGCCATCTTGCGGTGATAGCGCTCGATGGTGTCCGTCACGATGGGGCCGGCCTTGGATACGCCGCCGCCGATGACAAAGGCCTCGGGGTTTACGGTGCAGGAGACATAGGCGCAGGCCTTGCCCAGCAGCTCGCCCACCTGCTCCACCAGAGAGGCCGCGAAGGCGTCGCCCTGCTTTGCCGCGTCAAAGATGTCCTTGGAGGTGGGCTTCGGCAGCTTGCGCAGCACCGTCTCGGTCTCCGGCTCCGCTGCCAGACGCTTTGCCGCCATGCGGGCGATGCCGTTGGCGGAGGCGTACTGCTCCAGGCAGCCCTTCTTTCCGCAGCCGCAGGTCTCCGTTTCCTCCGCGTTGACCTTGAAGTGGCCGAGCTCTCCCGCAGCGCCCGTGGAGCCGCTGAGAATGCGGCCGTTGAGAATCACGCCGCCGCCGACACCGGTGCCCAGCGTCACCATGACGATGTTCTGATAGCCCTTGCCGCCGCCGTTCCACATCTCGCCCAGAGCCGCGACGTTGGCGTCGTTTCCCACCTCCACGCGCATACCGTCGAGATAGCCCGAGAGGAGCTGCTTTACGTCCGTGACGCCCCAGCCCAGGTTGACGCAGCGGTTGACGACGCCGCTGTCCAGCACCGCGCCGGGGACGCCGATGCCCACGCCCTCCACATCCTGGGGGGCAATGTCCTTCTCCTTCAGCTTATCGCGGATGGCTCCGGCGATGTCCGGAAGGATGCGCGCGCCGCCGTTTTCCGTATTGGTGGGGATCTCCCACTTGTCCTCCAGCTCGCCCGTGGTGCGGAAAAGCCCCAGCTTTACCGTGGTGCCGCCCACATCGACGCCAAACATATATGCTTTCATACCGTCTCTCCTTTTCCTTCGTTCAGAACTGCCCGTTGTCGTTGGCGGGCTTGAGGTCCTCGGGGATGTGCTGCACCACGTCCCAGTGCTCCGCCAGCATGTGGTTTTCGTCAAAGCGGTAGATGTCGCAGACCTTGTTCACCCCACCGTCGTTGATGCAGCGGAAGAACACCACCACGATGTCCCCCTCCTCCACCAGACGGACCAGCTCCATGCGGGGATGCATGGCGAAAAAGCGCTGGCAGAAGCGGCGAAAGCCCTCCCGGCCGTTCTCTACCGTGGGGTTATGCTGGCGATAGTCCTCCCGCATATATTTCTCCAGACTGGAGGTGTCCCACTTGTTAAAGACCTCGTCGTAAAATTCCCGAATAACCTCTTTGTTGCTCATAATTTCCTCCCCGCGGCCCATTGGCCGCGCTCTTTTTCATAATCGTGTTTTTAATACTATTTCCTGATTACATTCTTGAATCAGGAGATGCCATGCTTACGCATGGCGTTTTCAGCGCAAAGCGCTGAAAACCCGTCTCATACGATCCCAAACGCGCTTCGCGCTATAAAAAGC
>CAJOPB010000073.1 GCA_905236305.1 uncultured Oscillospiraceae bacterium | reverse complement strand
GAGGCAAGCCTGCAAAGCATCGACCGCGCTGTCGGAATGATCGAGCCGGTTATTGTGCTGGTCACCAGCGTGATGGGCGCCGTGATTCTGCTGAGTGTGATGTTGCCGATGATGAGCCTGCTCTCCACAATATAGCGTGGCCGGCATCAGCCGGAAGCTGTCTCTCCGCTCCCCATGGGGAGGGAGAGGTCACCATCCCGCGTTTTTTCTTTTCCTGCAGGGAAACTGCATAACGGGGCTTGTTCCAAATCTGTGCGCCAGTGGAAGGACTGGCGCACAGTGACAAAAAAGAGGATTGACGATGAAAAGGCGTTTTCAAAGCAAGGCGGCCTGGCTGCCGCTGCTGCTGAGTCTGGCCGTGTTTGCGCTGGCGGCGGTTTGGGTGTCTGCTCAGGTGCGGGAGGCCGCGGAGGTGTCGGAACGGGAGGGCCTGCGCCAGGCGGAGCAGGCAATCCGCCGGGCTGCGGTGAGCGTTTATGCCCTGGAGGGCGCCTATCCGGCCACCTACCGGGATTTGAAGGCGCACAGCGGTATCGCCGTGGATGAGGAGCAGTACAAGGTGTTTTACGAGATTTTCGCCTCCAATATTATGCCGGAGATCACCGTGGTAAAGCTGGGGAGGGCTGCGTGAGCCGCCGCAGCAGTGCCGGTGCCGTGGCAGCGCTGATTGCCGCCCTGATTCTGGGGGCGGCGCTGCTGTTGTCTCTGACCACCGGCGCCGGTGTCTACCGGCAGGTGCAATACCGCTCCGACAGCTCCATGGACCAGCGGCTGGGCCTGAGCTATATCACGGAAAAGGTCCATGCCCACGACGCGGCAGGGATGGTCTCCGCCGGGGAGTTCGGCGGCTGTGACGCGGTGTTTCTGCTGCAGGAGCTGGATGGTGTCGTCTATGAGACCATCCTCTATGTTCACGACGGCTGGTTGAAGGAGCTGTTCTGTGAGCAGGGCTGGGAGCTGGAGCCGGGGGACGGACAGCAGATTACTGAGGCCCGGGGGCTCTCCGCGGCTCTGGAGGGGCGGCTGCTGCGGCTGGTCTACACGGATGCCGGCGGAACAGCGCAGCAGGCGGATATCTATGTGCGCAGCGGAATGTGAGCACAGAAGGGAGTGGCAACATGGAGCAGCGGATCAGACCGACCAGGTCAGGCCTGTTTGCGATCGAGCTGCTGATCGCCATCGGCGTTTTTTCTGTCTGTGCTGCGGTCTGCGTCGGAATCTACACAAAGTCGGAGGTCATGAGCCGGGACAGCCAGGCGCTCAACTGCGCGGTGGCGGCGGCCCGGAACGCTGCGGAATGCTACAAGGCCGCCGGCGGCGACCTCATAAAAACCGCGGAGCTGTGCGGCGGCAGTGTGCGCGGCGGCCAGCTGGAGCTGGCCTTTGACGGCCAGTGGCGTATTCTCCCCGGGGACAGCGATGCTGCGCCGGACTTTTTGCTGACCCTGACCGGCGCGCAGGAAGGGGATTTTTACAGCACGGCCTGGGTGACCGTGCAGCGGGAGAGCAATGGGGGAAGGATGCTTTTGCGCTGGGAGCTTGCAGCGTTTAAGGAGGCGGCGGCATGAAGCGCGGAGGGCAGGTTTCCGGACTGGTATCCCTTGTGCTGATTTTCTGTGTGCTCTGTCTTTGCGTGTTTACGGTGCTGACCTTTTCCGCCGCCGACCGGGAGCGAAGGCTTTCAGAGCTGACAGCGCAGCGCACCGCAGACTATTACGCGGCGGACACTGCCGCCGTTTTGTGGACAGCGGAGCGCGCCGGGGCGCTGCGGACGGAGCAGACGGCGGACGGAACCGTGATTGCAAGGGACTTTCCTGTGGGGGAGAACCAGTCTCTGTCGGTGGAGCTGCAAAAGTCGGGGGGCGTCTGGCGTATCCTCCGCTGGCAGACCGGCTATGTCGGGGAATGGAATACCGATGACATTTTAGAAGTATGGGGTGGGAACTGATATGGACAGCATCAGAGTGTATTTGGAAGCCGCGGTAAAGGACCATGCGGCGGATCTGTTTTTGATCGCGGGCAAGGCGATCTCCGTGAAAAAGGCGGGGACCATTTCTCCGCTGACGGAGGAGCGGCTGATGCCGGAAAATTCCGAGGTGCTGGTGCGGGAGCTTTACGCTCTGGCAAAACGGGACCTGCCGGAAAAGGTCACGGAATGGGACGACGATTTCTCGCTGTCGGTGCCGGGCATGGCCCGCTTCCGCGTAAACGTGTTTCAGCAGCGCGGCTCTCTTGCCGCGGTCATCCGCGTGGTGCAGTTTGGAATACCGGATTGGCACAGCCTCGGACTGACCGAGGAGATCATGAAAATCGCGCAGCGCACCCGGGGCCTGGTATTGGTCACCGGCCCTGCCGGAAGCGGAAAATCCACCTCTCTGGCCTGCATTGTGGATGCCATTAACAACAATCGCAGCGCGCATATTATCACCATTGAGGACCCCATCGAGTATCTGCATCGGAATCAGAAAAGCATCGTGTCCCAGCGGGAGCTGAACACGGATACCGAGAGCTATGTTACCGCCCTCCGGGCGAGTCTTCGCCAGGCGCCGGACGTCATTCTTCTGGGCGAGATGCGCGATCTGGACACTATCCAGACTGCCATGACCGCGGCGGAGACCGGCCACCTGATCATTTCCACGCTGCACACCGTGGGAGCGGCCAACACCATCGACCGGATTATCGACGTGTTCCCTCCCAGCCAGCAGCAGCAGATCCGCGTTCAGCTCTCTCAGGTGCTCAAGACCGTGGTCAGTCAGCAGCTTCTGCCCTGCGTGGACGGCAGCGTGGCGCCGGCCTTTGAGATCATGCACCTGAACAATGCCATTCGGAATCTGGTGCGGGACAGCCGCATCCATCAGATTGACGCTGCAATCCAGACCGGCGCCAACGAGGGAATGATCGGCATGGATGAGTCGATCCTCCGCCTGTACAAGGCCAGGCGGATTACCCGGGAGACTGCAATACACTTTGCCATGAACCCGGACCAGCTCCAGAAAAAGCTGATATGACCGCTGCCCGGAACAGGGGATCGTGAAACGCCGTTTCGCGGGCATTCCCGCATTCCGGGGGGACCGGGAAAGGAGAGAGGACAATGGAGGCGCCGTGGCTGGACCGGCTTTGCGCGGTCTATGAGAGCTATCGGGAGAAGGCAACCGCGGTGGTAAAAAACCGAAAGCCGGGTCAGGGCCTTTTCGGACTGGGACGGCAGCCCGCGGATGACCCCTGCCACGATGCCTTTGTGGAGGAGCTGGAACGGCTCCTCTCAGACTTTGCCGCCTCAGGGCCGGAGAGCGCTGCGGTGCGCGGGGTGCTGGACCATGTATATCACTGGCCGACGGCGCACCGCAAGCCCCCCAGCATGTACTGGATGCTGATTGCCGTCCACGGCCTGACGCTGGACCTCATCCCGCTGCTGGGCAGAGAGGACGCAGCCGCGCTGCGCACGCAGTACGCGGCGGATTATCCCCGGTGGGAGCGTCTGCCGGTGCAGAAGTGTGTGCTGGCCGCGCTGGAGGCGGGAGAACAGTGAGAGAGGATTGATAGCTGTGATTGCAAAATTCAGAGACACCGCGCCGCGGCTGGCCCCCGGCGTATTTGTTGCGGAGAACGCTGCAGTGATCGGCGATGTGTCCATCGGTTCAAACAGCTCAGTCTGGTTTGGGGCTGTTATCCGTGGAGACCAGGCCCCCATCGAGATCGGCGAGGGGAGCAATATCCAGGACAACGTGACCCTTCACTGCGACGTGGAACACCCCATGCGCGTGGGTGACAATGTGACGATCGGGCACAACGCCGTGGTGCATTGCAGTGAGGTGGGGGATAACACCCTGGTGGGCATGGGCGCGGTTTTGCTGACCGGCGCGGTGATTGGAAAATGCTGTGTGATCGGAGCCGGCGCCGTGGTGAAGGAACGGGCAGTGGTGCCCGACGGTGTTCTGATGGCCGGTGTTCCGGCCAGATGCATCCGGACCTTGACTGAGGATGAGCTCCGGCTGATGCGGCAGGGCTCCCACTATACGGAGCTTGCCCGGGAGTATCTGCGATGAAGCTGCCGCACGTCCGGCCGCCGCATATTCATCCGCCGGATCTGCGCCCGGCGCTGCATAGCAGCCTGGTCTACGCCTATGCGGCGCTGAAATGGCTGCCTGCCGCGGGGCTGGTGGGACTGGCAGGGGGGGCACTGGGCGCGGTGTTTCACCATGCCATCGCCTGGGCTGCCGCTTTTCGCCTGGGCCACGTCTGGGTGCTGTGGCTGCTGCCGGTGGGGTCAGTTTTGATTGTGCTGCTGTATCAGGGACTGCGGCTGCCCCTGGACATGGGTACCAATCTGATTATCGAGGCTGTGCACTCCCAGAAGCGTATCCCCTTTCTCCTGATACCGGCAATCCTGCTGGGCACTGTCGCCACCCATTTCTTCGGCGGAAGCGCTGGCCGGGAGGGGGCGGCGCTGCAGCTGGGCGGCAGTCTGGCCTTTGGCATTGCGGGGATACTGGGGGTGAAGGATAAGGAGGACCGTCATCTGCTGATCCTCTGCGGCATGGCCTCGGTCTTCTCCGCGCTCTTTGGTACGCCGGTGACTGCGGCAGTGTTTGTGCTGGAGGTCATCAGCGTGGGGCGCTTTTTCTATTCCGGAATGCTTCCCTGCCTCACCGCGTCTGTGGTGGCCTACGGTCTCTCCCGGCTCACGGGAGGAGAAGTGGTCCGTATGTCCATCTCCCTCCCCGGGGGTGTTACCGCGCCCCTGGTTCTTGGCACTGCAGTGCTTGCAGCGGCCTGTGCGCTGATGAGCATTGTTTTTTGTGTCGCGATTCACCGGACGGGGCATTACACGGCGCAGTGGTTCAAAAGCCCTTATCTCCGGGGACTGATCCTGGGCTGCGTGCTGCTGGGCCTCACGCTGCTGGTGGGAAATCAGACCTATAACGGCGCGGGAATGGACATGGTGGAGCGGGCTGTGGCCGGCGAGCACGTGGACTGGTACGCCTTTGCATTGAAGATGCTGTTCACAGCGGTCACTCTGGCCGCGGGGTATAAGGGCGGCGAAATTGTGCCCACCTTCTTTGTGGGAGCAGCCTTCGGCGCCGCAGTCGGACCGCTGTTGGGGCTGCCGGCAGGCTACTCCGCAGCCATCGGTATGGTGGCGCTGTTCTGCGGTGTGGTGAACTGCCCCTTTGCCTCCATCTTCCTGTCTGTTGAGATCTTCGGCGGGGAGTATCTGATCCCCTTCGCCCTCACCTGTGCCCTGAGCTACATCCTCTCCGGATATTTCGGACTCTACAGCAGCCAGCATATTCTGCGCTCCAAAGTGGGCACAGAGCTGATCGACAGAGAGGTCAGCGATTGAATGCCCCGGAGAGAATACGAACAGAGACAGCGCATTTCGCACTGAAAACGCCGCGTGTAACGCGGCGTTTAAAGCATTGAATCAAAAAATAGTATAAGGCGGGACATATGGTACCGTTTGCTTTGAGGGTATGACCGTTCTTCGCGCGCTCTTTTGACATTCTGCGGGCTTTTCCGCTCCGCAGGGGGGAGAGCTGCCGGTTATGATTCGGAAAAATCCGTGTCCATGGCCACGGCAAGGGTAAAGTCGGGATAGGCGCTCTGAACCGTCTCAACAACCGCACACCAGACCTGACGGCGGTCCGGCGCGTCAAAGCTGATGATCACATCAAAGCGCATGGTCTTCTTTTCCCGGTCCACATAAAAGCCGTGGATCTGCATGACATGCTCCACCTGCATAACCCGGGCGAACACATCCTCCCGGATCAGGGCGGCCTCGGCGTCGGTGGTGTTGATGGAGTAGACGCCAATCGCGGTCAGGATCACATTGTGCTTGCGATAGACCGCAAGGGTAATGCTGCGGATCAGCTCGTCCAGCGCTCCGGCGGAGAAGGTGTCCGGGACCTCTATATGTATCGAGCCGTTGTAGGCATCGGGTCCGTAGTTGTTCAATATCAGATCATAGGCGCCATGCACCTCGTCGAAGGAACAGACGGTCTCCTTGATGTCCCGCGCAAGCTGTATGTCCGCCCGTTCCCCCAGAAGCTGGGACAGCGTATCCCGCAGCATTTCCACGCCGGACTTGATGATAACCACAGAGATGATCGCGCCCAGCCAGGCCTCCAGCGAGATATGAAACAGCAGATATATGGCGGCCGCAGCCAGCGTGGAGGCGGAGATCACCGAGTCCAATGTTGCATCCTCGCCGGAGTTGACCAGAGAATCGGAATTCGCCCGCTCACCGACGGACTTGACATAGCGGCCCAGCAGCAGCTTTACCGCAACGGAGGCGCCGATGATAATCAGACCGGCGGCGGAATAGTCCGGCGTTTCCGGGGAAAGGATCTTTTTTACAGATTCGGTGAAGGAGGTAATGCCGGCGTAGAGCACCAGAAGGGAGATGATCATGGCGCTGAGATATTCCACACGTCCATAACCGAAGGGGTGCTTTCGGTCGGGCTGGCGCCCTGCCAGACGGGTGCCGACAATGGTGATGACGGAGCTGGCTGCGTCGGAGAGATTGTTCACAGCGTCCAGCACTACGGCGATGGAGTTGCTGGTGAGACCCACCACGGCCTTGAAGGCTGCGAGGAAGACATTGGCTAAAATACCGATGACGCTGGTGCGGACGATTACGCTGTTCCTGGAAACGGTACCGGCGTCGGCGGCAAGGTCGGCGGTTTTCATACTCTGAGCTCCTTTCTCAGCAATTTTGGCCCAGTATAGCACGCTTTGCCCGAACTGTCGAGCCTTTTGTCAATTACCCCGTTCCTGCGGTTACCGCTCAGACGCTGGGGGCGTCTGAGCAGTAGGGGCTGAACTGCGCTGCGCGCACTCGCTGCGCTCGCACACTCCGCTCCGTGAAAGGTATTTTTGGCGACGTACATGCCGCCGCCAAAAATGATG
>CAJOPB010000072.1 GCA_905236305.1 uncultured Oscillospiraceae bacterium | reverse complement strand
GACCGAAATGCCCGGTACAAGAAAGCTCGGCAAGACCACCGATCAGCGCAGGGCGATGCTCCGTCAGCAGGTCACAGATTTTCTGGATAAGGGCCGCATGGAGACCACCTATACCCGCGCAAAGGAGATCAGCTCCATGGCCGAGAAGATGATCACCCTCGGCAAGAAAAAGGATCTGGCGGCCTATCGCCAGGCCCTCACCTTCATCACCCGCGAGGACGTGGCGAAGAAGGTGTTTGACGAGGTTTCCAAGAAATACGAGAGCCGCGAGGGCGGCTACACCCGCGTCACCCGCATCGGCCCACGCCGGGGCGATGCCGCGGAGATGGCCGTTATCGAGCTGGTATAATACAGCAAAAGCGCTCCCCTTCCCCTGTCTGTTCAGGGGGAACGGGAGCGCTTTTGTGCTGAAAGCACCATGCGGGGCATGTCCTTCCCCGACGGGAGATTTCATCGGGGAGGTGTATCACTGGGGCTGATAGACCGTGCTGGGCCGGCGCTTGTGCTCGCTGCGGCTGTGGTAGCGGGAGATGATCTCCAGATCCTTCTCCGAGGCGGTGCCGTTGAGCAGGTAGTTGTCGATGGCGGCGTAGGTCACGCCCATCTCCTGTTCGTCCGTCTGGCCCTCATAGAGGCCGGCGGAGGGGGCCTTCTCCGTGATGGAGCGGGGGGCCTCCAGATAGCGCAGAAACTCAATGACCTCCGTAGCCGTGAGGTCGGCGATGGGGTCAAAGTCATAGGCGCCGTCGCCCCATTTGGTGAAATAGCCCATATAGACCTCGCTGCGGTTGCCGGTGCCGGCCACCAGGCGGTTTTCGCTGCCGGCAATGGCGTAGAGGGTGGTCATGCGCAGCCGGGGGGCGAGGTTTGCGGTGGAGGGCTCGGTCATGTCCGTGGCAGGGAACAGCTGTTCCAAAAGCGCGGCGCGAACCCTGGTCAGGTCCACGGTGCGGGTCTCAATGTCGCACTGGGCCGCGGCGGCCCGGGCGTCTTCGGCGTCGCTGCCGTAGTTGCGCCGGGAGGCGCAGGGCATGATGACTCCGACGGTATTGTCGCAGGCGGCCTTGCAGAGAATGCCCACCAGCGTACAGTCCTTGCCGCCGGAGTTGCCGTAAACAATGCCGTCCACATGGCTCTCCGCCACCAGACGCCGGATAAAGGCGACGCGGTTTTTAAATTCAGTTTGATAATCTCTCATTTCAATCCATCCCTTCCTGACGCTCAAAAAATTCCGTACACCTGCCCTGCCCGGCCCTCGCCCGCGGCAGCGCCGCCGCCCGGGGCGACCGGTTCACCCGGGCTGCCGCCCCCCATTTTAACGCGCCCCGGCCAAAAGTACAACCGAAAAATATGGCGGAGGGACAAATTCATGGTTTTTCGCACGCTCGAAAATGCTTGGAGGCGCGTCGGGCTTGCGGGGGACGCCCGGCGGGAACTGAAATGACATTGGCGTCTGAACAGCAACAAATTCACCCCCTCCGGCCGAAATTTCGGTGGAAGTTTCCGATTGATTCAGGGGGCGGACTATGCTATAATCAACATGGGTAAGAATCAAACCAATCCTACATTTTCCAGGAGGTATGCGCTATGGCACGGAAACATAAGATACTGACAACAGTGCTGGCAGTGGGCTGCGGCGCCGCGGCGGGCTATCTGATCTATCGCAACCGGGACCTGCTGCGGAGCTTTGTGGAGGAGTTGACGGCTCCCGCCGCCGGACAGGACGACTATGCCGGCGAGGTGATCCGGTTTGACCCGGAGCCGGAGACCGCCCCGGCAGCGCCGGAGACGGACATCATCATCGACCGCACAGCGGAGGAGGCGGAGCCCATCGAGCAGTGCTGAGGCGGAGCCGGAGCAGACCATGAAAAAACCGGAACTGAACTGGACGCTCTGGCCCTATCCCCTCATTGGCCTGGCTGCGGAATGGCTCTGGCTGTCCCGGTCCCACACGACGGGGTTGGCCCGGGCTTTGGGCGGCGTCGGCATTTGGGCCGGGAGCACGCTGGGGGGAATCGTGCTGTATGTGCTGTTTGTGACGGTGGTCTCCCTGTTTATCGACACCTCTGAGCCGCCGGACAGGTACGAGCCCTTTCACCACGCCATGGTGACCTATGTGGAGGGGCTTCTGACGGCGCTGGCCGGCGTGCGCATCCACACCACGGGGCTGGAAAAGCTGCCGGAGGGCCGCTTTTTGCTGGTGGGGAACCACCGCAGCGGCTTCGACCCGCTGGTGACGGGCTGGGTCCTGCGCCACCGGCGCCTGGCCTTTATCCTCAAGCCCTCCATCCGCCGGCTGATCGTGGTGGGTCCCTTCGTCCACCGCTCCTGTTTCCTGGCCATCGACCGGGAAAACGACCGGGAGGCGCTGAAGACCATCCTCCATGCCGCGAAGCTGCTGAAGGAGGATGTGGTGTCCTACGGCATTTATCCCGAAGGGACCCGGAGCAGCGGAGATGAGATGCTCCCCTTCCGCAACGGCGCCTTCAAAATTGCCCAAAAGGCCAAAAAGCCCGTGGTGGCCGTGGCGATCCGGGGGACGGAGCAGATCCGCAAACGCTTTCCCTGGCGTGTTACCCACGTATATCTGGAGGTCTGTGCGGTGCTGGACGCGGAGCGCGTGGCGCAAAGCAGCACGGCCGACACCAGCGAGACGGTCCGCGCCGCTCTGACGGAGGCACTGGCCAGGGGCGGCTCCGTCTGAATCAAACACAAAGGAAGCATCCATGAAAAAAACTCTTTCGTTCTTGATTTGTATTCTGATTCTGGTTTCCTGCTGTCTGCCCGCGGCGGCGGCCCATGTCAGCGGCCCGGAGGCCATTACGGCACTGAGCACGCTGGGTCTGCTGCGGGGCACGGGCAACGGTTTTTCACCGGAGCGGAATGCCACCCGCGGGGAGGCAGTGGTGATGCTGCTGCGCCTGCTGGGCAGGGAGGCGGAGGCGGAGCAGGCCGCTCTTGCCAGCCCCTTCCCCGACGGGGGCTGGGCGGACAGCTATCTGGGCTACGCGGCCCAGGCCGGGCTGGTGCGGGGCCGGGAGGACGGCTCCTTCGGCACGGCGGAGGCCGTGAGCGCGCGGGACTATGTGACGATGACCCTGCGGGCGCTGGGCTACGCGGAGGGCAGCGACTTCACCTGGGCGGACAGTCTGGAGCTGGCCGAGCGCGTGGGCCTGACCCACGGGGAGTATACGGCGGACCAGAGCGCCCCCTTCCTGCGGGAGGATCTGGCGCTGGTGTCCTATACCGCCCTGACACTGCCCGCCAAGGGCACGGACCGGCGTCTGATTGAGGCGCTGTATACCGCGGGCGTGGTCAGCGCAGACGCCCTGCGGAGCACCCGCTTTGCCGACGTGATCAACGCCGGTCGGCAGGAGCTGGACGCCATGACGGTACACGAGCGCAGCGCCTCCGCGGTGCTGTATGTGGATCTCTACGCCACAGAGAAGGATATGGCCGAAAACAACCCCGACGGCAACGGCAGCGCGTTTCTGATCTCGCCGGACGGGGTGGCCGTGATGTGCTGGCATGAGCTCAGCGATAAATTCGGCGCCATCGCCACAGCCACGGACGGCCGCCGTTTTCCGGTGCAGCGCGTGCTGTATTACAACGTGCTGGCGGATGCCGCGGTGGTGCGCCTTGACCGGACAGCGCTGGACGGGGAGACCGTGCGGTTTTTCCCCTATCTGGAGCTGGGGGATTCCACGGCCCTTCGCACGGGTGAGACCGTCTACACGGTGTCCAACCCGCTGGGCCTGATCGACACGGTGTCCAGCGGCCTGGTGTCCCACCCCTTCCGGAACGTGGATGACCCGGAGTATCTCTATATCCAGATCACTGCCCCCATCTCCAACGGCAGCAGCGGCGGCCCGCTGCTCAACCGGTTTGGCGAGGTGGTGGGAATTCTGTTCGGTTCCTTTGTCCGGGGCCAGAATATGAATCTGGCCGTCCCCATCAATCGGGTGCGCGGCGTGGATCTGAGCGCCGAGGGCATGACGGTTGCCGAGGCGGCGGCACTGGAAAAGGAGAAGAAGGACGCCGCTGTCATCACCGTCTCGGTCCGGGAGCTGACCCTGACAGAGGGCGGCAGGGCCACCGTCCTTGTAGAGAGCGATTATCCCGGCACGGTGAATTTCCGCTATGACGTGGGCGACACGTCCGTGGCGAGCTGTGCCTGGGAGGACTATGAGACAAAGCAGAGTGTTCCGCTGCGCATTACGGCCAACAAGGCGGGCACCACGGAGGTGACCATCACATTTGCCGACGATGGCAATCCGGAGGCAGAGGCGAAAATTCAGGTGACAGTGACCGGGAAGGACACATAACCCTTGGCCGGGAGGGACACTGTCACCCGGACAGTGCCCCGGTCGGAGGAAATCGGAGAAAAATCAAATAAAACATAAAAAAGAGAGGGGCCAATACCCATGATTTCACACGGGAAAGAGCTGAAGGTGTTTGCCGGGAATTCCAACCCCGCGCTGGCAAAGGGCATCTGCGAGTGCCTGGGGCGGACGCTGGGAGATTCCGGGGCGTCCCGGTTTGCGGACGGGGAGTGCAGTGTCTCCGTCTACGAGCCGGTGCGCGGGGCGGATGTGTTTATTGTCCAGAGCACCTGCAAGCCGGTCAACGACAACCTCATGGAGCTGCTGGTGATGATGGACGCTCTCAAGCGTGCCAGCGCGGGGCGCATTACTGCGGTGATACCCTATTTCGGCTATGCCCGCCAGGACCGCAAGGCCAAGAGCAGAGATCCCATCTCCGCAAAGCTGGTGGCAAACCTGATCACCAAGGCAGGCGCTGACCGGGTGCTGACAATGGACCTGCACGCAAACCAGATTCAGGGCTTCTTTGATATTCCCGTGGATGATCTGCGGGGCGCGCCGCTGTTTGCCCACTATTTTATCGAGCGCTTCGGCAAGGGCAATGAAGACATCATGGTGGTCTCTCCCGACGTGGGCAGCGTGGCCCGGGCCCGTTCCTTCTCCCACAAGCTGGAGGTCAACATGGCGATTGTGGACAAGCGCCGGGAGAAGGCCAACCAGAGCGAGGTTATGAACATCATCGGCGATGTCCGGGACAAGACCGTGATTTTGCTGGATGACATGGTGGATACGGCGGGCAGCCTGTGCAACGCGGCCAGGGCGCTGATGGACATCGGCGGAGCGAAGGAGATCTACGCCTGCGCCAGCCACGGGGTCCTGTCCGGCCCGGCCATTGAGCGTATCGCCGCCAGCCCCATCAAGGAGCTGACCCTGCTGGACTCCATCCCCTATCCCGAGGACCGGGAGAAGTGTGACAAAATCCACTATCTGCCCGTGGCCCCCATGTTCGCGGAGGCCATCGAGCGCATCTATGAGGAGGTGTCCATCTCCTCCCTGTTCAACTGATACCGCTTCTGTCTGGTCCCACTCCCGGCGAGGGGGTGGGACCAGACGCCTGCGGCGGCAGGAAAACGAGGACATTTCGAACGATCGCATCATCGGAGGGAAGCATGATCAAGCTGTTATCCGGCGCCGGCGTGGACTGGCTGGCGGTGTTCCTGGGCAATCCCGGGCCCCGGTACGCCATGACACGGCACAACGTGGGCTTTCTGGCCGCAGAGGCCGCGGAGAAGGACTGCGGCGTGCGCATTGTCCGGGTGAAATTCCGGGCACTGACGGCCCAGATCCGGGTGGGGGAGGCCGGCGTGCTGCTGATGAAGCCCCAGACCTTTATGAATCTCAGCGGAGAGGCAGTGGTCCAGGCCGCCCGCTTTTACAAGGTGCCGCCGGAGCGGGTGATCGTGGTGAGCGACGATGTGTCCCTGCCGCTTGCCAGGCTGCGCATCCGCACCAAGGGCTCCGCCGGCGGGCACAACGGCCTCAAGAGCATCATTGCCGCGCTGGGCAGCGACGGTTTCCCCCGGGTAAAG
>CAJOPB010000071.1 GCA_905236305.1 uncultured Oscillospiraceae bacterium | reverse complement strand
CACAAAGGATTCCTGCGGTTTCGCGCCTCGACAGACGAAAAATCCGCTCGAAAATCCGCACACGTCGAGATATTAAACAGGCTCTAAAAAACATACGAAAGCAAGGGGAGCGCAGGCTTTACGTCTGTGCTCCCCTTGCCTGGACCACGAATCGGCGTGAAAAGGGGCTGTCTCAAAATGGGATCAATCCATTTTGAGGCAGCCCCTGAAAAAATCAGATGCGCGTGCCGTCCACGTCAAATTCGCCCATAGCGTTCTTGCTTTTGCCCTTGAGCGTGTCGCCTTCCACCGTGCCGGAAAGCTCGTTGGTCATTTCGCCCACTGCGGTCTTGATGGTCAGCTTGTAGCTGAAAGCACCGTTTTCAAACCTTCCATCCTCAATGGGAGCCACAGCGCCGTTGGCGGCGTCCTCCACCGTTCCGGTCAGCGTAGTTCCCTCCACCTTATAATCACAGTGAGAGGTCATGTCTCCCATGTAGGTGTGTACAACCAGATTCCATTTTCCGTTCATTGTTCGTTCTCCTTTTCATTATTTTTCAGCCGTACTCACGCAAATTTGAGTGTGGCATAGTTGCCGTACTTCTTACCCTCGTCGTCGATGATACCGTCCACCTTGGGAACGACAGAGAACATCACGGAGGAGGAAGCCATCAGGCCGCCGCCCTTGCCCAGCGTGTCAATCGCCCGGCGTACCTCCGCGCGAATGATCTCCTCCGTCGCGCCGGGCGCGTCCGTGACCTGGGCATCCACTGCGCCGGCGAACACCAGACGGTCGCCGTAGGTCTCCTTGATCGTCTTGAGGTCATTCATGGGCTGAACGCTGTGCCAGCTGTCTACACCGATCTCTACCAGGTCACCGACAATCGGCGTGATATAGCCGCAGGAATGATGCATATAGTGCATTCCAAGGTCGTGGGCAGCCTTGGCCATACGCCGCTCCGGCTCCTTGTAAAACTGCCGCCACTGCTCAGGAGACATGAACATGTTGTCCTGATTCCCCCAGTCGTCGTGCATCATCACGAAGTCGATGTCCAGATATTCCTTTAACAGGCCGAACAGATTGATGCGATAATCCGCGTAGGCATCCACGTAAGCCTGATAAGCGTCCTCATCATCATAGGGAGCCATCAAGCCGTTGGAATGCCCCATCATGGCGCAGATTCGCTCAAACGCGCCCATATTGCCGACATAGTAGCCCTGGAGCTGGTCCTTCTTGCTCCACATGGCCCTGGTGCGCTGCCGCGCCGCCTCCCAATCCTTATCCTTGAAATCGGGGAATTTGATATAGTCCTCCCACTCGGTGATGTCATCGAACATCTCGGCACCGGGCTTCACATGGGTCATCAGCTCAGGATGTTGCGGGTCAAGCTCCCACTCCAGGCCGAAATGGTCCTTCCCGCTCATAAACAGCGGACGGTCATTGACCTCGGGCGTAATAATCATCTGGGCCGCCGTGTTGATCATCGGCACCCACTCCGGCTGCTCGTGGTTCCAGCAAATCTCCATATTTTCGCGCTCTGTCAGCATACTGCAATTCCCCTTTCGCCGCAAAAATTTGTATTTGTATTCCCCAACGAAATATCTGAGCTCAGTATAACAGACGCGCCGAATTTGTCCAGCAGATATAAGTTGCAAGCTTGCAATCTGAGGTTGTAACAAGCCTCAGAAACCTCAGTCCGGTTCAAACTGCTCCTTCAGGCCCCGGACGATATTCATCAGACCCTTTTCCGTATTCCCGGGGTCGTACAGCAGCGCTGTGGAAAAGCGGAGCGTCTCCCCCGGATAGTCAAAGCTCTTGATCTGGGCGTTTTCCATGTTCATAAACGCCAGAGGAAATACGGCAAAGCCGGCGCCCTGTCCCAGCAGAACCATCATGGTTTCAAAATTGCTGGCCTCGATGACGCTCCTGCAGGGGACGTTGCGGTAAAAGACCGCTTCGTTGGGCACCGTATAGTGGTCTTCCTCCATTTTCATTTTAATAAAGCACTCATTCCTGAGGTCCTCATGGGTTACGCGGTCGAGCATTGCCCAGGGGTGGACAAGGGAGACTACGACACGCGCGTCATATGTTCCGAAGGACAAGCGCTCATACCCCTCCCAGTTGTCCTGCTCGTGGGTGTTGGTCAGAAGAAAATCCAGCTTCCCGTCCAAAAATTTTCGCAAGCCCTCGCTGAGCTCCAGCATCTCCAGGGCGATCTGATAGTCCGGAAAGGAGGCCAGAAGATAGGACACGATGGGCAGTACCAGATTTTCCCTGGGGAGCGCGGTAAAGATACCGATGTTGATCCGCTCCTTTGCGTTGCGCGCATACTCCCTGACCTCGCTGACTGCGTTCTCAAAGTCGCGGGTGACCGTTTCCAGCTTTTGCCAGGCGTATTTTCCAAAGGCTGTCAGCACCGCTCCCCGACGGGAGCGCTGAAAAAGCTTGCCCCCCAATTCGTTCTCCAGACTGCCGATCTGCTTGGTCAGACCCTGCGGAGAAACATACAGCTCCTGTGCAGCCAGAGAAAAGCTGCCCTTCTCCGCTGCTTTCAGAAAATATTGCACTTTCCGGTACATAGCCGTCCTCCCTTCGTCCTCCGTTTTTCCCTTCGGTTCTGATTATAGCTTTCGGGAATTTCCATGTCAACATCGCCATGTGACGGCATTTCAATTATTTCTCTGGATTTTTTTGACCATTTGGAGTAGGATATACCCGGTTTATAACCCTGCTGCAGATATGCGCGGCCGCCTTCAGGCAGGCCAGTCGTCATGGACCGGTTGATTCCCGGCGGTTTTCCAGCGTCGGAACCGCAGCTCCGGCCAGCCGAAGCCTGCATGGAATGCCGGAGGATGGCCGTACATTTTACGAAAGAAAGACGGTTTGATATGGAGCCAATCGAGGTTTTGGAAAAATACTTTGGCTACACGGCCTTCCGGCCGGGGCAGGAGCAGTTGATCGAAGCAATCCTTTCCGGGCGGGATGCCTTTGGCGTGATGCCCACCGGCGGCGGAAAGAGCATCTGTTATCAGGTGCCTGCCATGCTTTTGCCGGGGCTGACGCTGGTAATTTCACCGCTGATCTCCCTGATGAAGGATCAGGTATCCTCTCTGCGGGAGGTCAATATCCCCGCAGCATACATCAACAGCACACTTTCCCCGGAGGACTACCGCGGCGCACTGCGCGATATAGAGGACGGCGTATATAAAATCGTCTATGTCGCGCCGGAGCGGCTGGAAAGCGAGAGCTTTCTTTCGCGGCTGCGGCGGTACCCCATCCGGCAGGTAACGGTGGACGAAGCCCATTGCATCTCCCAGTGGGGACAGGACTTCCGCCCCAGCTACTTAAAAATTGCGGAGCTGATCCGCAGTCTGCCGGAGCGCCCCGTGGTCTCCGCATTCACCGCCACCGCAACGGACCGGGTGCGGGAGGACGTAGTCCGGCTGCTGCAGCTGCACGAGCCGCTGCTGCTGGTGACCGGCTTCGACCGGCCGAACCTGCGCTACGACGTGGTCCGGTCCAGGCGAAAGGACGACGCGCTGATCTCCTTTCTGAAGGAGCACGCCGGGCAGAGCGGCATCGTATATTGCGCCACCCGCGCCAAGACAGAGAGCGTCTGCGCCGCACTCTGCGCGGAGGGCTTTTCCGCGACACGATACCACGCCGGACTGTCCGACGAGGAGCGGCATGCCAACCAGGAGGATTTCATTTTCGACCGAAGGACCGTTATGGTAGCCACCAACGCCTTCGGAATGGGAATCGACAAATCCAATGTCCGCTTTGTGGTCCACTACAATATGCCCAAGAGTATCGAGGAATACTATCAGGAGGCCGGGCGTGCGGGCCGCGACGGAGAACACGCTGACTGTCTGCTCCTGTTCTCCGAAGGGGATATCATGACCGCAAAATATCTGATCGAAAACGGCGCGTCCTCAGAGAGCGAGAACCGAGCCGAGCGTATCGCTCAGGAGCTCCGGCGAATGAACATCACGGCAGGCTACTGCAAGACCACGCGCTGTTTCCGGGGGTATATTCTCGACTACTTTGGGGAAAAGCACCCGGAGCGCTGCGGCAACTGCGGCAACTGCCTCGGAGCGTTCGAGGAGGTGGATATCACCATCCCCGCGCAGATGATCCTCTCCTGTGTCAGGCGGGTGCAAAACCGGCTGGGCTACACTGTCGGCGCGTCGCTGCTGATCAAAACGCTGCGCGGCAGCAGCGACAAGCGTGTGCGGGAGCTGGGTCTGGACAAGCTGAGCACCTGTGGACTGATGCGCGGAGAGCCCGCCGAACGGGTAAAGCGCTATATTGAGCACCTGGAAGCAGCAGGGTATCTGAAAACGGACCCGCGCCACGGAGGCATTTTGCTGACAGAGGCTGCCGGGGACGTGCTTTTTCGAGGCACGGTTGTAAAAATGCAGGTCAAACGGGACCCGCGGGGGACGCGGGCCTCCGGCGCCGGGCAGCCTTTGGGCAGTGCTGCTGCCCCCGTGACGCAGGATCAGGGCCTGTTTGACGCCCTGCGGGGTCTGAGACGGGAATTGTCCGAACGCGAGGGCGTGCCCGCTTATATCGTGTTTTCCGATGCCGCGCTTCGGGACATGGTTCGCCGCAGGCCGCGGAATATGCATGAGCTGCTCATGGTCTCCGGCGTAGGCAAATTCAAGGCGGAAAAGTATGGAAATGTTTTTTTGAAGCGAATCAGCGCGTACGAGGTGGAAGCAGGCGCTTCCTGATTTATGATCGCCTGCACCAAACAGAGAGCCGATGCCGCGGAACCCTTCCGCCGGGCCATTAATAAAAAATCGAGGATGGTAAAAGTCTCACCCTCGATGCAACCGGGGCAGTGAACGCCGGGAGATTGCTCCCGTTTTCACAGCCCCATTCTTTATAATATAGTCAATGGCATAAATGTCGTGACTATCATTTCATTTCAGTCCTCATTTTCCGCCGCAGAGCGGCGATAAAATAACGCCCGGGGCGCATCAGCGCAGAATCCGGTTCTGCATTGCCTCCAGCACCGCATAACGGTCCATCTGCAGGCTCTTTTTCATCTGCAGCGCCTCCTCGATGGGCGTGGTGACGATGCCACCGCTGCGCGTGCCGACGACGCAGTTATAATCCCCGTTGGCGAGGGCCGTCACGGCAGTATAGCCCATGCGGCTGGCCATCTCTCTGTCACGGGCAGTGGGAGAGCCGCCGCGCTGGATGTGGCCCAGCACAGTGACACGAGGATCGACGCCCAGCTCGTCCTTGATCTGGCTGCCGATATAAAACGCCCTGCCGGCGCCCTCGGCAACCACCACCATAAAGTGCGTGTTTCCGGTCAGGCGGGCCTGCTGCAGCGGCAGAACCACGTCCCGCTCAAAATCATAGTCCCGTTCCGGCACCAGCACCGCGGTGGCGCCCACGGCGATGCCGACATACAGCGCCAGGAAGCCGGCATTCCGGCCCATAACCTCCACCACGGAGCAACGCTCGTGGGACTGCATGGTGTCTCTCAGCTTGTCGATAGCGTCGATGGCGGTATTGCAGGCAGTGTCAAAGCCGATCGTATAGTTGGAACAGCCCAGATCGTTGTCGATGGTTGCAGGGATGCCGACGACGGGGATACCCAGACGGCTCAACTCCAGCGCGCCGCGGAAGGTGCCGTCGCCGCCGATTGCGACAATCGCATCCATGCCCAGCAGCTTGCAGGTGCCCACTGCCTTTTTGCGCCCTTCCTCCGTGAGAAATTCCTCGCTGCGGGCGGTAAACAGGATGGTGCCGCCCCGGGAAAGGATGTGTCCTACGTCGCTGCCGCCCAGCATCCCGAAGTCACCGTTGATCAGTCCGTTCCATCCCCGGCGGATGCCCACACATTCTATGCCATGACTCAGTGCAGTTCTGACCACTGCACGAACGGCCGCATTCATGCCCGGGGCGTCTCCTCCGCTGGTAAGTACGCCGATACGCTTTAGTTTTTTCTCCATTATCATGGTTCCTCCTCTGTCACAGCACTCAGTATAAAACAAGAATACGATTTACCTACAGCATCGTAAACTTATTTTTTTCGCTTGTCAATGGGGTATTCAAGCTTTTTCTCAGAAGCTGAGCGCCAAGGGCTTTGCCAGGGGGATTTTGAAAAAATGAAACGGAGAAAACAGAAGTAAATCAAAGTAATAGAGAGAAAACAAGAGATTGAGCGGAGGTAAATTGATTTTTGAAAAGAAAGCTGTTGACTTTCCGCGGCCGCTGTGCTATAAATGTAAAGCCCTTCGGGGTGTCCCCTTTTCGCAGAAAGGGCTATGAGACGTCAGTTATTTAATGGAAATATGGAGGAAAGACAATGTCCACTACCATGGCAACCAAGGAGACCATTGAACGGAAATGGTATATCCTGGATGCGGCCGGAAAGCCCCTTGGGAAAACCGCCGCCCTTGCCGCCGATCTGCTGCGCGGCAAATTGAAGCCCATCTACACCCCCCACGTCGACTGCGGTGAC
Organism: uncultured Oscillospiraceae bacterium; assembly: GCA_905236305.1. Classification (GTDB taxonomy): domain Bacteria; phylum Bacillota; class Clostridia; order Oscillospirales; family Oscillospiraceae; genus RGIG7114. The sequence goes on along the minus strand of CAJOPB010000071.1, from coordinate 468 downwards.
TTTGTTGTGATCGTGAACGCGGAGCAGGCCGTCCTGACCGGCAAGAAGCTGGAGGAGAAGTACTATCGCCACCACTCCGGCTGGATCGGCGGACTGAAGGAGGTCAAGTACAAGGACCTGATGGCCAAGCGCCCCGAGCTCGCCATGACGCTGGCCGTGAAGGGTATGCTGCAGAAAAACCGGATCGCCGCCAACCAGATGACCCGTCTGAAGGTCTATCGCGGTGCAGAGCACAAGCACGCCGCCCAGAAGCCTGAAGTCTGGGATCGCTGAGAGAGGGAGGTAAGAATTCATGGCAACTTATGTGAGCAAGCGCCCCTATATGTACGGCACCGGCCGCCGCAAGAGCTCGGTGGCGAGAGTGCATCTGATCCCCGGCGGCAGCGGCAGCATCACGATCAATGGCCGCAGCATCGACGAGTATTTCGGTCTGGAGACCCTGAAGGTGATTGTCCGGCAGCCTCTGGT
>CAJOPB010000070.1 GCA_905236305.1 uncultured Oscillospiraceae bacterium | reverse complement strand
ACACCGAGTGGGCGGAAAAATACGGTCCTACGCTGGAACAGCAGGAACGGGCCGAGCTGGACGGGCAGCTTGAGGCGGAAAAAGCGCTGTTTGCGGAGCAGCTGACGCTGTTCCCCTTTGCCGCGGAGCAGGGGATCACGGACTGGGACAGCTTCCGGGCGTTTAACGAAACGCGCGTCTACGGAAAAGGGGACATGGAAACGGAGCGGGTGTTCTGGACCATTGTGGAGAACACCAACTATTTCCGAATCGACGCAGTCGGGGAGGCGATCGACCGCTACAACGGCCTGGCGGAGAACCGGCCCCCGGACCTGAATTACGATGGGGGAGACCCTCCGGTACTGACGGCCCGAAAGCTGGCGCGGATAGAGGAGATCAAGGCATCCGACATGGTCCACGGCTACCTCCCGACGGTGGTTTTCTCCTGCGCGGGCTATGTCTCCCGCTATTTCACAGTTTGGACCCTGTTGAGCGTGGTGCTGCTGCTGTCGCCCACGCTGGTGCGGGACCGGCTGCGGCGAACCCGGCTTTTCCAGTGGTCCAGCCGGACGGGGCGTCGCATGCTGAAAACACAGTTCCTTGCAGCAGAGCTCTCCGCCGCGGGGTTGTGGATCATCAATCTCGCCGCCTATGGCATCCCTTTTCTCGCCCAGCATCCGCTGATTTTCCGGGACTTCCGGCTGTTCGAGTTCATTACATTTACGATCCCGTGGTTCAACTGGACCTTTGGCGTCTACCTGCTGATTCTGGCCGGGATGGTGCTGGTCCTGTCCCTTGCCGCGGCAGGCTTTACCGTGTTTCTGTCCCAGTACAGCGGCCACTACATCGCCATGCTGCTGAAGGCGGTGCCCTTGTTCGCCGCGCTGGCGTGGCTTTGCTCGAAAATGGTAGTCAACCGTGCCTTTCTGTTTGGCAATCCCATCAGCGAATTGACAGAATTACCGGGAGCGGAGTTCTTTTCAATCCTGCTTCTGGCGGCGCTGTCTGCGGTGTTGATCGCTGCCGCCGGCAGACAGCAGCTGCGTCGAGAGCTGTAATCCACCTCCGCGCAATAAAATGGGGGAGTTTCCCATTTGCGCGAAGCTGGAAAAATCCCCGTTTTGCATTTTTCGAGGTTCTCTGATACTTATTCAATGAGGGCGGGCAAAAAACCCACCCTCATATTAATTTCAATAAATTTTATTAATTACTATTAACAATCAAATAAAATTAACGATACAGATAGTGAGATAACAAATAATTCTATGGAGGCGCTGCTATGAAACGGGAGGAAATGATGCCGTCTGAGCGCGAATGGCTCATTATGGACGCCGTGTGGGATAGCGACGATCAGCCCACGTCCGCAGAAATTCTCAAGCGCATAGACAAGGCGGCAAAGCTCGATTCGCGGACGGAGCGCGTTTTGCTCCACCACCTCTGCAGGAGAGGACTGCTCGGCTATGTTGTGGACGAGCGGGACAGCCGCGTGTACCACTATTATCCTCTGCGGACACGCGAGGAGTGCCTGCGCGAGAAAAGCCGGAATTTCATTGACACTTATTTTAGAGGGGACAGCTCCTTTGCAGTGTCGGCGCTGTTGAAAAACGCGGCGTTCACAGATGAACAGCTGGTGGAGCTGGAGGCGATTTTGAAATCCCGGAAGGATGGCGAGCAAACATGAGCGCTTGGTCGTACTGCGCGCCGCTCCGCTTGGCGCTCTCCATGATCGACTTCTGCGCTGTTTACTTTATGACTCTGTTGGGGCGCTGCGCGATATTTTCCCTGCCCGTGCTGGGTATCATCCTGCTGCTGCGGAAAACCGTCTTGCAACACAGCACCTTTGCAAAGGGCGCGGTATGGGCGGCAATGCTGCCGGTACTGCTTGTGGGAAGGCTCGGTGTCTATTACAGCGGAGGCAGGCTGTATCTTCCGTTGCTTCTGTGGCAGAGCTGGTGTGCGGGCTATTGGTGGGTGCGGTATGGGTACCTGGCGGGCGTGACCGTTAGCTTTGCCGTGATGGCTCAGCGCCGCCGTAAGCTCCATCGTATGCTGCGCGGCCTGCCAACGGAGAGAATCGACGGTCAGAGGGTTTATCTCTGTCCCTTGACGGTATCGCCCTTTACCGCGGGCGTTTTTCGCCCGAAGATCGTCCTCCCCACACTCGCGCGGGAACAACTCGATGATAGCGAGCTGTGTACTATCTTGCTCCATGAGCAAACGCATATCCGGCTTGGGCATCTGTTGTACTTTTCCCTATGGGAAGTGCTGTGTGCGCTTTTTTGGGTGAATCCACTCCTGTGTCTGGCAACGCCGAAGCTGAAAGAGGACATGGAGCAGATTTGTGACGCCGTGACCATCCAACGGAATGGTGGGGACGCGCTGGACTACGGCGGCGTGATACTCAAAAGCATGGCGCTTCTGAGGGACACGTCGGTGTCTCTCCCGGCAGCCTTTGCAGGTGAAAGAGATTTTACCGATGCCAGGCGGCGCATGAGACGGGTACGGGACTATCGTCCCTATTCCCGCCGCGGTGTCCGCGCGCTGGCGGCGTCTGCTGCTGGCCTGCAGCTGTTCGCTGTGCTGACGCTCCACGGCGTATCGTTCCCGCGCTGCACGAATCTGACAGGCTTTTCCATTCTCCATGTCAGCGAGGACGTCCGATTTACCACGGTCTACGAGAGCGAAACGGAAGAACCGCCCCTTATGCTGAACGGGGACGTTGCCGAGGTGGACTGCGCCGCGTTCCGTGCGCTGCTGCCGGAGGACGCGCCGCAGGACGGGTACTATTACATCATGTGGGGCGGTTTTATGAAGCTGCCGGGTATCGGTGGGGCGCTGAACTCGATTTGGATAGATGCATGCACGGAAGGACCGACTGCCAGCGCGGAGTTTCAGGACATAAACGATCAGTTTTATGTGAAGCTGGCAAAATGGATATGAGCGAAAGGCGGCGCAGCCGCGCCGCCTTTTCCCAAAGCATATTGTTAATTTCTTTTAACAAAAGGAGGACGCAATACATGGATATTCTTACGGTAAACCACTTTCCAGTCATACAAAACCAATCTGCTTCTCACAAGGGAAAGAATGCTGTGCAGACGGGGGAGAAAGCTGCCGTTTCTCCAGTCAGAGACGCTGTGACGCTCAGTGAGGATGCCGAATACTTTCAGATTTTGCAGGAGCAGTTCCCCCGAATGACCTTTGCGGCAGGCACGGGCTTTACCGGCAGGACCGCGCGGAACACCGGCGACAACGCGAACCGCTGGGCGTTTACCGTCAGCCCGAAGCTGCTGGAGAAAATGAGAGCCAGCCCGGAGGACGAGGCGGAGTATATGCAGAAGCTCCGCGACATTGAGCGCGCCACGGCACTCGCGGACAACTTCACAAAAGCGCACGGCATGAAAACAATCTACTGTGAGAACTACATCGACGGGAACGGGCAGCTCCATCACATGTCGATCGCAGTGCGCAAGGATGAGCTGAACGAAAAGCTCCGCGCCGAGGCGCGGGAGAACACCGAGAAGATGATCGAGCGCGTCCGAGAGAAGAACAAGGAGGCCGCCGATAAGCTGGAGGGGCTTCTGAACAAGGCGGAGGAAACCGGCGAGCTTGTGCTGGGAGACGAAGATATGCGATGGTTCAGCAGTGCGGCGAAAACGCTGGAGGCCCTGCAAAAGAAGGACGATGCAGACAGTGGCGAGGAATCCGGCATCAACGCCGAGCAGATGAAGGGCAAGGTCGGCATCAATGCCGCGAAGCTGGCGCGTATGCTTGCCGCAGCAAAGACACGCGCACAGGTGCGGACGGTCATCGCGCAGATTCAAGCCGATAACACGGATCAGGTGGATACGGAGATCAAACATCTGCGCGAGCAGAAGAAACAGTTTGAAAAACAGCTCCAGACCGCAAGTGACCCACATCAGGCGATGATGCTGCAAAAACAGATTGCAAGGCTTGAGAGCGAACTACAGCAAAAGGATAACGACTCCTATCGCCGCGAACACGCCGAAAAGATCAGATAATTCGTTGCCATACAAAGAATATGCGTCCTTGGTGCTAATGATTGCGAATGTCTGACGATAATAGAACAGAGGAGGCAACAGCTATGGATTTTTCTACGATTGGATCAGTCAGCCAGTTTGCAAAAGGCGTGGCGCTCAGGACGCAATGGGAGATTAAAAAGCAGAGCGGAGACGTTACCGGCCATTTCAGATCCCTGAACGATCTGCTGGGTGCGGTTAACGACACGAATGTTGGGAAAGATCATACCAACGACGATAAACTGTCTGAAATCATGCAGAAGGTTTATTCGGGGAGAAAGCTCAGCGGGGAGGAACTGGAGTATTTGCAGGCGAAGTCTCCCGAGCTGTATCAAAAGGTTCGGGATATGGAGCAGGAGCATAAAGCCTACGAGAACGAACTGAAAAAATGCAAAACCAAAGAGGACGTTCAGCGCGTCAAAATGTCTCATATCGGAAAATCTCTGGAAACGGTCAAGTCCGTGGAAAATAACCCGAACATTACGACGGAGAAAAAGCTGGAAACCGCGCAGCTTGAAAACGCGCGGGCAAACGGTATCGAGGTGCGCACCGCTGCATTTGTCCGCAGCGCCGCCTACAAGTCCCTGCCAACCGAGGCGGAGCAGGCAGAAGAACGGCAGAAGCGCATCCAAGAGATCAAAGACAGATTCACCTCCGGAGATACCGGTAGCACAATCCGGGAGCTTACGAAGGAAGAAGCTGCGCGGCGCCGTGAGGAGCTGATGAACGCTCCGGTCACGCTCAGCGTCAGCGCCGACGAAATCACAGGCAATCGCGTTGCAGATACGCACGAAAACGTGACCTATGATGTGGAGGGAGTGCGTTTCAGCAACAGCGAAATGTCCGGATTGAAAGAAATCGCAAAAAGCGCGGTTTCCATGCTGCCCACAATGGGGAGCGATCTTGATTACAGCGCCTATGCCTCGATGGGGCTTGCGGTCAATATGGTGCGCACCTATGCCGGGGAGCATTTGACAGAGGAACAGGCCTCCGTGGCGGTGAAAGGAATGGAAAGCTACATGGACCGTCTGGTAAGCGCGCAGCATACAGGGCAAGACGGCCCAACCGCTTATTACGCCGCAGGACGCACGGTCACGGACGCCGCCGTTGACGCATTCAGACGCAAGCTTGCCGAACTCCCCGGAGATCACTCCACCTTGCTCAAAAATCTTTCGATTGCGCAGGCGACGGGAGGCTTGGGTGCGTCGGCAGCCAACAAAGAGCTTTCCGGCAGCATACGGGACGATTTCGCAAAAGTGGATCTTCGGGATAAATCATCGGTCAAAGCCCTGCTTGACACCTATCGAGGCAAGGTGACGCCGGCCTACCGGGAATGGGGCTTGGACGATCAGGGGCAAGACACATCCCTCGCCGGCAAGCTGTCAAATGACGCCGGGCTTTTTTCCGATCAGATTGCCGGTATCCTGTCCCTGCTGGACAAGGCCAATGGGATCACCGTGGATTTTTACGCATAAGAAGTTGAAAATTCCTTGCAGGCGTGTTCGTGCTGGTTCGCGTCATGAACAAGCGCCGGAACTGAGAACCCTGCCTGTGCTGCCTAAAAATCCATCTTGACAAATTATTCTACATCGTGTAGACTTATAGAGTCTACACGATGTAGAATATTTTTTTGGGAAAGGAGCGTCATCAATGGGGGAACTGACCATGGGCGCCATTGAGAGCCGGTTTGCCGAGCTGATCTGGGAGCGGGAACCGGTTTCAACCGCGGAACTGAACCGACTGGCCAAACAGGAGCTGGGCTGGAAGAAATCAACGATGTACACAGTGCTGAAGCGGCTATGCGAAAAGGGAATTTTTCAAATGAAGGATGGCGTTGTCACTGCGCTTTTGTCCCGGGACGCCTTCCGGGCCGCCCAGAGCGAGCAGTTGATTGACGCGGCCTTCGACGGCTCCGTCCCGGCTTTTCTGGCGGCCTTTACCCGGCGGAGAAAGCTGTCGGAACAGGATATCGCGGAGATACGCAAGATGATCGACGAGTGCGGAAGGGAGGAATAGGCGGTGGGCCGTCTTTTTCTGTCACTGGTTCGCATGAGCCTTTCCGCAAGCGTTCTTGTCGCGGTAGTCCTGATCCTCCGGGCAGTCCTGCGCGCCGCGCCGAAATGGATCCGCTGCGCATTGTGGGCGCTGGTGGCGGTGCGGCTGGTCTGCCCGGCGCTGCCGGAAAGTCCTCTGAGCCTCCAGCCGGAAACCGGGATCTCGCAGGCGGAGGAACGCTATTCCCTGTCGGAGATCCCCGTCGCTTTTCCCGAGGCCGCGGCCTCGGCATGGAGGGCAGCGGGGGACGGGTTAAACGGCGGCCTGGGCGTCCAGAGGATCCGAACCGCGGAACGTGACACGGATGGGAGCAGCGTCACCGTCACCTCCCAGTGGTGGGAGGTCTGGGTCCTGTTTGGGCAATATGTCTGGCTCATTGGCATGGCCGCCATGCTGCTCTACGCTTTTCTCAGCTGGCTACGCATCCGCCGCAGGGTCCGGGAGGCGGCGCTGCTGCGGGACAACGTCTGGCTCAGCGACCGGATAGATTCGCCCTTCATTCTGGGTGCCGTCCGTCCGCGCATTTTTCTGCCGTCAGATATGGAAACGGCGGCGCTCCCGCAGGTGCTGGCCCACGAGACGGCTCACCTCCGGCGGCGGGACCATTGGTGGAAGCCCCTGGGTTTTCTGCTTTTGTCCGTCTATTGGTTCAATCCGCTGCTGTGGCTGGCCTATCTGCTGCTGTGCCGGGATATTGAGCTGGCATGTGACGAAAAGGTGGTGCGGGAGTTTGACGCGGTGGGGAGAAAAGCCTATGCCGAGGCACTGCTACAGTGCTCGGCACCCCGATCTATGCTTACCGCCTGCCCGCTGGCCTTTGGTGAGTTAGGCGTCAGGGAGCGGATCCGGGCGGTGGTGAACTACAAACGGCCCGCGTTCTGGATCGTTGTTGCCGCCATTGCCGCGTTTGCTGTTGCGGGGATCTGCTTTCTAACCAATCCTTCGCGGTTTCATCCCGATTTTTCCCGGGAGGATCTGCTGGGTGCGGAGGTGTTTCACGCTCTGTACATGAACGATGTCGGGGTATGGCAAATGGACAGTGCGGGGCTGGATACGCTGTATGACCGGCTTCAAGGGCTGACCGAAACGCGGCGCAGCGGTTTTCAGGGTCTGACGCCGCTTTACACGATCACGCTTTCCCTTAGGTATCAGGGTAATTTACAGCTGCGCGGTTATGCCGCAGACGGGAGCAATACGGAGCTATATTATGACGGAAAGACCTTCCGAATTACGGACGCGGCGTTTCGGAGCTATGTCCGCGAGGTCTGTGAGAGAGATACATTGGAAACCGCAAGCGCCGAGGCGCCGGAGCCCTTTGACGATTCCTGGCTGCGGCCTCCGGCCCTGTCGCTGTTGGGCAGGGAGCCGGTCACGGCCTATGCCGGGACCTACGTCTGGAACGCAAAGAAGGACGGTCATGCCGGGCAGATCAGCGCGAACAGCGTCCATCCGCTGGCGATGGAGCCCGGCGAGGAACTGCCGGTGCTCAATCGTCCGAAATACGATACCATTTCCAGCTCCAAGCCGGAACAGGTTTTCCTGAGCTTTGAGCGGGAGCCGGACAGCGTCCGAATCTTCCGCTGGAGTGACGACTATTGGAAATCCGGCCTGGCACGGGCTGAGACAGTCCGGGTGATCTCGCCCTATCTTACCCTGTTTGGCTTTGATCTAAGCCCAGGTGGGTATGTTTACGAGGTTATCGCCGACTGGCAGGAGGCAGAGGCCGGTTACGGAATGGTGTGCTATTATTTCTACGGCTATCTCTCTGACTATCCCGACGTGTCCGGCGAGGTTCATATACCGTGGGTTTCCGCGGATCCACTGCCGTACCGCGGCCCTTCCTGGATCTCTGACGAACCGGAGGATTACGGCGTTACAGAGGCGATGCTGCGCATGAGAGAAAGTCCGGATTTTGACTCCATGACCTTGGAGGCGCTGGGCGCTTACTTTCTCCATTCCGACGGTGCCGGAGCGGAGGGAGCCGCATTCTGCCTGTACCGATGGTTCATGGATTACCCTGACAGCGTGATAATCTATCTGGACCGCATCCGAGGCCGGCGGATCGACGGTCTCCCGGAGGGTGAAAATACGGCGGAAAAGCTGATCGCCCTGGCCATCGCCCACAGCGCGGATGACATGCAAGCCTATCTGAGGCTTGTGGAGGCATGGCGGAGCGTCTATCCTTCGGGGGACTATGCCTGGCTCCTGGACTTATTGGAAACGGGAAACGAAATATTCAATTCGCGGCGATGAATCCAATGATTGCTACACTGGGTTCACGGAGGCGGGATAAAGTTGTTGACGATATCGTTCTCCATCAGATTGAAAAGCCTGTCGAAATCATCTATAATAAGATGAAAACGAATTAGAACTGCCGGAGGAACTATGGCAAAGCTTTTGATCGTAGAGGATGAGGGTTCGATCGTTCGGTCCCTCAGCGAATATCTGGAAGCGGAGGGGTTTCAAACTGTCTCCGCGGGCTCGGAAAGCGCCGCTTTGGAAAAGCTGGGTGAGGGCTTTGACCTGGTGCTGTTAGATATCGCGCTGCCCGAGGGGGACGGCTTCGGCGTCTGCTCCGCGGCGAAGAAATACTGCGTCCCCGTGATCTTTCTCACCGCCTCAGGAGATGAGGGCAGCGTTGTCCGCGGCCTGGACATGGGGGCGGACGACTATATCGCAAAGCCCTTCCGCCCCCGGGAGCTGGTGTCCCGCATCCGCAGCGTCCTGCGCCGGAGCGGGAAGGGCCAGGCCCGGGTGCAGCTGGGGAGCGTCACGGTGGACCTGGAACGGGGCGCCGTCTCCAGGGCCGGGAGGGAGATTCCCCTGTCCGCGCTGGAGTTCCGGCTGCTGGCGGTCTTTGCGAACAACCGCGGCAGGCTCCTGAGCCGGGCGCGGCTGCTGGAAGAGATCTGGGATCTGGGAGGGGATTTCGTGAACGACAACACACTGACCGTCTATATCAAGCGCTTGCGGGAAAAAATTGAAGACGTTCCTTCCAGCCCGACCATCATT
>CAJOPB010000069.1 GCA_905236305.1 uncultured Oscillospiraceae bacterium | reverse complement strand
TTGAGGCGGCAAAGCTGCCTCAAAAACGGATTTGATTCCCTTCGGGATAATTTCTTTCGGCTGTTAGCGAGTTTCGCAATTGACTAAAGGAGCCACCGGTCAGCGGGAGAGGATTTCCTCCATCATTTTGTCCACGAGAACCAGGCTCCTGGGAACGTGGAAGGGGCCCTTGAAGGTGCTGCCCTTGCAGGGCGGCTCTGTGGGCAGGCCGTCCCGGCGCAGATAGCCGAACCACTCCCCCCAGTCCGGGTCGGCAAAGTGTACCCGGCAATAGTCCAGGCAGCGGTAAAACCAGTCCAGATATTCCTCCTCCCCCGTGTCCCGATAAAACATCAGGGAGGCGATCAGCAGCTCGTTGTGGGGCCACCAGAGCTTCATATCGTGCTCATATGCCTCCGGCGGCTTGCCCAGCGCGTCGATAAAATACAGCAGTCCGCCATAACGTCTGTCCCAGCCGGCGTTTACCGCGTTGCGGAAAATATCCCGGGCTGTGGCGTGGAGCGCCTTGTCGGACGCGTAGTTGGCCTGCTCGGCCAGAAACCAGCTCCCCTCAATATCGTGTCCGGGGTTGACCACTCTGCCGGCAACGGTGTCGGTTTGCAGCTCACCCTGAACCCCCACGGTCTCCAGAACGCATTTCAGCTCCGGCCGGTAGTGATAGCGCAGAATCTCCTCCACACACTCCTCTGCGCGCCGGTCGTACAGGCTGCGGTTTTCCGGATCACAGCGGCGCATGACGGAGGTGACGTTGAGATAGATCATCGGGTCGCCGAAGGCCCGGGAGGAACGGGTGGCGCGCTCTGTTTTGGGACCCATGCCCACGGGGTCGGCCTGAAGCCCATGCCGCAGAGCATAGGTCAGCTCATAGGTCCGCCGGGCCCGCTCCAGACGCACGCGGTCGCCGGTGTTGGCATAATACTCCGCGTTTGCCATGGTATAAAAGTCCTCGGAAAAGAAATAGCGCCGCTGCCGGAGGGGGCGTCCGTCGCCGGTGACGGTGAAATAGAGCCGGTCCCCGGCGCCGTGATTGACGCAGTGCTCCTCCAAAAAGTCCAGGCAGCTTCGGCTGGCCTCAAGCCAGGTGTCCTTTTTTCCGTAGTTGGTGCATAGCCAGGCAAAAATCCAGCCGCAGCGCCCCTGCATCCATACGCTCTTATCTGTGGAGAACAGCTCTCCCTTCCGGTCCAGACAGGTATACACGCCTCCGTGCTCCCGGTCCATACCGTGGTCCAGCCAGAAGCCGATGCTCCGGTCCAGCTCCTCCCGGACCCAGCGGTGGGCCTCGCGAAACGCCTGATTGTCCATGCCATATTCTCCTTCCGTTTTTCCGGTACCCCTTCCCGGAGTGCGCCGCTCCCCCGCAGGCGCCTGATTGTCCGGGGCGACGGATCAAAATTAATTATCAGTATAGCACCGGCGCCGGTGTTTTGCAATCCGGCAAGGGAAAAAGCAACGAGAATCGTTGCAATTCAGGCACCCATGTCATTCAGTTAAGGCCGCCGGTCCCCGGCGTCATTCCGAACCCTTTGCGCACGCCGGTGAGGAATCCGCGTCCACTACGGAAAAAGGAACGGATTCTTCACCAGTCCGCGGACTGGTGAAGAATGACGCCTCCGAGGGAAATCGCTTATCTTAATGACATTGGCGTCTGAACAGTAACGGCTTGACAAACCGGATTCTTTTCGTATACTTGACATCTGGGAACAAATTATGATAAAACACCTGCCGAACGGGAAATCATAAGGCGCGGGACAGTTCCTGAAGCGCGCGGTTTCTGGCGTATCGGGAGGGAGTGCGCGTATAATATCACAGCGGCATGGATGCCGGAAGCATAGGGACAGGAGTGTGTGTGTTGATGGGTATGACTCTGGACGAATATCTGGCCTCTCTGGCGGACAAAAGGGTGGCCGTTGTGGGCGTGGGCGTCAGCAACCGCCCGCTGCTGCGGCTGCTGGCGGAACGGGGAATCGACGTGACGGGCTGCGACAGGGCCGGCGCGGAGGAGCTGGGGGACACCTGGCGGGAGCTGAGTGCCCTGGGCGTGAAATGGGTGCTGGGGGAGCACTATCTGGACAATCTGGACTATGATGTGGTATTCCGCACCCCGGGACTCCATCCGGACCGGCTGCGCCCCGGTCTGGGGGAGCATACGCTGATGACCAGCGAAATGGAGGTGTTCTTTGCCCTCTGCCCCTGCAGGACCATTGCCATCACCGGCTCTGACGGCAAGACCACCACCTCCACGCTCATCGCAAGGCTGCTGGGGGAGGCAGGCTATACCGTGCATCTGGGCGGGAACATCGGCAAGCCCCTTCTGTGCGAGCTCCCCACCTTCGGCAGGGAGGACGTGGCGGTGCTGGAGCTCAGCTCCTTCCAGCTGCACAGCATGTCCTGCCGGCCCGACGTGGCGGTGGTGACCAACCTCGCGCCCAACCATCTGGATGTCCACCCCAGCTTTGAGGACTACGCCGCGGCAAAGAAAAATATATTCCTGCGTCAGGACTCCGGCTGCCGTCTGGTGCTGAATGCGGACAATGAATATACCGGCCGCTGGGCCCATGACAGCGCCGTGCGGGCGGAGGTCTGGCAGTTTTCCCGGCTCCGGGAGCTTCCCCGGCAGGGCTACTGGTTCCGCGACGGGGCCATCTGGCGCTGCGGGGAGTGGTTTATGGAGCGGAGCGATATTTTGCTTCCGGGAGACCACAATGTGGAAAACTACATGGCGGCCTTTGCCGCCACAGACGGTCTGGTCAGCCGGGAGCACTGCCTGACAGTGGCCCGGTCCTTCACCGGAGTGGACCACCGCATCCAGCTGGTCCGCACGCTGCGGGGCGTGCGCTATTTTAACGACTCCATTGCCTCCAGCCCCTCCCGCACCATCGCCGGGCTGCGCTCCTTTGACCGGAAGGTGATTCTGATTGCCGGCGGCCATGACAAGCGCATTCCCTTCGACGGGCTGGCCGGCGAGATTCTGAAAAAAGTCAGCGCGCTCTTTCTCGTGGGGGAGACGGCGGAGAAAATCCGCGCGGCTGTGCTGGCTGCCCCGGGCTACAGCCCGGAGGCGCTGCCCGTGACCGTGCTGGAGGACTTTCGGGAGACCGTGCTGGCGGCGGCCCGCTGCGCAAGGGATGGAGATGTGGTGCTCCTCAGTCCCGCCTGCTCCTCCTTTGATAAATTCAAAAATTTTGTCGAGCGGGGCAACACCTTCCGGAAAATTGTGGAAGAACTGGAATAATCCGACACAATCCGGCATAGACATAGGGCCGGAGGTGAAGGGCATATGCCGCTGCGCGATGCTGCCAAGGAGCACTCCGCCGCCCCCCGGGGGGCGGCGGAGCGGCCGGAGGTACAGAGAATACGCCCCCGCAGAGGAAACGCGGCGCTGCCGGCGCTGGCGCTGCTGCTGGCCGCGGTCATGACGGCGTATCTGGGGCTGCGGCTGCGGGCCATCAGCGTCAGCAACGCCACGGCGGAGGCCCGGGATGCGGTGACGCTGCGGGCTGCCGAGACCGTCAGCCGCCTGCTCTCCGAGGGAGACTATGACAGCGGCTGGTTTATCACACTGGAGCGGGACAGCGCAGGTGGGGTGGCCGCTGTGACCACCAACACCGCGCGGGTCAACCGCTTTGCCGCGGAATTTATCTCCGCCCTCACCCGGGAGGCGGAGAACGGTCAGCTGGACATCCGAATGCCCCTGGGCGACCTGCTGGGGGCCGGGCTGCTGCTGGGACGGGGGCCGGAGGTGTCCGTGCGTATCGGTGTGCGCAGCACCTCGGTGGTGCGCTTTGCCAATGAATTTACCGCCGTGGGCATCAACCAGTCCCGCTATTCCCTGAAGCTGACGGCGGATGTGGATATCGACATGCTGGTACCCTGGGGCTCGGCCCAGACGGCCGTGCGGGCGGAGGTGCCCATTGCCGAGACCGTCATCGTCGGGAGCGTGCCGGAGACCTATGTCGCCCTCCCCGCGCCCGGAGAACAATCAGAATAAGAGAGGCTGCCTGTCCCCGGCGTCATTCCGAACCCCTTGCGCACGCTGGTGAGGAATCCGCGTCCCCTGCGTAAAAAGGAACGGATTCTGAACCAGTCCGCGGACTGGTTCAGAATGACATTGCCCGGACGGTGCTTACCGTCTGTGAACACAGCCTCTGAGAAAGAGAAGGACCATAAGGACCATGGACAGGAACGAAGCGAAAGAGAAGATTGCCGCCCTGCGGCAGGAGGTATCGGAGCATGCCCGCCGCTATTATGACGAGGACGCGCCCTCCATCTCGGATTTTGAATATGACCGGCTGCTGCACAGCCTGATGGACCTGGAAAACGCCTTTCCCGAGTTCCGCACTCCGGACTCGCCCACCCAGCGGGTGGGGGGACACGTCAGCGCCAAATTTGCGCCCGTCCGGCACGAGGCGCCTCTGGAGAGCCTGACGGACGTATTTTCCCGGGAGGAGCTGTTTGCCTTCGGGGAGCGGACCCAGGCTGCGCTGTCAGAGCACATCGTCTATGATGTGGAGCCGAAGATCGACGGGCTGAGCATTGCCGTGGAATACCGGGACGGGGTGTTTTTCCGGGGGGCAACCCGGGGCGACGGCCAGACCGGAGAGGACGTGACGGAGAATCTGCGCACCATCCGCACCCTGCCGGCACGGCTCTCCGGCGCGCCGGAGCGGATCATCGTCCGGGGAGAGGTCTATATGGCGCGGGATACCTTTCTGCAGCTCAACCGGGAGCGGGAGGAGCGGGGGGAGGCCCTGCTCGCCAATCCCCGCAACGCCGCCGCCGGCTCGCTGCGCCAGCTGGACCCCCGGGTGGCGGCGGAACGGAAGCTGGATCTGATCGTCTATAACATCCAGTATGCCACCCGGTCCTATGAGACCCATGCCGAGACCCTGGACGCCCTGGGGGATATGGGCTTTGAGGTGGTGCCCTATAAGCTCTATGACAGCATACGGGACTGTGTGGAGCAGATCGACTGGATCGGCGCGCACAGGGACAGCTTCCGCTATGAGATGGACGGGGCGGTGATCAAGGTCAACGACCTGGTGCAGCGGGCGCTGATGGGCAGCACTGCAAAGGCCCCCCGCTGGGCCGTGGCCTATAAGTATCCCCCGGAGCGGAAGCAGGGAAGGGTGCTGGACATTGCGGTACAGGTGGGGCGCACCGGGGTGCTGACGCCCAAGGCTGTGCTGAGCCCCATCCGCCTGGCGGGCACCACCGTCTCCGCCGCCACGCTGCACAACCAGGATTTTATCGACCGGCTGGATGTGCGCATCGGAGATACGGTCTGGGTGCAGAAGGCCGGGGAGATCATCCCCGAGGTGGTGGAGGTGGACCGCGCCCTGCGGCCGGAGGGAACCGTGCCCTACACGCTGCCTGCCCTGTGTCCGGAGTGCGGCAGCCCTGTGGTCCGGGACGCCGACGGCGCGGCCATGCGCTGCACCGGGGCGGAGTGCCCTGCCCAGCGGCTGCGGAACATCACCCACTTTGCCTCCAAGGACGCCATGGATATCGACGGCCTGGGGGCCGCGGTGGTGGAGAGTCTGGTGAATGCCGGATTGGTGAAAACACCGGCGGACCTCTATTATCTGGACGCCCAGTCCGTGGCGGCGCTGGACCGCATGGGCAAAAAGAGCGCGGAAAACCTGATTGCCGCCATAGAGGCCAGCAAGCAACAGGGCCTGGCCAGACTGCTCAGCGCCTTTGGCATCCGCCAGGTGGGGGCTGCCGCGGGCAAGGCCCTGGCACGGCGTTTCCCTGATCTGGACGCGCTGATGAATGCCAACTTTCTGGAGCTCAGCGAGGTGCCGGACATCGGACCGGTGACCGTGCAGTATATTCTGGACTGGTTCGACTCTCCCCAGTCCCGCCATCAGGTGCAGCTTCTGCGGGAAGCAGGGGTGTCCTTTGCCAGCCGCGAGCAGGTGGTGGACACCCGCTTTGCGGGCAAGACCTTCGTCCTCACCGGCACGCTCCTCCGCTATACCCGGAGTCAGGCAAAGGCGCTGATCGAGGGCTTCGGCGGCAAGGCCAGCGGCTCGGTCAGCAAGAAAACGGACTATGTGGTTGCCGGCGAGGCGGCGGGCAGCAAGCTCGACAAGGCCCGGAGCCTGGGTATTCCCGTCCTCAGCGAGGACGAATTTGCGGCCATGCTGGAATGATTCTGCCGGGAGCCAATATGAAAAGTAACGCTGTACAGGTCCGCTCCCCCGGTCGGGAGGTACGGACCTGTACAGCGTTTTCGGTATTGGTTAAATCGTCTCGATCTCGTCCTGATTCAGAGCCCGGAAGCCCGCCTTGGCCAGGGCGGCCTCGGCCTGGTCCGTATGGGCAACCCGGAAGATCATATAGGCCCGGCCGTCGTTGCTGCCGCCTAAGAAGGCGTACATATACTCAATGTTCACCCCTGCGGTGGTAAAGGCGCCCAGCAGGCGGCTCAGTCCGCCCGGCTCGTCGGGCACGGCAAAGGCCAGCACCGGCGTCATGCGGGCGATAAAATCGTTTTCCTTCAGAACATTTGCGGTGGTAAAGGCGTCGTCCACAATCATGCGGGCGATGCCGAAGTCCTTGGTCTCCGCCAGGGAGAGGGCCCGCAGGTCGATGCCCCGGTCTGCCAGCAGGGCGCACATCTCCTGGAGCTTGCCCGGGCGGTTTTCCAGAAACACGGAGATTTGTCTGATACTCATTTCCTTGCTCCTTTCAGCTTCGCATGACTTGTCTGATCACAGCTTGCGGCGGTCGACCACGCGGACGGCCTTGCCCTCGCTGCGGGCGATGGTCTTGGGGGCCACGAGGGTGACGGCGGCCTTGATGCCCAGCATACTCCTGAGGTCGTCCACCAGCTTTTTCTGCATTGCGGAAACCTCGGACAGATTGTCGGTGAACATCTCCGGAGTCATCTCCACATGGACATCGAAGGTATCGGTATTGTCCTTGCGGTCCACGATGATCTGGTAATTGGCGGCATAGCCGTTGTTCAGCAGCACGGTCTCGATCTGGCTGGGGAACACGTTGACGCCGCGGATAATCAGCATGTCGTCGCTGCGGCCTCTGGGCTTGCGCATGCGCACATGCGTGCGCCCGCAGGGGCACTTTTCCCGTGTCAGCACGCAGATGTCCCGGGTGCGGTAGCGCAGAAGGGGAAAGGCCTCCTTGTCAATGGAGGTGAAAACCAGCTCGCCCTGCTCGCCCTCCGGCAGCACCTCGCCGGTATCGGGATCAATGATCTCGGCAATAAAGTGGTCCTCGTTGATGTGCATTCCCTGCTGCGCGGAGCACTCAAAGCTGACGCCGGGGCCGCTGAGCTCCGTCAGACCGTAAATGTCATAGGCTTTGATGCCCATGGTTTTCTCAATGTCCCGGCGCATCTCCTCACTCCAGGCCTCGGCGCCGAAGATGCCTGCCTTGAGGGGGATGTCGTCGGGCCCCATGCCCATCTCCTTCATCCGCTCGCCCAGATAGGCGGCATAGCTGGGGGTGCAGCAGAGGATGGTGGCCTGCAGGTCCGTGATAAACATGATCTGCCGGTCTGTGTTGCCGGAGGAGGTGGGAATGGTGAGGCAGCCCACCTTGTGGCTGCCGCCGTTGAGCCCCGGCCCGCCGGTGAACAGACCGTAGCCGTAGCTGACCTGGCAGACATCCTCGTCGGTGCCGCCGGCGGCCACGATGGCCCGGGCGCAGCACTCCTCCCAAAGGTCGATATCCTTTTGCGTATAGAAGGCCACCACCCGCTTGCCGGTGGTGCCGGAGGTGCTCTGAATACGCACGCAATCCTTCAGCGGTCTGCCCAGCAGACCGTAGGGGTAGGCCTCCCGCAGGTCGTCCTTGCTCAGAAAGGGCAGCTTATGAAGGTCGTCAATGCTCTGAATATCCTCGGGGGTCAGTCCCCGGGCCTCCATCTTTTTGCGGTAATAGGGCACATCCTCCCAGACATGGCGCACCTGTTGCTTCAGGCGCTGGTTTTGCAGCTGGATCATTTCCTCCCGGGGCATGCACTCCAACTCAGGCTGATAATAGCGTTCCATAGCGGCAACACTCTCCTTATCAATTTAGCGTATTAACCAAGTAAAGTCGTGCGTAGTATAGCACAGAGCTTCGGCCCTGTCTACTGTGAAAATAAAAATATTTCACAGCAGAGCTGCCCCGGGGGACGCACAGGCCGCGCATACGGTGGGAAGTGAGGGACGGATACGGGGACAGGATACGGAAAACACCCTTCTCCGCCTGCGGAGGAGAAGGGTGAAGAAATGCGGGAAACCGTTACTTTTTCTGGATGCGGAAGGGCTCTCTCCCCGCATAGGAGGTGTGGAGCAGCTCGTGGGCCAGGTGGCTGTTGGGCTCGCCCAAAAACTTCTCGTACAGCTCCTTGATCTGGGGATTGTTGTGGCTCTGGCGCACGCTCTGGCGCTCGTCCTCGCTGTAGAGGGCGGCGGCGCGCTTTGCCCGATAGGTCTCCATGATGTCCGGGGCCTCGTCAGGCAGGAAGGCGGTGCGGACATAGGGCATACCGCCGCCGTTGATGCAGCCGCCGGGGCAGCACATGATCTCGATGAAGTGGTACTTGCTGGTGCCCGCGCGAATTTGATCGAGCAGCACCTTTGCGTTTTTCATGCCGCTGGTGACGGCAATGTTGACGGTCATGCCGCCCATCTCGATGCTGGCCTCCCGGATGTCCTCAAAGCCGCGGACCTCCTTGAACTCGATGGGCTCGTGCTCTTTTCCCTCCAGGACAAAGTAGGCGGTGCGCAGCGCGGCCTCCATGACGCCGCCGGTGACGCCGAAGATGACGCCCGCGCCGGAATAGTCGCCCATGATGTCCGCATCGTATTCCTCGTCCGGCAGACGGTGGAAGCGGATGCCGGCGCGCTTGATCATGTCGCCCAGCTCCCGGACCGTCAGCACTGCGTCCACATCGGGAAGGCCCTCGCGGTTGCGCTGCTGCGGCCGCTCCTTTTCAAACTTCTTGGCGGTGCAGGGCATGATGGAGACGACAAAAACATCCTTCGGATCAATGCCGTGCTGCTGCGCGTAGTAGCTCTTGAGAATCGCCCCCTGCATCTGGTGGGGGGACTTGCAGCTGGACACATGGTTCAGCAGGTCGGGATAGTAGGTCTCGGCGTAATTCACCCAGCCGGGGGAGCAGGAGGTGATCATGGGCAGCACGCCGTTGTTTTTGACTCTGCCCAGGAGCTCGTTGGCCTCCTCCATGATGGTGAGGTCCGCACCGAAGTCGGTGTCATAGACCTTTTCAAAGCCCAGACGCTTCAGGGCCGCCACCATCTTGCCCGTCACCGGAGTGCCGATGGGCATTCCGAACTCCTCGCCCAGGCCCGCGCGGACCGCCGGGGCGGTCTGCACGATGACATGCTTGCCGTGGGCCATGGCGTCGTAGACCTGGTCCTCCTCGCTCTTGGTCATCAGCGCGCCGGTGGGACACACCGCAACGCACTGGCCGCACATCAGGCAGGGGCTCT
>CAJOPB010000068.1 GCA_905236305.1 uncultured Oscillospiraceae bacterium | reverse complement strand
GCCGGCGCCCACACCCGTTCCCGCCCCCTCCGGCAGCGGCAGAACGGCGGAGGAGATCTATGAGCTGTGCTCCCCGGCCGTGTTCTGCCTCTACACCTATGACGCCTCCGGCTCCGCCTACGGTCAGGGCAGCGGGTTTTTCATCGATGCCGGCGGCATCGCCGTGACCAACTATCACGTGCTGGAGGGCGCCGTGACCGCAACCGCCGCCCTGACGGACGGAAGGCAGCAGGAGATCGAGGGCGTGCTCTACTCGGACGCTGTCAGGGATTATGCCGTAATCAAGGTCAGCGGCGAAGGCTTTACCCCGCTCACCGTGGGAGATTCCTCCGCGGTGAAGGGCGGAGAGAAGATCTACACCCTGGGCAACCCCAGGGGCATGACCAATACCATCTCCGACGGGCTGGTCTCCAACCCCCGCAGTGATTATCTGAACATGATTCAGATTACGGCGCCCATCTCCCACGGCAGCAGCGGTGGGGCACTGATCAACGCCTATGGCGCGGTAGTGGGTGTGACCACCGGAGCGATCGAGAATGCCCAGAACCTGAACCTGGCCGTTCCCATCAACGCGGTGCTGCGGGAGGGCGGCATCGCCCAGTATATCGCGGCCTATGGCGTGACGCCCCTGCGGGACTTCGCCCTTGCCAACGGCTACCTTCCCGGCGGAGGACGGAGTTCCGCCTTTGCCGCGCTGCGGAATTTCGTGATTCTCAACGCAAATCAGTACCTGAGCGACGGCAGCCCTGCCTGGTATTACAGCGACGGCTCGGACGGCTTTATGCTGGTGTATGACCTTGAGGATGGCGAGCTGATGATGATGCTCTACCGCCCCGTGTGGAACGGGCACTACACCTCCTTCCTGGTTGTAGACCCGACGGACGCCGCGGTCTTCACCAACTGCGGCTTTTATGCCGACGACAGCGCCGAGGTCACCGCAAGCGGCAGCGCCTGGCTGCATCCCGGCTCGTTTTACAGCAGTGCGCCCTATTCCTTTGGGGAGTTCTCCGGCCCGGTGAATCTCAAGCGCTCCATGGAGATCGAGGCCATGCGCATTTACAACAAGACCCTGCAGACCGCGGCCTATATTCTGTCGCATCTTGTTCCCGCCCCGGGCAGCTACACGATGGCGGATCTGGGCTTTACCTGGTTTAAGTAGAAAAAAGCGCCGCGCCGCATATGTATGTGCCCTGCCCGCGGGGAACAGCCCCGGTGGGCAGGGCGAGGAAGGGAGGACAACGCCAATGGAACCGGCAACAAAACCCTCAGCGCAGACGGAAGACGCCGCCATTGCCCGGATGGATTGGGCCGAGCTGGAGGCAGAGTGCGTCCGCTGCCGCCGCTGCGGACTTTGTGAGACGCGCACACAGGTGGTGTTTGGCGTCGGCGCCCGGGACGCGGAGGTGCTCTTTGTCGGGGAGGGTCCCGGAGAGCAGGAGGACCTTCAGGGAGAGCCCTTTGTCGGGCGTGCGGGCAAGCTGCTGGACGATATGCTGGAGCTGATCGACCTGGACCGCAGCAAAATATATATTGCCAACATGGTCAAGTGCCGCCCGCCCCAGAACCGGGACCCGCTGAATATCGAGCAGGAGGCCTGCTCGGTGTGGCTCAGCCGTCAGATCGCCCTGATCCGTCCCCGGATTCTGGTATGTCTCGGCCGCATTGCCGCCATGACCTATATCCGCCCGGACTTCAAAATCACACGGGAGCACGGCCAGTGGACGGTGCGAAACGGCATCATGACAATGGCGCTGTTTCATCCCGCCGCGCTTCTGCGGGACCCCCGGCGGAGGCCGGAGACCTTTGTGGACCTGAAAACCCTGCAGGAGGCCATCCGCAGCTACTGTACCCACACCTATTGAGGGGACAAAAACGCCGCAATTCCCTCCTCCGCCTGCGGCCCCATGCGCATACCTCCGGAGAAAATACCGGCAGGGACGGAAATCCGTCCCGCTCGGGGTGTATAATTTTCCTCCGCACGGGGGAGAATGAGAGTGTCCCACCGCATAGAATGCAGGGGGCGGTTATCCTCTTACATCGGAGTGTGAATACGCATGAACCCAGTCAAACGCGGAGACATCTATTTTGCCGACCTCAGTCCGGTGGTGGGCAGTGAGCAGGGCGGAATGCGCCCCGTGCTGATCGTTCAGAACGACACCGGCAACCGCCATTCCCCCACGGTCATAGCTGCCGCCATTACCAGCCAGCTGGGAAAGGCGCGGCTTCCCACCCACATCCAGCTCAGCGGCCCAAGCTGCGGCCTCAGCCGGGACAGCGTGATTTTGCTGGAGCAGATCCGCACCATCGACAAGTCCCGCCTGCGGGAGCGCATGGGAAAGCTGGATGACGCCACCATGTCCCAGGTGGACAACGCCATTTCTGTGAGCTTTGGGCTGTAAAAGCCCCCGGGGGGCCGGGAGTATACCGCTGCTTCCGGCCTTTCTCTGGGAAAAGGCAGCCCTCTGTCAATATCATCCCGGAGGATTTACATACCTATGAAACGTAAGCATGTTATCATTCCCGCCCTTTGTCTGGCTGTTGTTCTGGCGGCCGGCGCCGCGGTCTACGCGGCAGGCACTGCCGGGAGTCCAGACGATCCGCTGATTACCCGTAGCTATCTCGACGCGGTGGTTCAGCCCCAGCTGGAGGAGGAGCTGCAGGATCAGATGGCTGCCGCATTGGACGGAATACAGGTGGCCGGGGACGGACGCTTTGTCGCTGTGTCCCTCTCTGCCGGCCAGCGTCTCAGCGGCGGCGTGGGAACCGAGCTGCTGCTGCGCTCCGGCTCCGCCGCAGCGCTGGCAGAGCGGGATACGGAGCTGACTGTGGTGGATACCACCACCGCAGAAACCCTGGTTTCCGGTACTGCCCTCAGCGTCAACCATCTCTGTCTGGTCACTGTGGAGGGCGGCGGCATTCTCGCCGGCCGCGAGGGCGCTTTTGTGCTGGTGTCCGGTGTCTATACGGTCAGCTGAGAATAGCGGGATTTGACCCCGGCATCATGGAAATCCGGTATGCGCCGGCTCTGTCATAACCAAAAAAGGTATCTCATATCCATGGATATGAGATACCTTTTTTTGGAGGACAGTATGGAGACTTATCCGATTGTGATCGACGAAGCCCTTGCGGGCAAGCTGACAGTGGACCGGCAGGGCCCGCGCACCGTCTTTGAAGCCGACTGCCGGATGCTGCCGGGACTGGTGCGCCTGTCCGTCTACGGGGGCGGCCTGGAGGGTTATCTGGGGGTGCTGGCCCCGGAGGGAGACAAGCTGCGGCTCCGCAAGACCCTGAGCAGGACCCAGATGCGCGGCTTTCCCCAGGAGATCGAATCCGTGGAGCGGGCCGGTCTGGCCCGGGAAGCGGAGCCGGAGCCGGCGAAGCCGGCCGAGCCCATTCTGATGCAGACGGCGGAGCCGCCGCCCCCCTGTGAGGCCGGCGAAGCCCCGGCGCCCGCGGTCATTGCAGCGGAGGCGCCGCCGCCGGAGCCGGAGCCGGATGACTGCACCGACGCCGGCGCAGAGGAACATTGCCCGCGCACGGAGGCGGAGGAGGATGTGGAGGAGCTGTCCTGGTATTCCTCTCCGGATGGGGCGCTGGTCTGCTTCGACGGCAGCGAAAACCTCATCGCCCTGCCCCTGGGGGATACGCGGATTCCGGCGGACATCCCCGGCCAGCGCAGAACGGTGGAGGGGCGGGAATATCTGGTTTACCGCACGCGATCCGGCCGGATTGTCCGCTGATCAGCCCAGGAAGGCCAGCGAGACCGTATGGGTCAGGAAGGTCATAATCAGTCCCGCGGTTATAACCCCAAGCAGGATGGCAGGCAGCGCCTTTTTCAGCCGCAGGTTGAGAAAAGCGGCCACCAGCGCTCCGGTCCAGGCCCCGGTTCCGGGGAGCGGAATGGCGACAAGAATAAACAGCCCCAGATATTGGTAGCGCAGCACCGTCCGGCCCTTGCTGCTGGCCTTGCGCTCCAGGGAATCCACCACCCGGCGCAGCCGGGGAAAACGGCCGCGCATCCAGAGAAAAATGCGCCGGATGTATACGACGATAAAGGGCGTGGGCAGCATGTTTCCGGCAACGCCCGCGACCAGCGCCTGCCACCGGCTGAGTCCCAGCGCGGCTCCAAAAGGGATTCCGCCGCGCAGCTCCACCACTGGAACCATGGAAACCGCCGCAGTCAACAGCATTTTCCCCACTGTCGTGTCAAATAACGCCTGAACCTGATCCAATCCCCCACACCCCAAAGCCGCGGCGCGTCCCTGCCCGAGGGGGGCGGGAGGCGCCGCAAATGATCTGCTGTAAATAAAGCGCCGCGCCCCCTGGTCCCCCGGAAGGGACGCTGTCATCCCCTGTGCCGGGCACGGAGGGACGGGCGGCGAAAAAAGCGCACGCTTCGGGCGTCGATTCGTCCGGCGGCGGAGCTTTTGTCACTTCACTGCATCATTTATAGCAGAGACCGGGCAAAAAATCAACCGGGGATGCTGCCCGCGCTTGATTTTTTCTCCGCAATCGGATATACTGAACGGGCAAAAGATTATCAGTGATCAGGAGTTTTGAGAGATTATGGCAAAAACCACCCCGGATTACGGCAACGAAAGCATATCCCAGCTCAAGGGCGCAGACCGGGTGCGCAAGCGGCCGGGCGTCATCTTCGGCTCCGACGGACTGGACGGCTGCGAGCACGCGGTGTTTGAGATTTTGTCAAACGCCATTGACGAGGCGCGGGAGGGATATGGGAATCTCATTACCGTCACCCGCTATCTGGACAAGAGCATCGAGGTGGAGGACTTTGGCCGCGGCTGTCCCGTGGACTGGAACGAGAAGGAGCAGCGCTGGAACTGGGAGCTCGTGTTCTGCGAGCTGTACGCCGGCGGCAAGTATGCAAACGACACCGGCGAAAACTATGAATTCTCCCTGGGTCTCAACGGATTGGGCTCCTGCGCCACGCAGTACAGTGCGGAGTATTTCGATGCGGAGATATTTCGCGACGGCTATCGCTATGAGCTGCATTTCAAAAAGGGCGTGCCCGTGGGAAAAAAGGGGCAGGAGCTGCAGAAGGAACCCGCAGCCCGCAAAAAAACCGGCTCCCGTTTTCGCTGGAAGCCGGATCTGGAGGTCTTTACGGACATCGACATTCCGGAGGACTACTTCACCGATGTGCTGCGGCGCCAGGCTGTGGTCAACGCCGGCGTCACCTTCCGTTTCCGTATGGAGACGGCGCCGGAAAGGTTTGCCACACAGGAGTTCCGGTATGAAAACGGCATTCGAGACTATGTTGCGGAGCTGGCCGCCCAGGGGGGCGAGCCCCTGACCCAGCCCTATCTGATCGAGACGGAGAGACGGGGCAGAGACAGAGAGGATAAGCCGGAATATAAGGTGAAGCTCTCCGCAGCCTTCTGCTTTTCCAATACGGTCAACGTCATCGAATACTATCACAATTCCAGCTGGCTGGAGCACGGCGGCGCTCCGGAGAAGGCCACGAAGACAGCCTTCGTCTACGCCCTGGACGCCTATCTCAAGCAGCTGGGAAAATATCAGAAAAACGAGAGCAAAATCAGCTTTCAGGACGTGCAGGACTGCCTGGTGCTGGTGACCAACTGCTTTTCCACCCAGACCAGCTATGAGAACCAGACCAAAAAATCCATCACCAACCGCTTTATCCAGGAGGCCATGACGGACTTTTTCAAGAGCCAGCTGGAGGTCTATTTCATCGAAAACAAGGCGGAGGCCGACCGGGTGGCGGAGCAGGTGCTGGTGAACAAGCGCTCCCGGGAAAACGCCGAGAAGGCCCGGCTGAACCTGAAAAAGAAGCTCACCGGCTCCATGGACATCTCCAACCGGGTGCAGAAGTTTGTGGACTGCCGCAGCAAGGACCTGAGCATCCGCGAGATCTATATCGTGGAGGGCGACAGCGCGCTGGGCGCCTGCAAGCAGAGCCGCAACGCGGAGTTTCAGGGCCTGATGCCGGTGCGGGGCAAGATTCTCAACTGTCTGAAGGCGGACTATGTGCGCATTTTCAAGAGCGAGATCATCACCGATCTGCTGAAGGTGCTGGGCTGCGGCGTGGAGGTCAGCGCAAAAAACGCAAAGGACATCTCCTCCTTTGACCTGGACAACCTGCGCTGGAACAAGGTCATCATCTGTACCGACGCGGATGTGGACGGCTATCAGATCCGAACGCTGATACTCACCATGCTCTACCGCCTCACCCCCACCCTGATCCGGGAGGGCTATGTCTATATCGCCGAGACGCCGCTGTATGAGATCAACTGCAAGGGCAAGACCTGGTTCGCCTATTCCGAGCAGGAAAAGGCGAAAATTCTCGGGGAGCTGGAGGGGCAGAAGCTCACCATCCAGCGCAGCAAGGGACTGGGCGAAAACGACCCGGAGATGATGTGGCTGACCACCATGAACCCGGAGACCCGCCGCCTCATCAAGGTGATGCCCGAGGACGTGGAGCGCACTGCCCGCATGTTTGACCTGCTGCTGGGGGACGATCTCGCCGGACGGAAAAATCACATTGCGGAAAACGGCTTCCGCTTTCTGGAGCTTGCGGATATTTCGTGACGCGCTGGGCTGCAATCCTCTCCCTGCGGAGGCAGCGGCGCCGCGCCCCGCGGATAGAACGCACACCACAAAGCGCAGCCGGAAAAATATAGGAACATATGATAACAGGAGGGCTTTGACACATGAAAAAAATGCTTTCTCTGCTGCTGGTCCTGACGCTGACACTGGCGCTTGCCGCGCCGGCGCTGGCCTATGAGGACACGGACCCGCCCCAGTGGCAGCAATGGGGCTATGAGAGTCTGGAGGACTATCTGACGATCTGGGGAGAGACGGAGGAGGAGTATTACGCCGAGGTCGCGTCGGTGCTGGAATATGAGCGCTATGCCGCGGGCTACGACAGCTGGAAGAATGCCTATATCGCCGCCGTGCCCGGCGTGCCGGAGCAGGTAACCGCCGCGGACGATCCCCCGCTTTGGAGCCAATACGGCTATGAAAGCCGCGAGGCCTTCGAGAGCGAGATGTGCGAGGAGGGCCAGAGCTATGAGGACTTTTTGCTGGATGACTATCTCAGCACCCTCTACTGGACCCCGTTTTACGAGGAGCAGAGCCGGAAAGCGCTGCTGGCCCAGCGCGCTGCCATGGGCGGAGGCGCGGAAGGCATCGCGGTTATGTGGAACGGACAATTCATCCAGTTCACCGACGCCGCCCCCAAGGCAGTGGATGGCCGCACCATGATCCCGGTCCGCTCGGTGATGGAGCAGTCGGGCGCTGCGGTGGACTATGGCGACGGGGTTGTGACTCTGACGCTGGAGGATGGACGGAGCGTCCGGTTTACCATCGGCGAAAAGCAGGCCGTGATGACAGAAAACGGTCTGGAGAAAACGATTGAGATGGATGTGGCGTCCTTTGCCGAGGACGGCCGCACCTATGTGCCCGTGCGCTTTTTCGCAGAGGCGCTGGGCCTGTCGGTCTCCTGGGATCAGAGCTTTCAGACGGCGGTGATTTTGGACAGGGACGCCGTGCAGGCGAAGCTGGACAGCAATTTCACCATCATCAACAGCTATCTGAGCCAGCAGGAGCAGCCCCAGGGCACCATGGCCGCGGATATGAAGCTGAGCGGCGAGCTGACGGTGTTTGACACCCTCAACGGCAACAAAACCGGCGGGCTTTCGCTGGAAATGAAGGGCCTGGTGGACCACCTGAAGACCGATCTGCAGGGCAAGTGGGATTTCTCCGAGCTGGTGGATCTGGGCGCCGGCGTGCTCTCGGCGCTGGGAACCGGCACGGAAGGGCTGGACATGGATATGCTGAAAACCATCGCCGGCTCCGACGTGGAGATCATCATGGATTTGGAGACGGGGAAGTATTTCCTGCGCTCCCCTGCCCTCTCGGCGGTCAGCGAGGGGATCATTCCCGAAAACGCATGGGCCTCCATGGACCTGGGCTTCCTGGCCGGGATGACCGGTATGGGCAATGCGGGCGCAGATATGTCCGGTCTCGCCGCGCTGATGGAAAATCCCAGTGAAATGACCATGGGCAAGCTGATCTGCGCCCTCAGCCTCACCGAGGACAACGGCATTGGGGGCTACCAGCTCCTGGATGCATTTTCACAGGTTTACATCGCCACGCTGGGGGACCAGCGCTTTACCGCGACGGAGGACGGCCACAGCTACAGCCTGACGGATGAGGACCTGCTGGCAGCGATGCAGGAGCTGCAAAACGGAGACGGCCAGATTCAGAGCGCCATGCCGGACATGGAGCTGAAAATGGATCTGAAAAAATCCGGCAGCAGCACCGGCAGTATGGACATGACCGTCCCCGGTGCAATGGGCCTGCCTCAGACAAAGATGACCATGACCTTCTCCAGCGACAAGACCCGGGCGGAAATGCAGCTGCAGTTCCATATGAAGAATGCGTTTTTACTGAATCTGCATCTGACCGAGGACGTGACGGAGAGCAGCGACACGCTCCGCTCCGCCCCACCCGCCGGGGATCAGGTGGTGGATCTGCTCGCGCTGCTGGGCGGCATGACCGCAGGGGTGCTGGGCGGCGCCGACGGACCTGCCGTCGCCGTCGGGTAAAGCACAAAAAACCATGAAATGAATTTACAGTCTCTCCCGCCTGCGGGCGGGAGAGACTGTATTGTGAGGAATTATGGCAAGAAAGAAATCGACAGACAAGGAACCGAATCGAACCCCCGCGGCGGACAGCGGCGTCATGGGACTGCGGGCCGAGGTGGTGGAGCAGCCTATCACGGAGACGCTGGAGACCAACTACATGCCCTATGCCATGTCGGTGATCATTTCCCGGGCCATCCCGGAGATCGACGGCTTTAAGCCCAGTCACCGCAAGCTGCTTTACACCATGTACGACATGGGGCTGCTGACAAAGCCCCGCACCAAGAGCGCCAATATCGTGGGCCAGACCATGCGCCTGAACCCCCACGGCGACGCCGCCATCTATGACACGATGGTGCGCCTGAGCCGGGGATATGAGGCGCTTCTCACCCCCTTTGTGGACAGCAAGGGCAACTTCGGCAAGCACTACTCCCGGGATATGTCCTGGGCTGCGCCCCGGTATACCGAGGCGAAGCTGGCTCCCATCTGCGCAGAGCTGTTTCAGGACATCGACAAGGATACCGTAGATATGGTGGACAACTATGACGGCAGTATGCTGGAGCCGTCGCTGTTGCCCACCCGCTTTCCCAATGTGCTGGTCAGCGCCAATATGGGCATCGCCGTGGGCATGGCCAGCCAGATCTGCGGCTTTAACCTGGCGGAGGTCTGCGAAACCGCGATTGCCTGCTTGAAGGATGCGAAGCACGATCTCCTGACCACCCTGCCGGCCCCCGACTTTCCCACCGGCGGAGAGATCCTCTATGACACGGAGGAGATGCGGCGCATTTATGAGACGGGCCGGGGCAGCTTTCGGGTGCGCTCCCGCTGGCGCTACCTGCAAAAGGAGAACATGATTGAGGTCTATGAGATCCCCTACTCCACCACCGCGGAGCAGATCATGGACAAGGTGGCCGAGCTGATGAAGGCCGGAAAGGTGCGGGAGATCAGCGACATGCGGGATGAGACAGACCTCAGCGGCCTGAAGCTCACCATCGACCTCAAGCGGGGCACGGACCCGGAAAAGCTGATGCAGAAGCTCTGCAAGCTGACGCCCCTGACAGATTCCTTTGCCTGCAACTTCAACATTCTGATCGGCGGCAGCCCCAAGGTCATGGGCGTGGGGGAGATTCTGGAGGAGTGGAGCGCCTGGCGCACCGACTGTGTCAAGCGGCGGCTGTATTTTGACATCACCCGGAAAAAGGAAAAGCTGCACCTGCTGAAGGGTCTGGCCAAAATCCTGCTGGACATCGACAAGGCCATCGCCATCATCCGCGAGACAGAGCACGAGGCGGATGTGGTGCCCAATCTGATGATCGGCTTTGGCATCGACCAGGCCCAGGCGGAATACGTGGCTGAGATCCGCCTGCGGAATATCAACCGGGAATATATCCTCAAGCGCGTGGCGGAGACCGAGGCCCTGGAGGCGGAGATCGCAGAGCTGCAGGATACGCTGGACAGCACCCGCAGGATCAGGAGCCTGATCATTGCGGAGCTGACGGAGGTGGCCAAGAAATACGGCCAGCCCCGCAAAACCGGCATTGTCTACACCGACGAGGTGGAGGAGTATTCCGAGGATGTCGCCTCGGAGGACTATCCGGTCACGGTATTTTTGAGCCGGGAGGGCTATCTGAAAAAGATCACCCCCCAGTCTCTGCGCATGAACAGCCAGCAGAAATATAAAGAAAACGACGCCCTTGCCCGCTCCTTTGAGTCCGGCAACCGGGGCGAGATTCTGGTGTTCACCGACCGGGCCCAGTGCTACAAGGTCCGTCTGGCGGACTTTGATGACACCAAGGCCAGCGCGCTGGGCACCTATCTGCCCACGAAGCTGGGCTTTGACGAGGGGGAGAGCGTGGTGGATGTGGCCGACCCGGGAGATTATTCCAAGCAGCTGCTGCTGTTTTATCAAAACGGCAAGGTGGCCCGGGTGGAGCTGAGCGCCTATGCCACCAAGACCAACCGCCGCCGTCTGACGGGTGCGGTCTCGGACAAGAGCCCGCTTGTATGCGTGCTGCGGCTGGACGAGGAGACAGAGATCGCGGTATATACCAGCGAGGGCAGGGCGGTGGTCTTCCATTCCAGTGCGCTGCAATCCAAAACCAGCCGCACCACCCAGGGCGTGGGCGTTGCCCGGATGCGGCCCAAGTACACCGTTACCTCCGCCGCGCCCCTTGACCAGACCGCAATCAAAAATCCTGCCCGCTACCGCGTCCGCTCCCTTCCCGCGCTGGGCGCGCTGGTAAGGGATGAGGATACGGGCAACGAGCAGCTGACTCTGACGGAGGAATGAATGATGCAGCGTGAAGAAGCCGGCAAAAGCCGTTTTCTGCGGCTGCTGCGGGACGTGCTGCTGGTAACAGCCGGCTCACTGATCTACGCCCTGGGCTTTCAGTTTTTTATGTACCCCAACGCCATCGTCACCGGCGGTGTCACGGGTATCTCCATGATTATCAACTATCTGTCGGGCTTTCCCGTGGGTATTGCCACCATATTGATGAATATTCCGCTGTTCCTCTTTTCCTGGAAGCGGTTTGGACTCCGGTTTATTCTGCTGAGCCTGCTGAGCATGGTGCTGTGCAGTGTTTTTGTGGACCTGCTGGCCGCGCTGAACCTGACGGCCACCGGCAATCCCCTTTTGGGCGCCATCTACGGCGGCGTGATCCACGGCTTTGGCATGGGCGTGGTCTATATCACCGGCGCCACCACCGGCGGCATGGACATCGTGGCCAAGTTCCTGCGCCACCGCTATCAGCATATCAACTTCGGCACCATCATTCTGGGGCTGGATGTTGCGGTCATTGCAGCCTTTGCCCTGATCTTTCACCGCTATGAGAGCGCCATGTATGCGATGATCTGCATGTATATCACCACCAAGGTGGTGGATCTGGTGCTCTACGGCGCGGTAAACAGCAAGGTCTGCTATATCATCGCGGATGAGAGCGGCGCCATCAAGGAGGCCATACTGCAGCGGCTTGGCCGGGGCGCAACCCTTTTGCGCGGGGAGGGGGCCTGGTCCGGCAGGGAGAAGGAGGTACTGCTCTGCGTCATCAAGCAGCGGCAGATTGTGGAATTGAAGCGCCTGGTGAAGGAGCTGGACCCCTCGGCCTTCATGATCGTCAGCGATTCCCGGGAGGTTTTTGGCGAGGGCTTCCGCTATATCGGCAGCGATTGATTTATAAAACAGGCTCTTAG
>CAJOPB010000067.1 GCA_905236305.1 uncultured Oscillospiraceae bacterium | reverse complement strand
GGAAGAATACTGTGGTAGAAGGTTGAGTCGCCGCACATGGTCACCACCTTCTGATCCAGACCATAGGCAGTGAGCTGGCCCAGGCCCTCCGCAAGATTGATGCCGGAGCCCATGCAGTTGCAGGCCTGATAAGCATAGTGACCTGCCTCCTGTCCGGACATGATATAGCAGCCGATGTCGCCAATCACTACGCCGGGATTCTTCTCCCGGCGCAATACCCGCCGCAGCAGATGGAAGGTTGCCCGGTGGGGACAGCCGGCGCAGAAATTCAAATCCCGTTCCAGCAGCGGCGGTTTTTCCGTGCCTTTGCGGCGGTATGCCATACCACCGCAGAGCCGGGCCACGGCTTCCATCACCAGATCCGGGGTCAGCTCGCCGATACGGGGAAGCGCGCCGTCCCCGCGTCCCGCAAAACGGATGGAAAAGCGGTGCTTGCCGGCGATGGCCTCGATGCTGCGCTCCAGAAACGGATCCACCTCCTCCAGCACCAGCACTTCCTCTGCATACTGCAGATAACGAAGAATCCATTTCTCCGGCAGCGGCCAGAGTGTGGCCAGAGAGAGAAGACCGATTTCAGACGTCTTTCCCAGACGCTCCAGCGCTTCTTCGGCGTAAAGCCGTCCCGTGCCCCCTGCAATGATCAGCTTTTTGGGCTGTTCCGGGCCGGAATAGTGGTTAAACGGACATTCTTCAAAGGCCTCCTGCAGCCGATCCAGAGTTTCCAGCATGGGAGAATGCCGGTAACTGACGCAAACCAGCCGCTCCCACTCGTCCACGGGATGCAGCCTTCGCGGCGCCTCCGGCAGTTTACCCAGCGCCACGCCGCTGCGGCCGTGACAGACACGGGTGGTCAGACGCAGCAGCACCATCTGCCGGCATTGCTCGGAGAGCGCAAAGGCATAAGGCACCAAGTCCTTTGCCTCCTGCATCGTGGTGGGCTCCAGCATCGGCAGATCCGCCGACATGGCCATAAATCGGGAATCAAATTCGTTGGTACTGGAATGAGCGCTGGGATCGTCGCTGGTAACAACCACCAGCCCGCCCCGCACTCCGTGCTGTGCACCGCAGTGCAGTGCGTCTGCGGTGCACAGAAGGCCATTCTGCTTTACAATGCAGATTGAACGGGCATTTGCCAGGGATGCGCCGATACAGGCTTCAATGGCACAGACCTCATTGACAGCCCACTGGGCATAGAAGCCTCGCTCCTTCGCAATTTTACCGAGCAGGCCGAGAATCTGGGAGGAGGGAGAGCCCGGGTAGGAGGCGGCAAAATTGATCCCTGCCTCCAGTGCGCCGCGGACCACGGCCTCGTTGCCCTGCATCAGACAGATTCTGCCCGGATCGTTCAGGGTCATTGTCCATTCCATAGCGTTTCCACCTCGTTTGTGGTTCAGTCCCTGCAAGAAGAAATCGCGCAGCCCAGTGAAGCAGGGAATGACTTTTTTCTTGTTTCGGCCGGTGATTTCCGGCAGAATCTATTGTAACATACGAAACGGGAAAAGCAAGAGCCGTATTTGAAATCACCGGCAAAAGAGCTGTGTGAGGGAACGGGGCCTTCCCGCCCCTGTGCGCTATAACGTGAAAGGTTTATTTCTGAACAGCAGCATCCGCGCCCGAAACGGTTGCCGCCTGTCATGCTATCGGAGAATTCCCAGCCGCTTCATGGAAGCGCGCAGCATTTCCAGATTTCCCGCGGTGAGATCCAGCAGAGGAAGCCGCAACTGGCCACTGTCCCGTCCTGCAAGCCGCAGTGCCGCTTTGACCGGAATCGGGTTGGTTTCCGTAAATAACAGCCGGTAAAATTCCGCGAAGCGCGCGAAATGGGCCCTGGCTGCAGAATAGTCGTTGCTTCTGCAAAGGCTGCAAAGCTCCGCAACCTCCGCAGGAAGAACGTTTGAGGCGACAGAGATGACGCCCAGCGCCCCCAATGCCATCATGGGTATCGTCTGATCGTCGTTTCCGCACCAGAGATGCAGTGACTGCGCGCATTCCGTGGTAAGCCAGGAGATCAGCGTGAAGTCACCGGAGGCCTCCTTTACTCCGTTGATGTTGGGATGCCGGGACAGAGCCTTATAGCTCTCGGGGGAAATCCCCAGGACAGTCCGTCCCGGAACATTATAGAGAATCAGAGGGATCTCCACGGCGTCAGCAACGGTCAGATAATGGCGCTGAACCCCTTTCTGGGTGGTTTTATTGTAATAGGGCGGAGTCATCAAAACCGCGTCCGCACCGCTTCTGACGGAAAAACGGGCCTTTTCCAGACATTTCGCGGTATCATTTCCTCCTATGCCCACAATCGTTTTCATTCTCCCCGCTGTATGGGCGATGGAAAACTCCACAAGCGCTTCAAATTCTGCCTGGGTCAATACGGCATTCTCACCGGTGGTGCCTGCAAAGACCACTGCCTGGGTGCCTCCCTGCACCTGGTACTCCAAAAGCTCTGCCATTCGTTCCAAATCCAGCCCGTCCTGGCAGAAGGGCGTGATCATTGCCGTACAGGAACCGGTGAATACAGGTGTTTTCATAGATAATCCTCCCCAAAAAAACAAAAGGCCCCACCTTCAGCAGAGCCTTTTGTAAAGATTTTATTCAGTTTCTGACGGAGGTTCTCCTGCGCTTCTTTCATCAATCATTTTATTGAATGGAAGAAGCGCCGCGCGAATGCACGCCGCCCCTTTTGCGCCAAAGACGCAAAAGGCGTCTCATGCAAGCTCCGACGTGCTTTCAGCGCTATAAAGCGCTTTCAAAGCGTTTTGCGGGAAACAGCTGTCAGCCTTTTGGAGTAATATAATTCTTTGCGCACAACAATTCTGCCAGTTCAACTCCGCCCCCTGCAGCGCCGCGCAGGGTATTGTGACTGAGGCTGACAAATTTGTAGTCGTACTGACTGTCCTCCCGCAGCCTGCCGACGGAGATCGCCATGCCGTTTTCCAGCCCCCGATCCAGCTTTGTCTGGGGGCGGTTGTCTTCCTCAAAATAGTGGAGAAACTGCTTTGGCGCGGAGGGAAGCTCCAGCTCCTGGGGTATGCCGCGATATTCGTTCCAGCGCTTCAATATCTCCTCTTTGGAGGGCTTCTCCGCAAAACGGACAAATACACAGGCCAGGTGTCCGTTGCTGACGGGTACGCGAATGCATTGGGCAGTGATGGAGGGAAAAGCTGCGGTTTGAATCACGCCCTGCTCCAGCTTGCCCCAGACCTTCAGGGGCTCGCGTTCACTTTTTTCTTCCTCTCCTCCGATATAAGGGATTACATTGTCCACCATGTCCGGCCACGTCGCAAAGGTCTTTCCGGCGCCGGAGATGGCCTGGTAGGTGCAGACCAGAATATCGCGAATCCCAAATTCCCGCAGAGGACTGAGGGCCGGGACATAGCTCTGAATGGAGCAGTTGGACTTGACCGCAATAAAGCCCCGCTTTGTGCCCAGATGCTCGCGCTGGCTGTCAATCACCGCAATATGCTCCGGATTGACCTCGGGGATGACCATGGGTACATCCGGAGTCCAGCGGTTTGCAGAGTTGTTGGAGATCACAGGGCATTCCAGTCTGGCATAGGACTCCTCCAGGGCGAGAATCTCGTCCTTATTCATATCCACGGCGCAGAACACAAAATCCACCGACTCCGCAATCTTTTCCCGATCCGCTGTGGCATCCTGTACCACCAGATTTTCATATTTCCCGGGGAAAGGAGTCTCGATAGCCCACCTCTGCCGTGCAACCTCACCGTAGGTCTTTCCGGCACTTCTGGCACTGGCCGCGACGGCAGTCAGGTCGAACCAGGGATGATTTTCAATCAGGGAGATAAATCTCTGGCCGACCATACCTGTACAGCCAATCACTCCGACCTTATAATGATTCATAGAACTTCCTTTCTGACAAATCGTCTGCTGATATGATATTCTTCTGCAATTCAAAGTATTCCTATGACAAAAGCCTTGCCTGTGGGACAGGTTTCGTGTATAATACAAAAGCATATATCTGCAAGCAACGATATACTGTTCTGAAAATTATAGCATGCGCAGGAATCAACGTCAACAGGATGAAATTTATGAAAAAAAAGCTGTTTATTCTGATTTTTACAGTTGTTATGCTGCTGCTGTGCGCGCTGGAGGGCAACGCTGCGTTTTCTGGCGTCGTTCCCCGGGCAAGGGCGGATGTTGCGCTTCCGGGCGCCTGGGTTATCAGTGCAGACGGAAAATCTCAGCTTTCCGGCGGCAGCGTATTTGCGCTCACCTCCGGCGGACTGGCAGAGCTGGAGACTGTTGTGGATACCGGCACCCCCGGTACTCTGACCGGTGTCGGCGGGGGAGGACTGCTGTTTGACAACGGCCGTGTCCGTGTGGCTGCGGACAGAATCAAGGTGGGACTGCGGTATTTCTATTCGGACAAGCGTGACAGCTCCATGGAGGTTGCCTATCTGGAGAACGCGGTGGGCTCCGGTTATGCCTTCGGATGGCTGGACAGGAGCAGGGGATTTGTTCAAAACGGCGCCGAAGCAGTGACCTCTGAGACGCAGCTGACGATCATGCCGCTGGGCGGGACAGGCGTCGGAATCTATTCAACCAAAACCGGGGATCTGCTTTATTCCACCAGCTTTACCGGTCGGGATGCCTATCTGGCAGTTCATCCGCTCTGCGCGGACGGGGATGCGGTGACATGGTTTGCAAAGAACCGCTACTGCGGCGATTTTGCTTATGCCGACCTGGGAAACGGAAAGCTGACGGTGGTGAATGTTGTGGATGTGGAGCACTATGTGATGGGCGTCTGCTCAGGAGAGATGGGGGCATCTTTTCCGCTTGAAGCACTGAAGGCCCAGGCAGTGGCTGCGCGGACCTATGCCATGTATTATGTGCACAATGGAGCATACAACATTCCCTTTGGCTTTGACCTCACATGTGACGACTACAGCCAGGTGTATCTGGGCTATACAACGGCTGAGTCCCTGATTTCTGCTGCAATGGAGACGAGGAATCAGTATCTTACCTATAACGGGCAGATTATTGAAGCCCTGTTCAGCGCTGCTGACGGCGGCGAAACGCTGAACAGCGAGGAGGTTTTTGCCACCGCAATGCCGTATCTTCGGGGCTTTGAGGACCCCTATGAGGCCAGCGCCTGGACGCGGGGACGCTTTGGCCATGGGGTTGGTCTGAGCCAGTGGGGGGCCTACGCAATGGCAAATACATACCATTATAATTATAAGGATATTCTGGGCTTTTATTATACCAAAGTAGGGCTCAGTATCGGTTATCTGCAATGAACAAATCTGATTTTTACTTTGATTTACCCAAGGAGCTGATCGCCCAGACCCCCTTGCAGCGGCGGGATTCTTCCCGCCTGATGGTGCTGGACAGAAAAACCGGAGAAATAATGCACCGGCATTTTTACGAGCTGCCGATTTTTTTGCGGGAGGGAGATTGTCTCGTGCTGAATGACTCCCGTGTTCTTCCGGCGCGCTTGATCGGTCAGCGTATTCCCGGCGGCGCCTGCGAGGTCTTGCTTCTGCGGGACCGGGGGGATGATTGCTGGGAGTGCCTGGTCCGCCCCGGGAAAAAACTGCGCCCGGGCGCCCGCCTCCGCTTTGGAGACGGCGCTTTGACTGCCGTCGTTGAGGCGGAGGTGGAGGGCGGAAACCGGCTGGTGCGTTTCTGTTATGACGGCATTTTTCTGGAGGTTCTGGATCGCCTCGGTGAGATGCCGCTTCCGCCTTATATTCGGGAAAAGCTGGCAGACCGCGAACGCTATCAGACAGTCTACAGTCGGGAGCTGGGGTCTGCTGCGGCCCCCACCGCGGGCCTGCACTTTACCCGGGAGCTTCTGGCAGAGATCGCAGCCATGGGGGTGAAGATCTGCTATGTGACGCTGCACGTTGGTCTGGGAACCTTTCGCCCGGTAAAGGAAGAAAACATCCTGGAGCATGAAATGCATTCAGAATACTGTATCATACCGCCGGAGACGGCCGAAATTGTGACAGAGACTCGTCGCAGGGGAGGCAGGGTTGTCGCGGTGGGAACCACCTCGTGCCGCACGCTGGAGAGCTTTGCAGCAGCCGACGGCAGCCTGGAGGCGGCCAGCGGATGGACAAATATTTTTATCTATCCCGGCTATTCATTTCGCTGTGTGGATGCCCTGATTACCAATTTCCACCTTCCGGAGAGTACGCTGATCATGCTGGTCTCGGCTTTGGCAGGGAGAGAGCAGATTCTGTCTGCATACCAGCTGGCAATTCAGGAAAAATATCGTTTTTTCTCCTTTGGAGACGCCATGCTGATTGAATAGGAATGCGCAGGAGCATTGGGAGGATGCCGGCTCGCGCTGAAAACGCGTGACCGTGGCTGCATATACCATATATTAATTATGTATTATCTGGAGCGTCGCCCTTACCGGATCAACAGGGAAGTGCGGAGCGGAAAGTGAAATCGGGAAATGATGTTTGAACTGTTGAATCAGGAGGGCAGCGCCAGACGGGGGCGTTTTTTCACGCCGCATGGAAGAATTGAGACGCCTGTCTTCATGAATGTCGGTACCCAGGCTGCGATTAAGGGCGGTGTAAGTGCCTGGGATCTGGAACAGCTTGGTACGCAGGTGGAGCTGTGCAACACATATCATCTGCATGTTCGTCCGGGCGACCGGTTAATCCGGGATATGGGGGGGCTGCACAGGTTTATGACCTGGACCGGTCCGATTCTGACTGACAGCGGCGGCTTCCAGGTTTTCTCTCTGGCTGTACTGCGAAAAATCCGGGAGGAGGGTGTATCCTTTCATTCCCATATTGACGGCGCAAAAATCTTTATGGGGCCGGAGGAGAGTATGCGAATTCAGTCCAATCTGGGTTCAGATATTGCGATGGCCTTTGATGAGTGTGTCAAAATCCCTTCACCGTATGAATATGTTCAGGCCTCCTGCCAACGAACCACCCGCTGGCTGCGGCGCTGCAAGGACGCGCTGACTGCCTTCAATATGGAGGATGGAGCGGTAAATCCCGGACAGATGCTCTTTGGCATCAACCAGGGCGCGGTATTTCATGATCTTCGCATAGCACATATGAAGGAGATTGCGGAGCTGGATCTGCCCGGCTATGCCATAGGCGGACTGGCGGTAGGGGAGACCCATCAGGAAATGTATGATACGATAGAGGCCGTAGAGGAATATATGCCCCGGGAAAAGCCCCGATATTTGATGGGCGTGGGAACTCCCTCCAACATCATTGAAAGCGTTGCCAGAGGCGTCGACTTTTTTGACTGCGTCATGCCCTCCCGCAACGGACGGCACGGGCATTTGTTTACCTGGGAAGGCGTCATCAACATCAACAACAAGAAATACGAACGGGACCCGGAACCAATCGAGCCAGGCTGCGGCTGCCCTTCCTGCCGGCGCTATTCCAGGTCCTATATCCGTCATCTGCTGAAGGCACAGGAGCCGCTTGCGCTGCGGCTGATGGTACTCCATAACCTGTGGTTCTATAACCATCTGATGGAGCGCATTCGAATGGCGCTGGAAAAAGGAGAGTTTGCCTCCTTCCGCCGCCGGTATTCCCGGCTGCTCTCCAGCAGAATCTGAGCTTTTGCGAAAAAAGCTTGCATTTCCCGGAAATCCCCATTATACTGAGGGTTGCTATTACTGTAGGAGGTTTCCTGATGAAAAACACATTGAAGAGGCTGATTGGATTGCTCTCTGCAGCCGCGATGCTTTGCGCCGTACTGGCGGGCTGTGCGCCCGCCGCCGATGGATCAGGCTCCGCCGCTGCCGGTACAGCCACCGGAATGGGCTACAGCTCAATTTTGATGCTGGTCGTGCTCATCGCGGTGTTCTATTTCTTCATGATCCGCCCGGAGAACAAGAAGAAAAAGAAAGCGGAAGAAATGCGAAACAATCTTGCGGTTGG
This sequence comes from uncultured Oscillospiraceae bacterium, assembly GCA_905236305.1. Taxonomy (GTDB): domain Bacteria; phylum Bacillota; class Clostridia; order Oscillospirales; family Oscillospiraceae; genus RGIG7114. The sequence goes on along the minus strand of CAJOPB010000067.1, from coordinate 244 downwards.
GGATAAGATTACCACCATCGGCGGCCTTGTCGGAAAGATCGTCCATATCGGCGGTGATCTCATTACCTTTGAAACCGGCGAGGACCGTGTCCGTATCCAGGTTACCAAATGGGCTATCAGTACCAACAGCATCCAGAAGTCAGAGGATGCGCAGCAGTAAGAGCCTGTTTAATATCTCGACGTGTGCGGATTTTCGAGCGGATTTTTCGTCTGTCGAGGCGCGAAACCGCAGGAATCCTTTGTG
>CAJOPB010000066.1 GCA_905236305.1 uncultured Oscillospiraceae bacterium | reverse complement strand
GCCCGACAGCGGCGGATACGGCCCCGACAGCGAAGGAGACGCACCCGGCACATGATGTTCACCAACAGCCCATACGAATGGCTGATGAAACAAAAGCCGGGGCCGACCTCGGATTTCAACCGGAAGGGATTGCCGGAGAACCATCCCTGTTACGGCTGCGGAAACGCCATGGCGCTGCAACCGTGTCTGCTCCCGTGTTGGAAAACCGGGGGCTGGGACGTCCCCAAGGTAAACGTGCCGCCAAACGGCAGCGCGGACGAATAAACCAATGGGCGGTCCCGGCCAGCGCCGGGGCCGCTCAGTCTTTGAACAGGAGGTATTTCCTTGTATCAGTTAGTGATTGCAGAAAAGCCGTCGCAGGCACAAGCCTATGCTTCTGTGCTGGGTGTAAAGAGCAGGAACGACGGTTATATCGAGGGAAACGGCTACATCATTTCCTGGTGTTACGGACACCTTGCGGAGCTGTCTGACGCTTCTGCTTACAGCGCGGACTACGCAAAGTGGAGACTTGCCGATCTTCCCATCATCCCCGACAATTTCCACTTCTCCATCGCCCCGGACAAGCGCAAGCAGTTTGACGTGCTGCGGACGCTGCTGCAGAGGGAGGATGTTTCGGAGGTAATCAACGCCTGCGACTGTGGGCGCGAAGGAGAAGCCATTTTCAGAACGGTCTACCATCTGGCGGGATGCGGCAAGCCCATGAAACGACTGTGGATTTCCAGCATGGAGGAAGCCGCCATCCGTGAAGGTTTTCAGAACCTCAGACCGGGCCGAGATTTCGACGGGCTGCATCAGGCCGCGCTGTGCCGCGCCAAGGCGGATTGGCTGGTGGGCATCAACGCCACCCGATTTTTTACACTGACCTACGGCACGAAGCTGAACGTCGGGCGCGTCATGTCCCCGACGCTGGCGTTGCTGGTACAGAGGGAGGCGGAGATCTCCGCGTTTGTGCCGGAACCGTTTTATACCGTCCAAATCGAGTGCGGTTTTTCCGCCGCTTCGGAGCGCATGTCGGTGAGAAGCGCCGCGGAAGCCGTAGTGATCGCCTGCAAAAGCAAGGCCACCGTTCAGGCTGTTGAGAAAATAGAGAAAGCCGAAAAAGCGCCTGCGCTCTATGATCTGACCGCGCTTCAGCGGGACGCCAACCGTATTCTCGGTTACACGGCCCAACAAACACTGGACTATCTGCAAGCCCTCTATGAGAAAAAGCTCTGCACCTATCCCCGAACGGACAGTCGCTTTCTTCCTGACGATATGGAGGCCAGCGTTCCGGCACTGTTCGTCGTTGCCGCCGCAATCGTCGCGCCGGAGGAAGTCACGGACATGAACGCAAAGCAGATTTGTAACAGCGCAAAGGTCAGCGACCACCATGCTTTGCTCCCCACCGCCAGCGCGGGAGAAGCGGACATGGACGCGCTGCCCCTGGGCGAGCGGGAGATTTTGCGGCTGGTCTGCCTTGGCCTGCTGCGGGCCGTGTCGGAACCGTATCGCTACGCGGAAACAAAGGTTACGCTGGATTGCGGCGGTCACAGCTTCACCGCAAGGGGCAAAACCGTGTTGTCCCCCGGCTGGCGTATCTATGACGGGGAGATTGCTGAAAACGCCTTGCCTGAGCTTACTGAGGGCGAAACGCTGGCCGTCACCACCGCTACAGTCAAAGAAGGGCAAACCACGCTCGCGAAGCATTACACCGAGGATACTTTGCTTTCCAGTATGGAAACGGCGGGCACAAAGGAAATGCCCGATGATGCTGAGAGGAAAGGCATCGGCACCCCCGCTACCCGCGCCGGGATTCTGGAAAAGCTGGTGTCCTCCGGTCTGATGGAGCGAAAGAAATCCCAAAAGCGCACCGTCCTGATCCCCACACCCATCGGAACCGCGCTTATCACGGTGCTGCCGGAATCGCTGCAATCCCCGCTTCTGACCGCCGAATGGGAGCAGCGCTTGAAGCAGGTGGAACGCGGAGAGCTTGCGCCGCAGTCGTTCATGGACGGCATTGCCGCCCTGCTGCGGGAGCTGGTACAGACCTATCAACCGGT
>CAJOPB010000065.1 GCA_905236305.1 uncultured Oscillospiraceae bacterium | reverse complement strand
TGTTTACTCCCGTCGGAGACCGGAGGGGGTCCCCAAGGGGGAACTGGTTCCCCCTTGGAGGCGCGTCGGGCGTCCCCCGCAAGCCCGGTATTGGACTGCCGCCCTAAAGGACTAGCTTTGCGTCGCAGCAGTCCACGCGCCTCGCCCTTCGGGGGCCATATTCTTTTTGCCGCCAAAAAGAACTGGGCCCCCGGAGGGACCCAGCTAAGGGCTCAGCTGCCAATATAACTGCTTCAAAGAAACCCAGCAAAGGCCATTGCGCCCAGCGCAAAAAATAAAAAGCCCCCCGGAGGGCACCGGTTAGGATTCGATGCCCTTTTTCACCGTATCTCCATCCTCCGCAGGGTCATAGAAGGCGCAACCGTTGCGGCCGAGGCTCTTGACCCGGTAGAGCGCCGCGTCAGCCAGCCGGAAGATGTCGTCCTCCGGGCCGCACTGCCGGCTGAAGGCCACGCCGATGCTGAGGGTCACCCGGGGAAACTCGCTGCCCATGGCGCTCAGGCTCTTATTGAGCTGGCTGATCTTGTTCAGCACTGCCTGGCGCAGAGAGGGATTCATATCCTTCATGATGACGGCAAACTCGTCGCCGCCGATGCGGCAGGGATAGTCACTGGTGCGGAAGCTGCCGCAGAGCAGCTGGGCCACCTGCTGCAGCACCCGGTCGCCTGCCTCGTGTCCCCAAGTGTCGTTGACCTCCTTAAACTTGTCCACGTCGATGAGCAGCAGGGCGATGGCGCTGTGCTCCAGCTCCTTGCGCAGCTTGTCAAAGGCGCCCCGGTTCAGCAATCCGGTGAGGTGGTCATGCTCGGCGATATAGCGCAGGGAGTCGTTGTGCTTCTGGTTTTCCTCCACCATCAGGTTGTAGGCCGCCGCCAGGTAGCGCAGCTCACAGGCGCCATGCATGGTCAGGGTCTGGTTTTCACGGATCTGGGCGATATAGCGCCGCAGCGGCAGCAGCACCAGCAGAAAAACGGCCGCGGCCTCCAGCAGGCAGAGCACAAGAAGCGCCGCCGTGAGCACCTGCTGCCGCGCGAAAAACGGGAAAAGCGCCCCATCGGCTGCAAGATACGCCCGATGTATGGAGAGGAACAGAATCACGGCAACGCAGCAGGCCGCCGCCGTGAGAATCGCAAGGACCACCCGGAGGTGCAGCGACCCCTGGGAGGCCTGATGAATTTTTACAGAGTCAATGGACCGCTTCATTCCCAATCAGCCCCGCTTTGTCAAGAATCATTCAGCCCTGTGCCGAAAGCGGGCGCAAAAGGCCGGAGAAAAGTATAGCATTTTAAAGAATCGTTTTCAAGAGAATCTTTTCCGTCAGGCACGGGCGCTTTTTCCGGCGGCGATATTCCGCCGGAACAGCAGGGGATAAACCCCGAAATCCGCAAAGGACACCAGAAAATACCGTCCAGCCCGGACCAGGAGGGCGGCATAGGTGCCGCTATCCAGAAATTCCCCGGAAAACGGGAGCTTCAGCGCCTTGTTCAGGATCAGAAATACCGCCAGTCCGCCGGCCACCCGCAGGACGGCCCGCAGGGGGGCGCGGGTGTTCTCAAACCGGACAAAGCGCTCCTCAAAGCCGTTTCCGGCTATAAAGCCGGCCAGCAGGCCCAGGCCAGTGAAATAGTCCGCGCTTCTGCAATACAACAGGCCGGGGAGCGTCAGAACCAGCAGCAGCCCATGGAACACGGCGGTATTCCGGCATACCCGCTGCAGCCGCGGCATAAGCCATACGATCGCGGCGCCCAGAGCCCAGCCCGCCAGCACATCGGTGGGATAGTGGGCGCCCACAGCAACTCTGGAAAATCCCACCAGCAGGGTTATGCTTGCAGCTGCCCATATGACCCAGACCCTTTTTGTGCCCTCCGGCCGCCGGTTTACATACGCCGCCACGGAGCCGTAACAGGCCGCCGCATTGGCGGAATGTCCGCTGGGGAAGGAATAGCCCTGGGCGGAAATATTGTAAATATCCGCCTCCGGGTCAACCGGGCGCAGAATCCGAATCCCCGGGTGGTCAAAATACGGCCGTCTTCGGAGAAATACCGATTTGATCATCGGATTCCACACGACGGCCATCAAAACGTTCAGGCCGATGTACTTGCCCATCCGCTTATCCCAGCTCCAGTAAATAAAGCCCAAAAGCAATACCAGAACCAGCTCCTCTCCCAGCATGGAGAGGGAGGAAATGACCACCGTCCCCGCGCCGCTCATATGGCGCTGCAGCCACTCCATCCATACCGCCTCAAAAGGAAGAAAAAAGCTCCTGCCGCTCAGTTCCATCTGCGTATGCCTCCATTGCGGGATTATCCTGTCCATGCTATTATAGGCATTTTCCCGGACGAATTCAAGGGAAGCGCCGGAATTCAAAGCCACAAAAATTCGCTGCGGCGCAAATTCCGGTCCTTCGGCCGGCAGGCATTGCCAGCCCCTGAGAGGACTCCGGAGGCTTGACAAACGGGTCTATAGATGATAGACTAAGAAAAAACATACGGGAGGGGATACCTTTGGAGGAAGGAAAGCTTGGGGTGGTAGAGGCGCGGTTTGCGGATCTCATCTGGAAAAACGCGCCGGTTACCAGCGGCGAGCTGGTAAAGCTCTGCGCCGCGGAGCTGAAATGGAAGAAGTCCACCACCTACACTGTCCTGAAAAAGCTCTGCGACAGGGGGCTGTTCGTCAACGAGGGCGGTACGGTGCGGCCTCTGCTTTCCAAGGCGGAATTTCAGGCCACCCAGAGTGAACGCTTTGTCCAGGACACCTTTTCCGGCTCGCTGCCGGCCTTCATCGCGGCCTTCACCAGCCGCCGGAGCCTGTCGAAGGAGGACGCCGCCCGCATCCGGGCCATGATTGAGCAATACGAGGAGGCGGATTGATATGCTTTTTCCGCTGTTTCCCGTCCTTCTGCGGCTGGCGCTGCTGTCGCTGTGGACAGCGGGAGCAGTGCTGGCGCTGCGGTGGGTGCTGAGACGGGGACCCAAGGGGCTGCGGATGCTGCTGTGGGCGCTTTTGGCGCTGCGGCTGCTCTGTCCGGCGGAGCCCGCCTCCCCCTTCTCGCTGGTGCGGGGCATTCCGGGGCTTCCGGGCGCCGCGGCAGGCGCGGCCTTCTCCGGGGCCGGGGCCGGCGGAGCCGGTGCGGCGGCGCCGGAAAAAAGTCTGCTGCGCGCGGCGTGCGGGCTCTGGGCGCTGGGAGCCGCGGGGATGGCGGTGGGGAGCGGCGTACGCGCGCTGCGGCTGCGGCGGCGTCTCCGCGCGGCGGCCCCCGCGGGAGACGGGGTCTGGGAGGCGGACTGCATCGCCGTTCCCTTTGTGCTGGGGACCGTTGCTCCGAAAATATATCTGCCCTCCGGGCTGGACAGGGCCCAGTACCCCTTCGTCCTGGCCCATGAGCGCGCCCATATCGCCCGAAGGGATCAGTGGTGGAAGCTGCTGGCCTTTGCGCTGCTGTGCGTATATTGGTTTGCCCCGCATCTCTGGGTTTGCTACCATCTGTTCTGCGGGGATATGGAGCTGGCCTGTGACGAGCGGGCCGTGCGGGATATGGATTTGAAGCAGCGGAAGGCATATGCGCTGGCTCTGGTGTCACTGAGCACCCGCACGCCTGCCGGAGCCCTGGGCTTTGCGGCGGCGGGGGTGGACAGACGGGTGCACTCTGTGCTGCAGAGCCGCCGCTGGGGCCCGGGAAAGCTGCTGGCGGCGCTGCTGCTCAGCTGCTGCGCCGCCGTCAGTGTGCTCACGGTTCCCCTGCCGCTGGCGCAGCGCGCCGCCCCGGCCTCCCCCGGCCCCGGGGCGGCTCCCGTCCCCACGGAG
>CAJOPB010000064.1 GCA_905236305.1 uncultured Oscillospiraceae bacterium | reverse complement strand
TGGTTCCCCCTTGGAGGCGCGTCGGGCGTCCCCCGCAAGCCCGATTCTGAATCGCCGCAGCGATTCTCGCGCCTCTGGTTCCCCTTGGAGGCGCGTCGGGCGTCCCCCGCAAGCCCGATTCTGGACTGCTGCCCTCAAGGACTAGCTTTGCGTCGCAGCAGTCCACGCGCCTCGCCCTCCGGGGTTTTTTTAATATTTTTCGCTGGGAGCAATGCCTTACTTGGGCTCCCTCCGGGGGCCATATTCTTTTTGGCGGCAAAAAGAACTGGGCCCCCGGAGGGAGCCAGCTGAGGGCTCAGCAGCCAATATATCTGCTTCCAAAGAAGAAAGCCCAAGCAAGGCCATTGCGCCCAACGCAAAAAGAAAAGCCCCCCGGAGGGCGTGGCGAGGAAAAGAAAACCCGCCACTAGGGCACAGTGACGGGTTTTCGGGCTGCGTAACAGCCCAATATTCACGTTTCACGAAGCCGGCCGCTTGTTGCGGTACCTTCTGTTTTTATTATACCCGCTTTTGTGTCAATGTCAAGAGAAGAATCCGGCAGTTCAGACGCCGGTGGGCGTCTGAATTTTGCGAAAAACAAAAAATAATCCCGGAGCTTCTCTTGCAACGGCGCGGGAAATACGGTACAATATAAAAAGGAAAAAAGAACATATTCCGGAATCGGCAGAACATATAGAGGCATCGCCTCAGAGGGAGGGCTGACATGCAGACGGTCAACGACAGGCCAAGGGCAGCGTATCTGCTTCTGGCGCTCGTTTTTGCGCTGTCCGTTCTCTCCGGCTGCGGCGCGCCCGGCGGGACAGAGCCGACGGTGCAGCCGGAACGGACGGACGAGGCCGCGCCGGACACCGCGCGCTTTCTGGTTGCCGTGGAGGATGAGCCGGACACAGTGGATTTTCAGTGTACGTCGATCTTTTACACCGTGGCCACCAATGTGTTCAACCGCCTGGTGGAGATGGAGCGCCGCGACGACGGCAGTGTGGAGCTGGTTCCCTCCCTGGCAAAAAGCTGGGAGGTCTCCGACGACGGCTGCCGCTACACCTTTCATCTGCGGGAGAACGTGCGCTTCTCCAACGGCTCCGCCCTGACCTCCTCCGACGTGCTGTACTCCTTTACCAGACTCCTGACCCACCCGGACTCCTGCAATCGGGACATCGTGGACGACATCGCGGGCGCGGCGGCGCTGGAAAACGGCACGGCCGACCACCTGGAGGGCTTTGAAATCACCGGCGAGCTGGATTTTGTCATCACCCTGACCCAGCCCTTCGAGGCGTTTCTCGCCTGCCTGTCCATGCCGGGGGCCTCCATACTGGACGCGGAAACCACCACTGAGGCGGGAGACCGCTTCGGGAAGGACCCGGACTGGACCGTCGGCACCGGCTCCTTCGTGCTGCGCTCCTGGGAGAAGGGCGTGGGGATGCTGCTCACGGCCAACCCGGACTGCTGGGAGGGCCCGCCCGCGTGCGAGGGGCTGGACTGGCGCTTCATGACGGAGCCGGAGGAGATCCGGCAGCTGTTTGAGAGCGGCGGGCTGGATCTTCTGGACCTGGACCATCTCAACAGCTCCGCGGAGTTTTTCCTGCACGGCGATATTTACCGCGCCCGGCTCACCCAGGTGCAGCGCATCGCCATCACCTATATCGCCCTCAACGAGTCCGTCCCCCCGCTGAACGACGTGCGGGTGCGCCGGGCGCTGCAGCTGGCGCTGAACCGGACCACGCTGCTGGACGCGGTCTACGGGGGCCGCGGGACCCTGGAAAACGGTATATTCCCCCACGGTCTCTACGGCTTCAACGCCGACCTCCCGGAGCTCCCCTTTGACCCCGACGCCGCGAAGGCGCTGCTGGACGAGGCCGGTTACCCCGACGGCTTTGACCTGCCCATCAGCGTAAAATCCTCCTCCTCCCAGGCGGAGCTGACGCTGATGTCGCTGTGCGCGTCCATGTGGCAGCGGCTCGGCATCCGGGCCACCGTCCGGGTTTTGGAGGAGAGCGAGTTTATGGCCCTCCGCAAAAGCGGCGGCCTGGCCTGCTATACGGCCATGTGGACCGCGGATTTCAACGACCCGGACAACTTTATCTACACCTTTTTCGGCACCCGGGAGAACACCGTCTTCCGCAGCCTTTGCTACAGCGACGAGGGCGTGATGCGGCGCGTGCGCGCCGCCCGCGCCATCGTGGACCCCGCAGCGCGGCTGCGGGAATATCAGGAGCTGGAGCGCATCATCGTGCAGGAGGACGCCGCCTGGATTCCGCTGTTTTCCAGACTGCACTACTATGTGACCGGAGAGCGGGTGGAGGGCATTCGGACCTCCTGGAACGGCTCCGTGAAAAACAACTATCGCTATATGTCCATCCGCGAATAGCACAGAAACCGGACGGCCCCCCCAGGGAGGGGAAAAACCTGACAGGGAGGTGCTGAAGGTGCACTCCATTCGAGGCAAGATCACCGCAATCACCATCGCCGCGATTCTGACCAGCATTCTGTCCGTCATCGGTGCGAGCTTCTTTACCACCGAAGCGGAAAACGACCGCAGCTCCGGCAAAATGATGAACCTGCTGAGCCAAACCACCCAGCTGACCCTGGACGAATACCTGGAGAGCGTGCAGCAGTCCGTGGAGATGGCCGCGAACCTCGTCGCGGACTCCCTCGACAGCCTCGTGCTCTCCGAGACCGGGGTCATCGGCAGCGCCGCCGGACAGGGTGGGCGGACGCCGGAGCAGTCCGCCCGGCTGGACGAATATCTCGCCGGCCACTGCCGGCAGGTGCAGGCGGCCTTCGCCAGCCTCGCAGGCCACACCCGGGGGATTATCACCTACTACTACTGCATCTCCCCCGAGATCAGCCAGTCACAGCCGGGCTTCATCTATTCCAGAGCCGGCAGAACCGGCTTTGAGGAAAACACCCCGCTGGACGCCGCCCGGCTTGACCCGCAGGACACGGTGCACAACGTTTGGTATTTCACGCCCATCGAGCGGGGCCGCCCCTCCTGGGTGGGGCCCTATCCGGCCCTGCATCTGGACGAGAGACAGGTGCTGTCCTATCTGGTCCCGATCTACAAGTCGGGAACCCTGCTGGGCGTGCTGGGGATGGACATTTCTCTGGACACCCTGGTGTCGCAAATTCGCCCCATCCGGGTCTATGACACGGGCTTTGCCTGCCTCTATGACGCCGACGGGCGCGTCATCTATCACCCGGAGCTGGAGGATGGCAGCATACCGGAGATTTCCGGCGCTCCCGCGGAGGTGTTTCACGCCGGGCAAAGCGGCGACACGCTGATCCGCTATACCTTTTCCGGCCAGGAGCGGCTGATGGCCTTCTCCACCCTGTCCAACGGGATGAAGCTGGTGGTCACAGCCCCCGAGCGGGAGATCAACGCCTCCCGCATCCATCTCACCCGCATTCTGCTGCTGGGCACGGTCGTGATTATCGCCGTCTTTTCCCTGATCGTGACGGTGGTCATGGGCTTCATCACCCGGCCGCTGCAGCGCCTCACCGCGGCCTCCGAGCGGCTGGCCGACGGGGACTATGACGTGGTTCTGGCCTACACCGGGCGCGACGAGGTGGGTACCCTGACCCGCGCCTTTTCCAAAATGCGGGATCACCTCCGGGCCTACATCAGCGACCTCAGCCGCCGCGCCACCACCGACGACCTGACGGGGCTGCCGAATATGGGCTGCTTCTTCGAGCTGGCCGAGGCCGAGCGGCAGGCGATGCTGGGGCGCGGGGAGCAGAGCGTTATGGTCTTCTTCGACCTGATCGGCATGAAGCATTTCAACCGCCAGTACGGCTTTGAGGAGGGCGACCGGCTGCTGCGGGCCTTTGCGGCGATTCTGTCCGGGTGCTGCGGCCCAAAGCGCTGCTGCCGGCTGGGGCAGGATCACTTTGCCTCCGTGCTGAGCGAGGCGGACACGGAGGCCCTTTTGGAGCGGATTTTCCAGGACTGCCGGGAGACAAACGGCGGGAAAACCCTGCCGGTCCGCGTGGGGGTCTATCCCGACCGGGTGGAGAAGGTCAATGTCAGCGTGGCCTGCGACCGGGCGAAATACGCCGCCGACCGGCACAGGGGCTCCTTTATCTCCGCGCACTACTACTTTGACGAGACCATGCTGCGCCAGATCGAAAACCAGCGCTATATCATCAACAATCTGGACCGGGCGCTGTCTGAACAATGGATCAAGGTCTATTTCCAGCCCATCGTCCGGGCGGCCAACGGCAGGGTGTGCGACGAGGAGGCCCTCTCCCGCTGGCTCGACCCGGTCAAGGGCGCCATGTCCCCCGAGCTGTTCGTCCCCATTCTGGAGGACGCCAGGCTGATTTACAAGCTGGACCTCTATGTCCTCGACCAGATTCTTCTGAAAATGCGAGAGCAGCAGGAGGCCGGGATCTATGTCGTCCCCCAGTCGCTGAATCTTTCCCGGACGGATTTTGACACCTGCGACATTGTGGAGGAGGTGTGCAGCCGGGTGGACGCCAACGGCATCCCCCGGGAGAAGCTGACCATCGAGGTCACGGAGAGCTGTGTGGGCAGCGATTTCGATTTTATGAAGGCGCAGGTGGAGCGCTTCCACGCGCTTGGCTTCCAGGTCTGGATGGACGACTTCGGCAGCGGCTACTCCTCTCTGGACGTGCTGCAGGACATCCACTTTGATCTGCTGAAATTTGACATGCGCTTCATGCACCGCTTCGGCGAGGGAGAGGAGAGCAAGATCATCATTACCGAGCTGGTAAAAATGGCGATCAGCCTGGGGGTGGAGACCATCACCGAGGGGGTGGAGACCCAGGAGCAGGTGGATTTCCTCAAGGAGGTGGGCTGCACCAAGCTGCAGGGCTACTATTACGGCCGGGCCCTCTCCATGGCCGATATTATGGACCGGAGCAAGAACGGACTCCATATCGGCTATGAGAACCCGGAGGAAACCGGCTACTACTCCGCCATCGGGCGGCTCAACCTCGATGCCCTGACCGCGGTGTCCAACGGCGGAGAGGAGCTGGACAGGTATTTCGACGCCCTCCCCATGGCAGTGATCGAGTCCGGTGGGGAGCGCATTCAGATTCTCCGCTGCAACAAAGCCTGCAGGGAATTGCTGGAACGCAGCTTTTGCGGGACCGGCAGCCCGGAGGGGCCCGGGCTGCATGCGCTGCATGCCGACGTGGACAGGGCCTTCGCCCAGGCCGTGTCACAGTGCCGGGAGGCAGGGTCCAGAGCCTTTCTCAACGAGACCCTCGCAAACGGCACGGGCATTCACGCCATGCTCCGGCACGTCGCGGTCAACCCAGTCACGGGGATTCTCTCCTGCGTGGTGGTGATTCTGGGTATCACGGAGCCCACGGGCACATAAAATGATTTATTTTTCCGGGCGCAGGTTTTTCCGCGCCAGGCGCATATTTCCCGCCGGAATAGGGACAATAGAGATACATCCTGTTTCGGAGGTAAAATGCAGATGTTAAGAAGAAGCAAATATTTGTTCGCCGCGGTCCTGGCCCTGGTCCTTGCCGTGAATGCCGGGCCCTTCGCGTCCGCCACCGTGGAGGCGTCTGATCTCTCCGGCCGGGCGCCGGTGGCGGAAAACCTGGAGCTGTCTACCTACCGCGGCGTCTCCATCGGCGGAAAGCTCGCCGCGTCCGACCCGGACGGCGGCGCGGTCCGCTTTGAAATCACCACCCGCCCCGTCAAGGGCAGCGTGGATCTGGACGCGGACGGGCACTTTGTCTATACGCCCGCCGAGGGGAAGCGGGGCAAGGACTATTTTGGCTACCGGGCCGTGGATGACACCGGCAATTCCAGCCAGGAGGCCACGGTGATTATCAAGATCCAGAAGCAGAGCAGCAAGCTCAAATATGCGGACACTGCCGGCCTCGGCAGCGCCTATGCCGCCGTCCGTCTGGCGGAGGAGGACATCTACACCGGCGCCATGGTGGCGGGGGAATACGTCTTCGGCCCCGACACGCCCGTCACGCGGCAGGAGTTTTTGACCATGTGCATGAAGCTCAGCGGCAAGCCCGTGCTGTCCGGCGTGAGAACCACCGGCTTTGCGGACGACGCCGCCGTGGAGACCTGGGCAAAGCCCTATGTCAGCTCCGCGCTGCGCTACGGCATCATCTCCGGCCACAGTCAGGGGGACGTCGGCGTGGTGTTTGAACCGGACCGGGCCATCAGCGTTTTGGAGGCCGCGGTGATTCTGGACCGCGCCGTGGGTCTCACCGACGCGGTCACCACCTGGTTCGGCTACGACGACGCCGTGCCGGCCTGGGCCCTGCAGAGCGCCAGCAATGTGTCGTCCTGCGGACTGCTGCCCTACGGCTGCACCTATTCCGACGCCTCTCTCAGCCGCGGCGCGGCGGCGGAGATGCTCTGCGGAGCGATGACGGTGCTCTCCAGAAGATAAATTATTTTTCCCCCCTGCCCAGGGGGGTTTTTATTTTTTGCGTTGGGCGCAATGCCTTACCTGGGCTTTCTTTTGAAGCAATTTTTTGGCAGCAGTGTCCTCTGCCGGGTCCTCCGGTCTCCGACGGGCGTAACCCGGGGGATCCAGCAGAGGGCATGGCAGCCAACGCAGTGCTTCAAAAGAAAGCCTGCCGGGAGACATAGCTGCCAAATGTAAAAAATAAAAATTGCGGTTGACAAAGTCGGACAAAGCCTATACGCTCAAGAAATCCTTTCCGGAATAACTGGTGAAAGCTTTCATAAGAAGATGGTGCAGCTATGAAGTTATTTGAGACGTCACAAATCGGAAGTATGAAAATGAAGAACCGGATCATTCGTGCCGCGATCAGCGATAGTGGCGCGACGGCAGACGGGCATCCTGGAGAGAAAGACTATGAAGGTTATGAGAGAACAGCCGCGGGCGGTGCTGGGACTGTCACAACAGGATATTCCTATGTGTCCGATTATCCGATGGGCGGAAATGTCAGGATGCTTGGGGCCGGCGATGATTCGTTGATTCCAGATTA
>CAJOPB010000063.1 GCA_905236305.1 uncultured Oscillospiraceae bacterium | reverse complement strand
TAAAAAGCAGAAATCTGCTTTTTATAGCGCCGCCAGGCGCGTTGAAGATTGTATGAGACGGCATTTGCGCCTTTTGGCGCAAATGGACGGCGCGTCAAGCGGCGCCTCTCCCATAAAAAGTTTCTGCTTTTTATGGGAGAATAGTATCAGCGCCTGACTCGAAACGCTTATTATTTCGCCAGAGCGGCGCCGAGTTCTTTGCACTTTGCTGTGCCGTCGGCATCCGGCGTGTTATTGATAATCAGGCTGTCGCAGGCGAGGGTGATTCCGGCGCCCGCGCAGCGGCTTTCCCAGGAGCGCATCCATTCGCCGTCACCCCAATCGTAGGAACCAAACAGCGCCACGCGCTTGCCCGGCAGGGACTTCTCGCAATCGGTGAACATGGGCTCGAACTCATACTCCTCAAGCACCTCTGCGCCCTGGGCGGAGCAGCCAAAGGCCAGCGCGTCGAAGCCTCCGATCATGGAGGCATTGAAATCCGCCGGAGTGTAAACCTCTACCTCCGCGCCGGCTCCCCGCGCGCCTTCCGCGATGGCCTCGGCCATGGCCTGCGTATTGCCTGTCCCGCTCCAATAGACTACTGCGATTTTCATGTCATTCAATTCCTTTCTTATGATTCGCTCCCTCCGCGAAGCGGAAAGAGCAGGTATACTTTGTCATACGCCTTTCACCGCAAGCTGCTCCACGGTCGCGCCCATGGCATGGCGTTTGCAGTAGCAGTCCGTGCAATGACGGAACGCAGCAAAGGTGCGCTGCGCCTTGTCCGCGTCGCCATAGACCTTCCAGCAGCCGCTGCACTTGCTGTTTTTGCCCTTGTGCACCATAAACCCCTTTACATCCTCCGGCGGATAGCCCAGAAACAGGCCGATTTCGTGCGGAAATTCGTTGAAGCTCCGCAGCCGCCTGGCAAGCTCCGCCAGGTAGTTTCCGATGCCGCGCACGGGATACCCGGCCTCCTGCAGCAGCGCCTGCGCCTCCGCTTCCGAAAGATCCGCTTTCAGCCGTACAGGGCGGTAGAGATACAGCAGGACGCGCCCCTCTCTGCAGCGCAGCGGCACCAGCCGCAGGCCCTTTGGCGTCAATATGCGATTTGCGTCCCGGAGCTCGCGCGCCAGCTGCCGCCGTGAATCAAACGCGCAGACAAACAAGCTGCCTGTTTTCAGCCCTGCCAGCGTCGGCGCGCAGTTTCGAACCAAGGCTTCCTCGCTCATTCGGCAGCGGCAACGGCGTGCGTTTCCAAAATATTCCGCAGCGCGGAAACCGAACTGGTGTGGGAACGGGCGATGATCGTATCCTTTCCTCTGACACAGCAGAGCGCGCCGCGCAGCATTTTATGGGACATCGTACCCGTGAACAGCACCAGCAGGTCAGGGTTCCCGATTTTGCCGTTCATATTTCCGGTCTTGGTATAAACCTCCGCCTGACATTGGTATTCGCTGCACAGATCCTTATAACGGCGCTCCATACATTCGTTGCCGCCGACAATCACAATACTCATATGGTCACCTCACCGCGACGATGTTAGCTTGCGCTAACCATTGGCTTGAAAAAATGCCTCCTATGCTGAGGCTGTCATTTCATCTTATTAGCATATGCTAACTACAGCTTTAGTATACATGCCGCAGCTTTGTTTGTCAACAACAATTTTGCCCTTGCACGAAAAAAGGTTACTGTTCAGAGGCCCCCGGCGTCTGAACAGTAACGCTCGACAGGAAAAATCAAAAATTATTATGGACTTTCCCGCCCTGTCGGTGGTATGATAGAGAAAACTGGAAAAAGGATTCTCACATGAAAAAACTGATGAACGCGGTGGAGCGTTTTTGTTACCGCCATCCCCGCTTTGGCATTCCCAACCTGATGCTGTATATCGTGGTGGCCAATGTGATCATCTGGCTCGGGAGCATGATGGACACCAGCAACACCCTGATTCCGCTTCTGCTCTTTTCCCCCTGGCACATTCTCCACGGTCAGGTCTGGCGGCTTGTTTCCTTTGCACTGGTGCCCCACACCAGCGGGCTTCTGGCGCTCATCGCCTTTTACTTTTATTATTTCATCGGCAGCACCATCGAGCGGCAGTGGGGCAGCGGCAAGTTTACCATCTATTTTCTCAGCGGAATTGTGCTGACGGTGGTCTATGGCTTTGTCCTGTATTTCATCTACGGGCAGAGCGAGGAGGTCAGCCTCTACCGCATTGGCACGCAGGTCAGTGCGTACTATATCTATCTGTCCATGTTCTTCACCTTCGCCACGCTGTATCCCGATATGCAGGTGCTGCTGTTTTTCATTATCCCGGTGAAGATGAAATGGCTGGGGCTGCTGGATCTGGCGCTGTTTATTTATGACGTGGTCCGGGTCCCCTTCCCCTTCAACCTGCTTCCGGTGGTGGCGGTGCTGAACTATCTCCTGTTCTGCGGCGGCTGGCTCTTTGACTGGCTCCGTCCCGAGGCACGCCGCCGGCGCCAAAGCACCATCAATTTCAAAAACGAGGTGCGGCGGATGGAGTATGCCCAGCGGCAGCAGCCCTATTCCCGGCGCTGCGAGGTCTGCGGACGCACGGACCGGGATTATCCCAATCTGGAATTTCGTTATTGCTCCCGCTGCGCGGGGTATCACTGCTTTTGCATCGACCACATCAACAATCACCGTCATTTTTCGGAATAACCGCCTCCGCTGTGGAGAAAGGAAGGGAGAGACCAATGAATAAAATCATTACCATAGGACGGGAATTTGGCTCCGGCGGCAGGGAATTTGGCAAGCATCTGGCAGAAGAATTGGGCTTTGCCTATTACGATGAGGAAATCGTCTCTGCCATCGCCCGGCGAAGCGAGCTGGCCGAGAGCTATGTCAGCCAGGTGCTGGAGCACCGTATCCAGACCTATTACCCGATCACTGTCGCCAACACGCTCTCATTGCACCACGGCGACGCGGTGTATGCCGTCACCGGCAGCATTTATGCCGCCCAGACAGAAATTTTGCGGGAGATGGCCGAAAAATCCGACTGTGTGATCGTGGGGCGCTGCGGAGATTACATACTCTCGCAGTTCCAGCCCCTGCGCTTTTTCCTGTATGCGGATATGCCCTCCCGCATCGCGCGCTGCCGGGCCAAGGGGGAGGATAACCGCAGCCGCACGGACCGGGAGCTGGAACGCAATATCCGGTCCGTAGACCGCTCCCGTGCCCAGTATTACCGGTTTTACACAGGTCAGGCCTGGGGCGACCGGCACAACTACGACATCTGCCTCAACGCCACCAATCTGAACCTGAAGGCCGCCGCCCAGGCGATTGCCATTCTGGTGCGCCGGGGTCCCCTGGAGCAGCCGGAACAGTGAGCGTGAAACAGCAAGCCGCCTCCCAAAACGCTTTGCGGCAGGGAGGCGGCTTATTTTTGGCTGATACAGTCTCAGAGCCTGTTTAATATCTCTTCGCGCACGTCTTTCCGGCGGATTATTCCGCCATCCTTCGTTGCTCAACCTTGCAATACACAAAGTATTGCTACGGTTTCGCGCCTCGACTGGCGAAAAATCCGCTCGGAAATCCGCACACGCCGAGATATTAAACAGGCTCT
>CAJOPB010000062.1 GCA_905236305.1 uncultured Oscillospiraceae bacterium | reverse complement strand
GATTGCAATGGTCATGCTTTCCTGCTCGGAACTGAAACCTTCACTTCCCGGGCGGTAACCTTATCCACACATTCTACCGAAGCATCTAATTACTTTACATTACAGTCTATGTCAAATCTGATGGAAACAGCGGGTTTCGGTCTTGTCGAGGCACATAAAGTGGGATGGGACACCTATTCCTTGTGGCAGAGGAAGGAAAACCGTCTCGTGTATGATGCTGCGGGTAAGCAATCGCTTATGGCCTACCTGGACACTGCGCACAAGCTTCAGGATCGGATTCAAAAAAAGCTCGGCGCTGCCCTCCCGGATCGCTATTATATTTGGGGAGCCGGAACACATACCGCGATGCTGTTCCAGCTCGGGTTTGTTACGACGGAAAATGTAATCGCAATCATAGATGCAAACGCAAACCTGCAGGGACGCTGTGTCACGGAAAAAGAAGTTCCGGTCATTCACCCAAGTGAAATCAAGAGTGAAGCCGCAATTTTGATTTCGTCAAAGGATTCGGAAAAAAGTATCGCAGATATGATATGTAATACTTTGCATTTATCCAACCCTATTATCACCCTGTACTCGTGATGCATTTTCAAATTGTTGCAGGATTACATGCACTTTGCTGTAAAAAAGGAAGGGAATAGCTTGAAAAACGCGATCATAGGCGCCCAATATGAGCAGGACCGGGAGGAACTGTGGAAGGTTGTCCCCTTAGCCTCTCCGTTTGCATTGCTCTTGGATGTCTGTAATTTATGCAATTTTAAATGCAGATTTTGTTCATTTCATCACAAAGGGGCAGAACTGACTTTTCCGAAAATGAGCATGAAGCTGGCGCAGGCACAAAAACTGATAGACGATATCGCATCGTTTGGCCGCCCTCTGAAAATGCTCAGAATCGTCGGAGGGGGAGAACCGCTCCTCAACCATGAGCTGTCCGAAATAATTGCATACGCAAAGAAAAAGAAAATTACAAATCATATTGAAATGCTTACCAACGGGAGTTTGCTCAGCCCGGAATTAAACCGAAGGTTGGTTGATTCCGGCCTTGACAGGCTTCGGGTTTCCATTGAAGGAATCAGCGCAGAGCAGTACCAGGATATTGCGGAAGTGAAACTGAACTGGGAAATGTTTCTGAATAATCTGCGGGATTTTTATGAACATAAGGGCAGCTGTGAGGTCTATATTAAAATCATGGACGTGGCAGTTCCGACAGAAGCACAGCAAAATATGTTCTATTCCATATTTGGCAGTCTTTGTGATCAACTGGGAATTGAATACGTAATGCCGACCTATGATGGGATTGAGAGGGAATTTACCATAGGAAGCGCGAAGGGATTGCATGGAAATCCGGTCAGCAGGCAGGTATCCGTCTGCCCCTTCCCGTTTTATTCCATTATGGTAAGCCCCGACGGTATGGTTACGCCGTGCTGTGCCGATTGGAAAAGAGACATTGTACTCGGCAACGCGTTTGAAGAATCTATTGTGTCCATCTGGAACGGCAGCCACAGGGCTTTTTTGGAACGCATGGTCAAGAATGGGCGGCAGGGGTGCCGGGCCTGCGTAGAATGCTTTTTCCCGGAACGTACCGCACTCGATTCTCTTGATGAGCATAAAGAGGAGCTCATGCAGCAATTTCAACTGAAATAATCTTCCAGAAAAAAGGAGGCCCTCTATGGAACCCAATCCGCTGAAAGCGCAGATCGAAAACTCCAAGCGTGAAAAGCTTCGCCGTGAGAAACCGCTGGTATATGAAAAAATTATCAAATTTGCTGAGCGGGAAAAAACAGGCGGCTATACCTCTCGTATTGATATTGGATACCGTTATACCTGCAATCTGCACTGCAAGCACTGTATGGCCAGCAGCTTTGAAAAAAAGCCGCGTTCACTGGATGTTGCAAAAATGCGGGACATCTCTGAGCAGGCTGACGCGCTGGGACTCTGCCAGTTTAATATTTCCGGCGGAGAGCCTTTGATTCAGCCTGATTTTGACGAGGCTCTGCTGGCGCTGCAGCCTGAAAAATTCCACATTGGCATCAGTACAAACGGATATTTTCTGACACCGGAACGGGCGAAGCATCTGAAGGAAATCGGACTGGATAAGGTGATGATCAGCTTTGACAGTATTGATGAAAAGCTGCATGATGAAAACCGCGCGCGTCCGGGCTCCTTCCAGAAGGCAATGAGTGCCCTGCGCGCTGCGCAGGAGGCGGGGCTGGACTGCGTCATGCAGCACTGCGTGTCACACCAGAACTGCCGCACACAAAACACAGTTGAACTGGCAAAATTCGCACAGGAAAACGGGTTTTCTCTGGATCTGGTTCTGGCGAAGGCCCTGGGTGAATGGGAAGGAAAGCATGAAGTTCTCATCGACGGGAAGGACGCGCAGTTTTTGCGAGAACTGAATGCCCAATATCCGGCAGCCAGAAGGGACGTTTTTCCCGCATACGGCATGGAAAAGGGCTGCGGCGCGGTCAACGGCTGCTTCCATATCTCTCAGTATGGAGATGTGTTTCCGTGTGTATTCATGCATATCAGCATCGGGAATGTTTTTGATGAGCCAATCAAGGACATCATTGATAAGGGCATGTCAATTAAGCATTTTAAAAATTATACTCCGGTTTGTCTGGCGGGAGAAAATCGGCACTTTATCAATAAATATATGTCAAAGTTCTATGGGAAACCAAAACCGGTGGATTACCGCGAGGTATTTACTGCGGAGGATTTTGTCAGCGAGGAAGCAGCCGAGCGGTATTTGAAAAGAGACAACAGTTAATATGAGAGATTCGTTGCGCAAAACTGCCCGGAAGGCTTTGCGATAATGAAAAGGGCGTGAACAGATGAAAGCATTTACGGAACTTCGGCAGCAAAAACGTATGGATTTATCGGAGGCCATACCAATCGGCAAGCCTCTGACATTAACCATTGATCCGTGCAGCCTGTGCAATTTCAAATGCTCTCAGTGCCTGCAGAGTGCGCCGGATGTCCATTTTCATCGTGGGATGATGCCATATGCGCAGTTTCAGTCGATTGTTGACGGGTTGAAGCGCTGGGACGGACCGCGGATCAAGGCAATCAAGCTTTATAACCGCGGGGAACCGCTGGTCCATCCGGACCTGGTGAAAATGCTCCGCTATTTATCGGAGGCAGACATTACGGACAGAATTGACCTCACGTCCAACTGCAGTCTGCTGACGGAGGAAAAAGCATACGGACTGGTTTCAGGCGGGCTGGATTATCTGCGGGTTTCGATATATTCGACGCTGAAGGAAAAGCATGCCCGGATTACACGCAGTGAAGCATCACCGGAGGAAATTTTTCAGAATATTTGTACGCTTCAGGATATTAAGGCCCGCCTGGGAAGCAAAAAGCCCTATGTTGCCGTGAAGATGTTCGAAACCGAGGACGAAGCAGACAAGAGCGAATTTCTGCGGCTGTATCAATCCGTTGCAGATGAAGTGTTTTTTGAAAAGCTGCATGATTTCTCCGGTTTTTCGACACAGGCAGCCATGCTCCCCGGAGAAAAAGAGGCGTGTCCATGGCCGTTTTTCAGCCTGACCGTACAGAGCGACGGCGCAGTGGATTGCTGCTGTGTGGACTGGGAGGATCGCAATTTAGTGGGAAACGCCTTTTCCACACCGATTCAGGAAATCTGGAGCTCTGCTGCGTTGGAACGATTTCGAGAGCTCCAGCTGATGCACCGGCGAAAGCAGCTTGACGGCTGTAAAAATTGCAGCGTCTACTTGACGGATTCGTTCACCGTGGACAATATTGACAGTGTAAGTGTGGAAGCGTATCGTGCCCGCAGGGAGAGGAGAGAGTGAATATTGGAGGCCTATACTGAGCTCAGGCAGCACCGGGTCGATTTAAAAAAGGCAATTCCCCTGCCAAAGCCGTTTACGCTGCTGTTTGATCCCGCAAGTATCTGCAATTTCAGATGTGTGCAATGCTTTCGCAGCGTAGAGGGCGTTGAAAAATGGATTCCGGCCGGCCTGATGGATTTTGAGAAATTCAAAGCGGTAATTGACGGTCTGAAGGCATGGGAAGGCCCAAAGATCAAGGTGATTCGGGTGATCGGCTTTGGCGAGCCCTTTGTCAATCCCTGCACGCCCGACATGGTACGCTATATCAAAAACGCGCAGGTGGCGGATCGCGTTGAGATCACGACAAACGGTTCTCTGATTACGGAGGCAATCGCGGAGCAGCTGGTAGACACTGGCCTCGATTATATCCGCATTTCCATCTACTCCGTCATACAGGAGCGGCACGAATATATTACGGGAAATAAAATGGATATTCGGCGTATTTATGAGAACGTCCGGGCACTGCGCGAAATTCGTGACCGTCGCGGTGCGGAAAAGCCCTTTATCTATGTAAAAATGCTGGACTCCTCTCAGGCAGAGGAAAACCAGGCGTTTTTGAAGCTGTATCAGGAAATCGCGGATGAGGCTGCAATCGAGCATCCCCACAATTGGCTGGACATGGAGGATAAAAGCTTTATCTCCGATCTGTATGGCGGAGCGTGTGCCGCAGGACAAGACCCCACCGCAGCAAAAACAGTCTGTCCCCAGCCCTTTAAGATGCTCAGTATCCGGCAGAACGGCGATGTTGTGGTATGTGATCCCGATTGGATGGGGAATACCACGATTGGAAATGCGTTTCAAACCAGTCTGAAGGATTTATGGCACAGTCAGGCGCTGATGGATTTCTGGAAAATGCAGATTGAAGGGCGGCGTTTCCAGAATGAGAGCTGCCGCCGCTGTACAACCTTCCTCTCAGATGCATATACAGTGGATAATATTGACGGCATCACCGTTGAACAGCTCGAAGGCTTTTCAGAATCAGAGCATTGACGGCGGAAGGGTTTCATAGAGATGAATATTCTGCTTACCGGTTCTACCGGATTTATCGGACGCATTCTGAAAGAGAGCTGGCAGAATCAATATCAGCTCTCCGCCCCCTCGCGGCAGGAGCTGGATCTGCTGGATGCTGACGCAGTGGAGCGCTGCCTGCGGGACGGTCGCTTTGACACAGTTGTTCATTGCTGCAATACAAATGATGTCGTCCACCCGGAGCTGGCCTCAAAAATGCTGGAATATAACCTCCGCATGTTTTTTAATCTGGAACGGTGCAGCCGGCTCTACGGGAAGCTGTACTATTTCGGCTCCGGCGCGGAATATGACATGCGGCACTATGTTCCCCGCATGAAAGAGAATTACTTTGGCGCACATATTCCCGCTGATCCCTATGGTTTTTCCAAATATGTCATGTCAAAGCAGGCCGGCGGAAACATCTATGATCTGCGTCTGTTCGGCGTATTCGGTCCCGGAGAAGAATGGCAGCGCCGCTTTATCTCAAATATGATCTATCAGGCCCTGCACTGCGGCGTAATGCATATGGACCGGCACATGTATTTTGACTATCTGTACACCAGGGACCTGGTGAAAATCATGGACTGGTTTTTAGCCCATGAGCCCCGGCATCATCATTACAATGTTTGCAGCGGTCAGGAGAACGATCTGTTTGCGCTGGCCCGGATTATTCAGGAGGAGACAGGGACGCATGCCGAAATCGTGCTGAACGGTCCGGATTGGAAGCCGGCATACTCCGGCTCAAACGAACGGCTGGAGACGGAGATGGGCAAGATGGAGCTGACCCCGCTCCGCGCTGCGGTGCGGGAAATGATTTCCTGGTATCTGGAAAACGGTTTTACGGAAAAAGTCTGATACTATTCTCCCATAAAAAGTAGAAACTTTTTATGGGAGAGGCGCCGCTTGACGCGTCGCCCATTTGCGCCAAAAGGTGCAAATGCCGTCTCATACAATCTTCAACGCGCCTGGCGGAGCTATGAAAAGCAGATTTCTGTTTTTATTGAAGATTCGTATGAAATGCAGCAGCGCCCCCACCGAAAAATCCGGTGGGGGCGCTGCTGCGCCTTTTCCGCCTGAACCGCGGTTTGCGCGAAAAGTGTGATGAAGCATGTTCCCCGCGCAGGGAATCAGTGGAATACATCCTTGTTTTTTGCAAAATACTCCACACCGGAATAGATGGTCACAACCACAATGAGCAGCGCACAGCACAAATTGAGCCAGCCGAAGTCAAAGGCCAGCATCAGACAAAGACAGACCATCGTGACCGCGGTTTTAATCTTTCCGCTCCATGCGGCGGCAATCACCCGTCCCTGTTCTACGGCAACCAGCCGCAGTCCCGAGATGCCGAACTCCCGCAGCAAAACCACTGCCAGAACCCATCCCGCCATGCGTCCCCGCTCCACAAACCAGCACATAGCGGAGAGCACCAGCATCTTATCCGCCAGAGGGTCCATAAATTTTCCAATGTCGGTAATCTGATTGTAGTGCCGTGCAATGTAACCGTCCAGCATATCGGTGAGGCTGGCAAGGATAAAGATACCCAGGGCAACCCAGTTGCAGCCGGGAAAGTCCAGGTAGAGCACCAGTAAAAACACCGGGATCAGCACAATGCGCAGCAGTGTCAGTTTGTTGGCAGTTGTCATGGCACTTCCTCCCCCAGCAGTTCACCGTCCATCAGCCCGATGATGCGCACCTGCGCAAAATTCCCCGGCAGGCAGTCCCCTTCAAAATAAACCAGGCCGTCCACCTCCGGGGAGTCGGCATAGCTGCGGCCGGTCAGATATCCTCCCTCCTCGCCGGTGCAGAGAATCTTCAATGTCTGCCCGATGCGGGAAGCATAATAAGCGTCCATAATCTCCGACTGGATTGCTTCAATCCGCTCTGCCCGGCGGAGTGCTTCTTCCTCGCTGCAGCGATCCTGCATCGCAGCGGCAGGGGTTCCCTCCTCCGGGGAGAAGGGAAACACACCTGCCCGCTCGATCCTGGCCTCCCGCAAAAAGGCGCACAGCGCCTCCAGCTCCGCCTCGCCCTCCCCGGGCAGTCCGGCGATGAGACTGGTGCGGAGCACAAGTCCCGGAATCCGCTGCCGCAGCGTGCGGAACAGCGCGCGAATCTGTTCTCCGCTGCCCCGTCGGTTCATACGCTTCAGAATATGGTTGTCAATATGCTGGATGGGAATGTCCAGATATTTCACGATCTTGTCATTGCGGGCAATCTCGTCGATCAACGCATCGTCGAAGGCATCGGGATAAAGGTAGTGCAGGCGTATCCATTCCACACCCTCGATCCGGCTCAGCTCCCGGCAGAGGCGGGCAAGCCGCCGCTCACCGTAGAGGTCCGTCCCATAGCGGGTGATGTCCTGCGCGATGACAATCAGCTCCCGGACACCGCTGTCTGCCAGTGCCTGGGCCTCGGCCACGATGTTTTCCATGGGACGGCTGCGATAGCGGCCCCGGATGTCAGGGATGGCGCAAAAGGCACAACGGTTCGAGCAGCCCTCGGCAATTTTCAGATAAGCCCAGCCGGGACCGCTGGTGAGATAGCGCCCTACCTCATCCACCGGGGCGTTGATGTCTCCAAAGCGCTCCGGCAGCGGTCTGTGCCCCATAGCGCTTTCAGACAGCTCCGGGGCATCCAGCGTCTCCCGCACAACATCCACAATCTCGCCGAAGCTGCCTACCCCCACCAGGGCGTCCACCTCCGGCAGCTCGGACTTGATCTCCTCCCGGTACCGCTGGCTCAGGCATCCGGTAACGATTATTTTTTTCAGACCACCCTCTGCCTTGAGCCTTGCCATTTCGAGTATGGTGTCAATTGCCTCGCTTTTGGCGGCGTCAATAAAGCCGCAGGTATTGATGATCACCGCATCCGCTTCCTGCGGATCCGACACCAGCGTATACTCCGCATCATCCAGCAGGCAGAGCATCTGTTCGCTGTTCACCTGATTTTTTGCGCAGCCCAGAGAGATCAGGGCAAGCTTTTCGTGTGCCATCTCGTTACAATTCCTCATCCGATTCATAATGCAGACGCTCCAGAGCATACCGGATTTCCGTCCAGCCAAAGCCCCGTCGCAAAAGGGCATCCGTTGCTTTTTTTAATGCTGCCCGGTCTCCCCTGTCTGCACCCCGCAGCCGCTGCGCCAGCAGACGGTCAAGGGTATCATCCTGCTCCGGCAGCTCTGCCAGAGCGTCTTCCCAGAGCTCCTTCGGCACCTTGTGACGGTAGAGCTCGTCCCGTACCCTTTTGGGGCCGTAGCCCCTGTTCGCACACCGCCGCACCAGACCGGCGGCGTAAGCAGCATCGTTGAGAAAATGAAGCTCCAGCAGCCAGGCCACCGCGGCAGCTGCATTGCGCTCCGTCTCCCCCTTTTCCACCAGCCGGTCATACAGCTCCCGCTCGCTCATTGCCCGGGCGCTGATGCTCCGCATAGCCCGGTCCTTGCAGCGGCTGAGGGCTGCGGCCTCCTTCAGGGCACACAGCATATCCTCTGACAGCTCCCGCCCTGTGTAGAGGGAAAAGTCCGCCACGTCGTTCAGCGTAACCCGAAAGCTGTCTCCATCGGACAGCGTTACCGCATAGCGGTCGCTGCTAAGCTGGCGCAGCTCGGTAATCGTGCTGCACCTCTGTTCCTGACGCCGGGAGGAAGCGGAAGTATGGACCACCTCCGTTCCGGCTTCCAGCTCATCCCTCAAAGTCATCCGCACTCACGTCAACTGCCCTTCCCGCGACCTGGGCGGCCTTCAGGGCCTGGGGTGACATGAGCTTATAGGAATTTTCCCGGATCTGACGCTCAATGTCATCTGCCACCTCGGGCATCTTGAGCAGATAGGCTTTGACATTGTCCCGCCCCTGCAGACGCTCGCCGTTGCAGGTAAACCATGCACCGGACTTCTCAATGATATTCAGCTTCACGCCCAGGTCGATGATCTCACCCACCTTGCTGATGCCCTCACCGTAAATAATGTCAAATTCCGCCTCCTTGAAGGGGGGCGCCACCTTGTTCTTGACGATCTTGGCGCGGGTACGGTTTCCGATCATTTCACTCCCGTTTTTCAGCGTTTCGATGCGGCGCACGTCGATGCGCACCGAGGAAAAGTATTTCAGCGCCCGGCCGCCGGGGGTAGTCTCGGGGTTTCCGTACATCACGCCGATTTTCTCACGAAGCTGGTTGATAAAAACCACAATACAGTTGGTCTTGGAAATGGTTCCGGCCAGCTTGCGCAGGGCCTGGCTCATCAGCCGGGCCACCACGCCCACACTGCTCTCGCCCATCTCCCCCTCCAGCTCGCTGCGGGGCACCAGTGCGGCCACGGAGTCCACGACCACCACGTCTACTGCGCCGGAGCGCACCAGTGCCTCGGTGATGTCCAGCGCCTGCTCGCCGGTATCCGGCTGGGAAATCAGGAGCTCGTCTATATCGACCCCCAGCGCCCTCGCGTAGGCAGGCTCCAAAGCGTGCTCCACGTCAATAAAGGCGACCTCGCCGCCCGCCTTCTGGGCGGAGGCGAGAATGTGCAGCGCCAGCGTCGTCTTGCCGCTGGACTCCGGTCCGTAGATCTCCACAATGCGTCCCTTGGGTACACCGCCCACCCCCAGAGCAAGGTCCAGCGACAGCGAACCGGTGGAGATGGCCTCCACGTTTACGGGAATATCCTCACCCAGGCGCATGATCGCGCCCTTTCCGTAATTTTTTTCAATCTGTGCCAGCGCGGTTTCCAGGGCCTTTTTCTTGTCTGCGGCCTGTCCGGGCGTGGTGATGGGTTCTTTTTTCTTCTCTGCCATAACGCTTCTCCTATATTTTCAAAATAGCTCCTAGCCGTGTTTTCCGTCCCGGCGGAAAATCCCCTATTTTTTGCCAAACACAACCCGCTCGGTGCCGTAGAGATCCCGGACAGCACCCACGTTCCGCAGTCCGGCCCGGCGCAGCAGCATGGAAACATCGTGGGCCTGTTCCTCTCCCACCTCAAACAGTAGCCAGCCTCCGCTGCGCAGCAAAAGAACATCGTTTTCCAGAATCGCGCGATAATAGTCCAGCCCGTCCTCTCCCCCGTCCAGAGCGGCGTGGGGCTCAAAGTCCCGCACGGAAGGGTCCAGCAGAGGTATTTCGCTCCGGCGGATATAGGGGGGATTGCTGACGATCAGCCCAAAGCTGCCCAGAGAAGGGTCCGGCGGACGGGTCACGTCGCCGGCAATGCACTCCACCCGCGCATCCAACCCCAGAAGATGTGTGTTCTCCCGGGCCACCTCCAGAGCGTCCAGGCTGTTGTCCAGCAGCACTGCCCTGCTCCGGGGCAGTGCATGGGCCAGAGCACAGCCCACACAGCCGGAGCCGGTGCACAGATCGAGTATCCGGGCATCCTCCCACCGGCCGCGCGCCAGCTCCAATGCCTGATGCACCAGTGTTTCCGTATCCGACCGGGGAATCAGCACAGACGGGGTGACCTTCAGCTCCAGACCGTAAAATTCCCACCGCTCCGTGATGTAAGCGGCGGGTTCTCCGCCCAGGCGCCGGGCAGTCAGCGCAGCCAGGGTGGCCTCAATTTCATCAGACGAGTAAAGCTGCATATCCCGCAGCAGCGCCTCCCGGCTTTTTCCGGAGGCTGCGCTCAAAAGCAGCCGTGCCTCCAGAGTACAGCCCTCCACCCCCGCGTCCCTGAGCGCCTGACGCGTGGCGATAAACAACTTGTTATATGTTTTCGGCATAAGCTACTCCGCTCTTTTCCTCCCCGGAGGGAGGAAAGGGTTTTGTTTAGGAACTGTCAACAAATAACCTGAGCATTCTGGCTGGTCTAAATCGCTCTGGGCTGCGTTGTCGTCGGTCGCCGGGCACAAAGCCCGCCTCCCTCCTCCGCCTTGCCCAGAACGATTTATCCTGCGCCATAATTG
>CAJOPB010000061.1 GCA_905236305.1 uncultured Oscillospiraceae bacterium | reverse complement strand
TCACCCTGTTCGGCGCCATCTACCTGAGCATCATCGCCGTAACGCCCTACCTGATCAGCCACTGGAGCGACGCCGCGAGAACCAGCGGTATCTCCCTGGGCGGCACCTCCATCATCATCGTTGTGGGCGTTGCGCTTGAGACGGTCCAGGCCCTGGAGAACCAGATGCTGATGCGCCATTACAAGGGCTTCCTGGAGTAAGGAGAGGAACGATATGAAACTGATCCTGTTAGGGGCTCCGGGCGCCGGCAAGGGCACCCAGGCCGAGATCCTCAGCAAAAAGCTCAGCATCCCCACCATCTCCACCGGCAACATCCTCCGGGCCGCCATGAAAAACGGCACCCCCGTGGGGCTGAAGGCCAAGGAGTATGTGGAAAAGGGCGCGCTGGTCCCCGATGAGGTCATCATCGGGATCATCAAAGAGCGGCTGGCCGAGCCGGACTGCGCCGGCGGCTTCATCCTGGACGGCGTGCCCCGCACGATCCCCCAGGCCGAGGCGCTGGAGAGCGGCGGCATTGGCATCGACTGGGCGCTGAGCATCGAGGTCAGCGACCAGGTCATCATCGACCGCATGAGCGGCCGGCGCACCTGCCCGGACTGCGGCGCCAGCTTCCATGTGGTGAGCAACCCGCCCAAGGCCGAGGGCGTGTGCGACGCCTGCGGCGCGGCTCTGACGATCCGTAAGGACGACGCCCCGGAGACCGTCAAGGCCCGTCTGGAGACCTACCACGCCGAGACCGAGCCGCTGAAGGCCTTTTACGGCGCCCGCGGCAAGCTGAAGACCGTGGACAACCAGCCCACGATCGAGGCCACGACCGCCGAGATTGAAAAGGCGCTGGGTCTGTGAGAATCGCGGGTATCTATGGCAATCGTCGTTAAATCAGACCGGGATATCGAACTGATGCGCCTGGCCGGGCGCATCGCCGCCGGCGCGCGCTCTGTCGCCAGACAGATGGTCGCGCCGGGGGTGACCACCAAGGCCATCAACAAAGAGGTGTTTCACTATATCAGGAAATCCGGCGCCCAGCCCACATTCCTGGGCTACGGCGGATTTCCGGCCAGCGTCTGCATTTCCGTCAACGAGCAGGTGATCCACGGCATCCCGGGCTCCCGGAAATTGCAAGAGGGCGATATTGTCAGCATCGATGTAGGCGCGACCTACAAGGGCTTCGTGGGGGACTGCGCGATGACCGTGCCCTGCGGGAAATGCAGCGATGAGGCGCTCCGCCTCATCGCCGTGACCCGGCAGAGCTTCTTCGAGGGCATCAAGCAGGCCCGCAGCGGGAAGCGGGTTTCCGACATCTCCGCCGCCGTACAGGCCTACGCGGAGAGCAACGGCTGCGGCGTGGTCCGGGATTATGTGGGCCACGGCGTAGGCCGGGTGATGCACGAGGAGCCCGAGGTCCCCAACTATGTGCAGACCGGACGCGGCAGCCCCCGGCTGATCAAGGGCATGACCATCGCGGTGGAGCCCATGATCAACGCCGGCACCTGGGAGGTCAAGGTCCTCTCGGACGGCTGGACCGTCGTGACGGCGGACGGATCACTCTCCGCCCACTATGAGAACTCCATCCTCATCACAGATGGAGAGGCCGAGATTCTGACAATGGCGGACGACCTGTAAAGGAGGGGAACGCAGCCTTGGCAAAAGATGATATGATCGAACTGGAGGGCACGGTGGTGGAATCCCTGCCCAACACCATGTTCCAGGTGGACATCGGCAACGGCCACACCATCCTGGCCCACATATCCGGCAAGCTTCGGATGAACTATATCAAAATTCTTCCCGGCGACAAAGTCACGGTACAGATGTCTCCTTACGACCTGACCCGCGGCCGCATCACCTGGCGAAGCAAGTAAGAGTGACGCAAACACAGGAGGTTTTGCAGTATGAAAGTCAGACCGTCCGTAAAGCCCATGTGCGAGAAGTGCAAGATCATCAAGCGCAAGGGCAAGGTTATGGTTATTTGCGAAAATCCCAAGCACAAGCAGAGACAGGGCTGATAGAACGCCGCGCAAAAACGTTCTAAAACGCCTGCCCCACACCAAAACGGGCGCACCTATCTCATACCTGTGGTGCAGAGAGTTCCCGTGAATCTACGGTATGAAATCAAT
>CAJOPB010000060.1 GCA_905236305.1 uncultured Oscillospiraceae bacterium | reverse complement strand
CAGCTTTTTCATTTTGACGATTGCCATCAGCCGTTCACGATCCTTTCAACCACAAAGGATACCGCTTCCTCCTCTCTGCTTTTTGCTATTTTGCGAAGCGCTTCGCGGTTCGCCTCGCTGTCTCCCGCAAGGGCAACGGCGGCGGCCTTGGCTTCCTCCTCCGAGCGCCGCATCTGGGCTGCGGTCTCGGCCTCGGCGCGTCTGATCGCATCTGCTACCAGGCCTTCGCCCTTTTCCCTGGCATCCGCCGCCGCCTGCTTTATCGCGGCCTGGGCTTCCGCCCGCTGCCGGCGCAGCCGTTCTTCAACAGAAGCCAGGGTCTCCAATGCTTCCAGAGACATAAAGTACTATCCCCCCTTTTATACAACTTTACAAAGTTTACCGCAATTCTCCGCCGATTACAAGCGCTAATTCAAATTTTTCGCGGAACTTTTTTATTTGCGGGAGCACGGATGCAAAAAGCTTGCCATTTCCCCCGGCGGTATGTTATGATATATCTGTCTGGATTGATAGTCTATCCTTGGGGCAGACGGTAATTTCATCGTTCAAGGCGGCAGCGCTTTTCCGGAGAGCGCCGCCGAATTCTTTATGATTTTTGGAGGAATAATGCATGGCTGATGTAATCTATCGCCGCCGCTTCGGGGACCGGAGGGACGGACGGCTGCTCCGTTCCCTCTCCCCTTTTTATAAAATGACACCTTATATCATGCCAAAGCGCAACGATGCCCTGAACTATTTCTCCGGCAAGCTGGAGGTCAGCGCCCTGGAGAGCTGGATTCGGGAAAACCGCAGGGTGGGCTGGAAGGGCATTGGCCTGCTCCATCTGGTGCTGGCAGCCTATATCCGCACCATTGCAAGCTGCCCGGGGCTGAACCGCTTTATCAGCGGGCAGAAAATCTATGCGCGCAACAACATAGAGGTGGTGATGATGGTCAAGCGCGCCCTGACCACAGAGGCGGACGAGACCAGCATCAAGGTGGTCTTTGAGCCCACGGACACCGTATACGAGGTCTACCGCAAGCTCGGGGAAAAGGTGGAGGAGATCAAGGCCGACTCCGGCGCCAGCGGCACAGACCGCGCCGCGGAGGCTCTGATGCGCATTCCCGGCCTGATCCTGAAATTTGCCATCTGGTTTTTGAATCTGCTGGACTATTTCGGCTGGCTGCCTCAGGCGCTGGTCAACGTCAGTCCCTTCCACGGCAGCATGATTGTCACGGATCTGGGCAGCCTCGGCATTGCGCCCATCTATCATCACATCTACAATTTCGGCAATCTGCCGGTATTTCTCGCGCTCGGCGCCAAGCGCCGGTCGGTGGAGCTGGACAAGACGGGCGCGCCGGTCGAGCGCAAGTATGTGGACTACAAAATCGTCATGGATGAGCGCACGGTGGACGGCATGTATTTTGCCAATGCGCTGAAATATTTTCACTACTACCTGAAAAATCCGGGAGAGCTGGAGCATCCGCCGGAGCGGGTTGTTGAGGACGTGATGTGACAGGGCGCGCGCGTGCCGCCCCGTCCTTCCGAAAAACAGATTGGAGGTAAGGCGCATGGAGCAGCGGCGCGACGTGCAGATTGATCTGCTGAAATCCCTGGCCATTGTTCTGGTGATTGTGGTCCACACCTGCTTTTACTGGGACCCGGTGGGCTCCGGGCAATGGGTGCAGAGCCTGCTTCTGGGCTCTCTGGCGCGGCCGGCGGTGCCGCTGTTTCTGATGTGCTCGGGCGCGCTGCTGCTGCGGCCGGAAAAGCCGCTGCCCCTGAAACGGCTGCTGCTGCACAATGTGCTGCGGCTGGCCGCTGCCATGCTCTTTTGGGCCATGGCCTACAAGCTCTGGTGGCTCATCCAGAGCGGCTTCAGCGCCGCCGGACTGTGGGAGTCGGTCAAGGAGGTGCTGCTTTTCCGGCAGGAATTTCATCTTTACTACATCCATATTATGCTGCTGGTCTACCTCCTTCTGCCTGTGGTCCGGATATTTGTGAAGGCCGCCTCGGAACGGCAGCTGTGGTATGCGCTGGGCTTCTGGTGGCTTTTCGGGATTCTCTATCCCACGCTCCTGCCCTTCTGGCCCTTTTCCCTGCTCACCGGTTTTCCGCTGCAGTGGAAGCTCAACATGACCTATGCCGCGGCGGGCTACGGACTCCTGGGCTATACCCTGCGCCGCCATCCCCTGCCGCGGGGGGTGTCCGCAGCGCTTTTTGCCGGGGGCTTTGCCTTCGTTTTCGGCGGAACGCTGCTGTTCTCTTTGCGCAGAGGCGCCCTTTACGAGGATTTCTTCGAGGGAATGAGCGTCGGCGTCTGCTGTATGGCGGCAGGGATTTTCTGCCTCGCGGCCCGGGCCAGACCGTCGGAGCGGCTTTGCAGCGTGCTGAGCTGGGGCTCGCGGGCCAGCTTCTGTATTTATCTGGTCCACGTTTTTTTCCTCTACCTGTTCCAGGGCTGGGGGTATCGGGAGCTGGCGCTGCCCCGTCTATTGCTGATTCCCCTTGTGGGAGCGGCGATCTGTCTTCTCTCCGCCGGGGTGTACTGGCTCCTGTCCAAAATACCCGTGGTAAACCGCTGGCTGATTTAATCAGCGTTTTGCGGTGTGGGAATAGCCGCAGCCGCACCAGTCCTGGCGGTACAGGCCGTATTCCTTAGCCAGGACAATGCTGCGAAGATAGCCGTTTTTCTTTTTAAAATCCGAGGGAAGCCAGCGGACGCCGTATTTCTCTCCCATGGCCGTTCCCAGACGGTTAATGCGTTCAGGGTCCTTGTGGGGCGAGACGGTGAGTGTGGTGCAGTACCAGTCAAAGCCCCCTGCGGCGGCCCTTCTGGCGGTCTCCTCCAGGCGCAGCGCAAAGCAGACGGTGCAGCGCGCGCCCCCCTCCGGCTCGTCCTCCAGTCCGCTGACCGCGCGCGCAAAGGCATCCCCGTCATATTCGCATTCCATCAGCTTTGCCGGAATATGCCGAAGAACCTCCCGCTGATAATGAAGCCGTTTGCGGTACTCCGCCTCCGGCTGGATATTGGGCCCGTAAAACAAAACGGTCACGTCAAAAAAACGGGTCAGATATTCCAGAACATAGCTGCTGCACGGTCCGCAGCAGGAGTGGAGCAGCAGCGCCGGACGGGGCAGCGCCTGGTCCAGGGCCGACAGCACAGCGTCGGTCTGACGCTGGTAGTTGATTTTTTCTCCCTTCATTTTCATCACCCGGGGTAATTATAGCAGAATAACGGTTGACTTTGAAGGCAGAAATGCTACAATGAGGAAAAAAGAGACGGGGAGGGCCGGCCTTATGGACAGCCGTACAAGCAAGGAGCACTATTATCTCGACATTGCCGACACGGTGTCGGAGCGCTCAACCTGTCTGCGCCGGCGGTATGGAGCGATCATTGTACGCAATGACGAGATCATCTCCACGGGCTATAACGGCGCTCCCCGGGGCCGGAGAAACTGCATCGACCTGGGGCGCTGCACCCGCGAGGAGCTGAAAATCCCCTCCGGGGAGCGCTATGAGCTGTGCCGCAGCGTCCATGCAGAGGCCAATGCAATCATCTCCGCCTCCCGTCAGGATATGCTGGATGCGACGCTGTATCTTGCCGGCCGGGACAGCGCCACCGGCGCCCCTCTCCCCAGCGCCTCCTCCTGCTCCATGTGCCGCAGACTCATCATCAACGCCGGAATTTCACGTGTTGTGGCCCGGGACGGGGACGCGATCACGGTCACCTCCGTGCGGGACTGGATTTTTGATGACGATTCGCTCCCCGGGTCCGCGCTCTGACTGTCCCCGGCTGCATCTGCGCCGTTACTGTTCAGACGCCGGGGGCGTCTGAACAGTAAGGGGTAACGCTGCGCCGCGGCGTATAGAAAATTTCCTATTGACTTTTGGCGAATTATCTTTTATAATAGAAAAGCTGAGAAAATAATAGATTTGTTTTTCCCGACAAGCTATGGAGAAGTCGCGTAGCCTGGTCGAGCGCGCACGATTGGAAATCGTGTAACCGTCAAAAGCGGTTCGAGGGTTCGAATCCCT
>CAJOPB010000059.1 GCA_905236305.1 uncultured Oscillospiraceae bacterium | reverse complement strand
GCGTTGGTCTTGCTGCGCTGGCCGCGGACCGGCAGGCCCTTGCGGTGGCGCTGGCCGCGGTAGCAGCCGATCTCCATCAGGCGCTTGATGTCCAGTGCGGTCTGGCGGCGCAGGTCGCCCTCCACGATGTAGCCGTGGTCGATGCACTCACGCAGCTTGGCCTCCTCGGCCTCGCTCAGATCCTTTACCCGGGTGTCGGGGTTGATCCCGGTCTGCTCCAAAATTTTCGTTGCGCTGGTCCTGCCGATGCCGTAGATATAGGTCAGGCCGATCTCAATGCGCTTGTCTCTCGGCAGGTCAACGCCGGCGATTCTTGCCATGTTTCTCAATCAATCCTTTCATTGATTTTATACCTTCATCCTTCGTCTCTCCCACGGGCCACGGTATAAGACAGCGCCGCGGAGCTCCGCCCCTTTATCCCGGGCGAAGATTTTTGCGAATGTCCTCTGTATTTTGCGCTTTGCACGCTTTTGCTCTGCTGCCGCTTTTCCCCTCGGGTCACGCGCGGTAAGGAGGGGCGGGCGGCTTTCCCTTATTTTTCTGCGCCGAATGCTCCGGCATTCCTCAGGGGCCTTAGCCCTGGCGCTGTTTGTGCTTGGGATTTTCGCAAATCACCATCACAACGCCCTTGCGCTTGATGATCTTGCACTTCTCGCACATGGGCTTGACGGAAGGTCTGACTTTCATGTGTTAAGCCTCCAGTTTTTATTTGCTTCGCCAGGTGATTCTTCCACGGGTCAGATCGTAGGGCGACATCTGGATCGTCACGCGGTCCCCGGGGAGAATTTTGATATAGTTCATCCGGAGCTTTCCGGAGATGTGGGCCAGAATGGTGTGCCCGTTGCCGATGTCCACCTGAAACATGGTGTTGGGCAGCGACTCCACCACCGTGCCCTCCAGTTCGATCATATCATCCTTTGCCAAGGCTGCGTTCCCTCCTTCTACAGGTCGTCCGACATTGTCAGTATCTCAGCCTCTCCATCCGTAATCAGAATGGAGTTCTCATAATGGGCGGACAGCCTTCCGTCCGCCGTCACGACGGTCCACCCGTCGGAAAGCACCCTGACCTCCCATGTGCCGGCGTTGATCATGGGCTCCACCGCAATGGTCATGCCCTTCACCAGCCGTGGGCTGCCGCGCCCGCTCTGCACATAGTTGGGAACCTCGGGCTCCTCGTGCATCACCCGGCCCACGCCGTGGCCCACATAGTCCCGGACCACGCCGCAGCCCTGTGCCTCCGCGTATGCCTGCACGGCGGCGGAGATGTCG
The DNA here is from genome assembly GCA_905236305.1 of uncultured Oscillospiraceae bacterium. Classification (GTDB taxonomy): domain Bacteria; phylum Bacillota; class Clostridia; order Oscillospirales; family Oscillospiraceae; genus RGIG7114. Next base: position 1,530 of record CAJOPB010000059.1, on the reverse strand, counting down.
GAGACCCGGTTTCCGTTCCGGGCCTGCCGGATGCCCTCAAAAAAGCTCTGCCGGGTGACAGCGATGAGGCGCAATGCCTCCTCGCTGCACTGCCCGCAGGGTACCGTCATGGCGCAGTCCCCCACAAAGCCCTGGAAGGTTGCGCCGACGTCGATGCTGACAATATCGCCCTCCTGCAGCCTCCGCGAGCCGGGAATCCCGTGGATCACCTGCTCGTTGACGGAAATGCAGACGCTGGCCGGAAATCCGCCGTAGCCCAGAAAGGTGGGCTGGGCGCCGGATTTCCGGATATAGTGGAATACCTCTTTGTTGATGGCCTTGGTGGTCACGCCGGGCTCCACCATCTGACGGGCGACGCTGCGCGCCCCCGCGGCGATGCGCCCGGCCTGACGCATCCGTTCAATATCCCGGTCGGATTTTACGACAATTGCCATAGATGCCCGCTGTCCTCACAGACCCAGCGCCTTCTCAATCTCCGCGGTGGTGGCCTCGATGGTGGGCTGGTTGTCCACGGTCTTCAGCTTGCCGCGCTCTGCATAAAAGGCCTTCAGCGGCTCTGTCTCCGCGTGATAGGTGGCCAGACGGTCCCGGACGGTCTCCGGAGCGTCGTCCCGCCGGATGGTCAGCGCGGCGCCGCAGTTGTCGCAGATGCCCTCGGCCTTGGGGGGATTGGCCTTGATGTGAAAGCTGGCGCCGCAGTCGGGGCAGGTGCGCCGGCCGCTCATGCGCTCCACAATCACCGCGTCCTCCACCTCGATGCTCAGCGCACAGTCGATGTCGATTCCGCCGCGCTCCAGCGCCTCGGCCTGGGGAATGGTGCGGGGCATACCGTCCAGAATATATCCGCCGGCACAGTCCTTCTCCGCCAGCCGCTCCTGCACGATGCCGATGACGACCTCGTCCGGAACCAGCTTGCCGCTCTCCACATACTCCTTCGCCCGCAGTCCCACGGGGGTGCCGTTTTTCATGGCAGCGCGCAGGATGTTGCCGGTGGAGATGGTGGAAATGCCCAGTTTTTTGCTGAGAATATCCGCCTGGGTGCCTTTTCCGGCCCCCGGAGCGCCTAAAAGGATCAGTTTCATATCGTTCCTCTCCTTACTCAAGGAAGCCCTTGTAGTGGCGCATCAGCATCTGGTTCTCCAGGGCCTGGACCGTCTCAAGCGCGACGCCCACCACGATGATGATGCTGGTGCCGCCCAGGGAAATGCCGCTGGTGCGGGCAACATCGCTCCAATGGCTGATCAGGTAGGGGGTCACGGCAATGATGGACAGGTAGATCGCGCCGAACAGGGTGATCTTATTCAGTACCTTCTGGATAAACTCGCTGGTCGGCTTGCCCGGGCGGTAGCCGGGGATGAAGCCGCCGTTGCGCTTGAGGTTGTTGGCAACCTCAATGGGATTGAACTGGATGGTGGAATAGAAATAGCTGAAGAAAATGATCAGCAGGAAATAGACCAGCGCGTAGAGCAGGCTGGACGTATCGAACCAGCTCAGCGTGCTGCCCGTGAAGGCCGCGATGGTCGCGGGGAG
>CAJOPB010000058.1 GCA_905236305.1 uncultured Oscillospiraceae bacterium | reverse complement strand
GCTTGCTGAGGTTGACGGAGATCAGACTCTCCTTGGCCGCGGCCTGCTTGCCGGACGCCGCGGGGGCGGCGGAGGCTGCCGGCGCCGCGGAAGACGCCGCGGCCGGCGCTGCAGGGGCCGCGGACGCTGCGGGGGCTGCGGGCGCGGGCGCCTCCTCGGCCTTGGCCGGGGGCTCCTCCGCGGGCTCCGGCTCGGGCGCGGGGGGCGTATATGTAAATTCCTGATAATTCTGCACGTTGCCGTTGTCATGCACGGCGGGAATGGCCTCCTTGCGCTCGCCCTCGCTCTTGAAGCGCAGGAAGAAGCCGTTGTCAATGATGAAATTGGCAGTCTCCGGATTGAGCTGGATGTCGCCGGGGTAATAGTCGAACTGGCTCTCATCCACAAAATCCTTGACCGCGTTGACCAGCATCATGGCGCGCAGGTTCTCCATCCCCACGCCCTCGTCAAAGAAGACCTGCAGGCCGTAGGGAAAATCAGGGCTGCCGTATTGGACGCCCTCGCCGCCGGCTTCCTCCGGGGCGGCCTCCTCGCCGGCAGCCTCATCCTCTGAACCCTCACCGGAAATTTTATTTGCAAAGGTATTAATTTTACCCAGGAAGTCGTCGATAGAAGAAGAAAGCGGCTCGTTGTTTTCAATTTTCTCAATTTCCGCACGGAAAAAGTCGATCGACTGGAAAATCAGATCGAACAGCTCCGGCCGCAGACTCTCGGGAATTGCCTCCATCGTCTTTTCGCGGACCACATAGAACAGATCCTCGATCCGGTGCGCAATGGTCATCAGCGAGTTGAATTCCATCATGGCGGAGGAACCCTTGATCGTATGCATGATGCGGAAAATCTCGTTGACCGCTTCCTGCGAAAAGGTCTTCGCCTGCTCGCTCTCCAGCACAAGATCGTCCAGCTGTTCCAAAAGGGAATGCATTTCGAACAGATAGGCTTCCAGCATATCGTTGCCCATACCCATAAATAACTCCCATCCCTTCACTAGTGGATTCAGCGACCGGGCGGCGATAAGGCCGGCATAACCGCTGTTTCTTAAATTCCTATCGACAATTTTACATGCAAGGTAAGGGTAAAGTCAAGTTTTTTCCGCTGATTTTTTGCGGGAGCAGCCCGGAGATTCCGTTTCACTGCCCCGGCGCCCCCCCGCAGGAAGGAGCGCGCCTGCCCTTCCGCGCTTTTGTGCGCAGCTGATTATTTCGCCATACACGGCAAGGAGCGTAAGCCATGCCTGAACTGCTCGGCCCAACCAATCCGGTACCGACCCATGATACCTCCGGCGTGCGGATCACAACGCCGCAGCCGTCGGATACCAATGTTCAAAATATCGTAAACCCCAGCGTCGTCACCCGCCCGGACCAGAAAAACGACCGTCCGGATTCCGGGGATTCCACCGGCCCCGGCGCGGCGCGGTACGAATCCAATTTCATGACCTTCATGCAGCGGCTGCGGGATACCCGTGGCCTGCCTGCCACGTTCATGCAGGTCATGCAGGGCACCACGGTCTCCTCCGGCATCCGGGAGGGCTTTGCCGAGGAGCTGGCGGACATGATGCGCTTTTTGCAGATGAACGAGGCGGAGCTGCTGAAATTTCTGCAAAACCAGCTCCAGAGCGGCTCCCGGTTCTCCGGCGCGCTGTTCCAGAGCCTGCGGGACGCCTTCGGCTCCTCCTCCGACCTGCTGAAAAATGAGATTCTCCAGTTTCTGCGCCGGTTCAGCGATTTTTCCTCGACCGGGCACCTGGAGGGGAAGATTCTGCGCACGGCGGAGGACCTGCAGGGGGCCATGCCCTCCCGCTGGGGAGACCAGGTCACCGAGCTGCTGGCCCAGCTGCGCAACGGCGTCGCCTCCGGCGACCGGCAGGGGGTGCTGGACCTTCTGCGGGGCCGGCTGTTTCCGCTGGTGTCCAACTATGTCTCCACGACCCACGACCACGGCGCGGCCCGGGGGATGCTGAGTATGCTGACGCTGGACGTGGCCCGGTATGAAAACGGCGGCGAGACCGGCCTTTTGCAGTCCATGCGCCACCTCTCCGCCCTGGGGGTGCTGCCCGGGGACCTGGCCCGCATGAGCGACGAGGAGCTGCTGAGCATGCTGCGCAACACGGACTTTGCCCGCAGCGCGGCGGACAACGCCTTTGCCGACCGCATGGCCTCTTTGATCGACGCCGCGCTGCGGGGTCAGGGCGGCGTCGATGCGCAGCAGGCGTTTCACAATATTATGAATGCGATTTTGATTAACGAGAGCGTCTATATGCCCTTGCAGCACACCATGCTGCCCCTGGACTGGGAGGGCAAAAAGATGTTCTCGGAGATGTGGGTGGACCCGGACGCGGAGCGGCGCGGCGGCCGGGACGGAGATAAGCGCGTATCGCGGCTGCTGATTAAGATGGACATACAGTCCCTGGGCTCCTTCGATGTGCTGATTCACACCCGGGGGGAGGACGTCTCCATGAGCGTGGCCTGCCCCAAGGCCGTCGCCCCCTTTACGGAGCAGGTGTCCAGGGCGCTGGGGACGATTCTGGAGCGCAACGGGCTGCATCCCGAGTCGGTGCAGGTGACGGAAATGCGCCGCCCGCTGACGGTGTCCGAGGTGTTTCCCAAAATTCTCGAAAGGATGAGTGGCGTCAATGTCAAGGTCTGAGCCAAAGCTGGTGCCGCGGGGCAGGCGGGCGGTTGCCCTGCAATATGGGGCGGACGACGCCGCGCCGGTGGTGGTGGCCTCCGGCATGGGCTATCTGGCCGAGCGGATTGTGGACGTGGCCCAGGAAAACGGCGTCCCGGTGTATGAGGACGACTCCCTCGCCACCATCCTGACCCAGCTGAACCTGGGGCAGGAGATCCCCCCCGAGCTCTACCAGGCCATCGTGGAGATATACGTCTATTTTCTGAACTTTGACCCCGGCAGCCGCGACACCATGGACGCGCCCGCCGCGCCCCAGGCCCTCCCTGCCTCAGAGGAGGCCCCCGAGGAGGCGCCGGAGGAGGTCTGACCAAAATTTCAGCGCCCGCCGCGGCAGCGGCGGG
>CAJOPB010000057.1 GCA_905236305.1 uncultured Oscillospiraceae bacterium | reverse complement strand
CTGCCGCTGCCGCCGCTGCCACTTCCGCTGCTGCCGCTGCCGCCGCTGCCACTTCCGCTGCTGCCGCCGCTGCCACTGCTGCCGCTGCTGCCACTTCCACTGCTGCTGCCGCTGCCACTGCTGCCACTGCTGCCGCTGCCGCTGCTGCCGCTGCCGCCGCTGCTGCCGCTGCTGCCGCCGCTGCTGCCACTGCTGCCGCTGCCGCCGCTGCCGCTGCCGCTGCCACTTCCACTGCTGCCGCTGCCGCTGCCGCCGCTGCCGCTGCCGCCGCTGCCGCTGCCGCTGCTGCCGCCCGTGGCGGTAGTCCATTTGGCATAGAGGGTAATATCCCCTGAGGGAGCATAGGTGTCTCCGGCATCTCCGACCTTTGCGCTGAATCCGCTGTCACTGTACCACCCCGCGAAGGTATAGCCCGGGCGGGTTGGAGTGGGCAGCGTGACGGCGCCATAGCTCCACTGAGCCGTGAGATTGACCGTGGCGTTATCGGCGGCAGAAAGTGCATCCACACTCTGGGTATCGGTATATGCGTTCCCTGCGTCGTCCTGCCAGCCGGAAAAGGAGCCGGCGGTAAGGGAGGCGGGAGAGACACTGCCGCTGTTGGCGTCGAAGGTCACGGTGGCTGCGGGGGCGGCAAAGGTGTTGGCGCTGAGGCTCCGCGCAATACCGTAGGTAAACGTCTGATCGCTCATGCTGCCGCTGCCGCCGTTGGGCAAAAAGCGGACCTTGTAGCTGTTGGCCGTCCAGCCGGCGTAAAGCGTCAGATTCCCCGCAGGCGTGTAGCTGTCAAGCGCGTTTCCGACCTTCGCGGTCAGTCCGCTGTCGCTGTACCAGCCGGTGAAGGTGTAGCCTGTCCGGCTCGGTGCAGGGAGAGAGACGGCGCCGCCGGCACTCCACTGGGCCGTGAGAGAAACAATGTCCTTGTCGGCGCCGGTCAGGCTCACCACGCTCTGGGTGTCGGTATACGTGTTTCCGGCGCTGTCCCGCCAGCCGGTAAAGGACCCGGAGGGTGCGGTGAGGTAGGCGGGAGAGACACTGCCGCCGCCGGCGCTGAAGGTCACGGTTGCCGTGGGGGCGGCAAAGGCGTTGGCGCTGAGGTTCTGGGCTATGCCGTAGATAAACGCCTGGTCGCTCATGCTGCCGCTGCCGCCGTTGGGCAGGAAGCGCACCGTGTAGGTGCTGGCTCCCCAGGTGGCGTAGAGGGTGGTGTCCGCCATGACGGGGGTGTTGAAATCGTAGGGGGAGTCCCCTGCTGCGCTGTACCAGCCGGCAAAGCTGTAGCCCGAGGCCCCTGTGGGGTTCACGGTGGGCCGGGCAGCGGTCCCGCCCGTCGTCACCGTCTGGGTATAGCTGCCGTACACCGTGCCGCCCTTCCCGTTCAGGAAGGTCACAGTGCAGCTTTTCGCGGTCTTATAGGTCAGGCCGTAGACGGAAAACTGGCTGGAATAGATATAGATACAGTTGTTTTCTCTGTCCGCATAGAAGGTTCCGTCCGTATAGGGCTCCGCCGGCCGGGCCGCCAGCCGGGTAAAGACCTGAACCGTGCCCGCGTGCTCCCGGACAATCACAGGGTCCTCCTTGCCGTCCAGGCTGCACTCGATTCGGATTTCCAGCACGGTGCCGGTCTCGGTGATCGCCCCGGTCCCGGTGCCGGAGGACTGCTCCAGCTGGATGTCCAGATATTCCGTAGTCAGGGACCTGCGCTCCTCCTCTGCCGCGGCCTGCAGTCCGGCGGTAGCAGCTTCAAAGCGCTCCCGGGTTTCATCGCTGACCGTGGGCGCGGTCTGGACACGCAACGTCACCGCAACATTTTCCCCTGCGCTGCCGAGGGAGGCGGCATAGCTCTGCAGATTGCCGGACTCCACGCCTGTCACACTGCTCTCGCCGCCCTCCGCCAGCACTGCGGCGCCAACCTTTTCTGCGGTGACCAGCGTCAGGATGAGGCTGTGGTCGCCGCTGTTCCGATTCCCCTTCACGGGTATGGTAACCGTGGCCCGCTGGTCCTTTTCCGCGGCGGTAATGACCAGCCGCAGCGTGTTTCCGCTGACCGTGGGGGCAGAGGTCAGGCCGATACCGCTGTCAGTAAAGCGGATCGTTCCGATGCTGTCCCCCGTCTCCAGCAGGGCGCTGAGGTCATATTCCCGCGTGCCGTCGTCGCTGCTCCCGGCGCGGCAGGGCAGCTGGACCGTCCTTTCCACGTCCGCCCGGTCTCTGGGGGCAATGGCAACCGGCAGGGACATCCGTTCGGTTCCGGTGTGACTGTTGTCTCCTGCAAGACGGTAAAACACGGTATAAAGGCCGGCATCTGTGGCCTCGGGGACAGAGGTAAACCAATTGCTGTTGTCCAGGCTGTACTGCATCTCGCCGCCGCAGAGGGCTGTGCTGTCCACCTCCACGAGAGCCTGGGACCCTCCGGTGTAGACCAGCCCGGCCTTGGCCGTGACGGCGGCAGGAGTGCCCGCAGCCCTGGTGACCGTCAAAACCCCGGGCACAAAGCTGACGCTGTAGCTGCCCTGGACGCTGTCGCCGGATGCAGTGATGGAATAGCTGCCCGCCTCGGGTGCTGCGGCAGCCGCAGCGGACAGGGTATAGGTCACACTGTCCGCATCCAGAAGACCGCTGACCTCCGCTTCCAGCGCGGGGATTGCTTCGCCGCAGGTGACGGTCACGCTTTTCGCGGTCACGGTGACAGGCCGCGGATAGACGGTGAGCGTCACATGGACCGTGTCGGATCCCTGTCCCTCTGCGGCAGCCCGCACCAGCACACCGCATTCGCCGGCGCCGGTGAGAGCCGGCGGAGTCCGGGTCCAGGTGGCGCCGCCATCGGTGCTGTAGTCAATCACCGCGTCCGCAGGAACCGCGGAGGCGGTTACACTGTGGGGAAGTCCGTCATATACGGCGCTGTCCGCCGCGGCAGTCACGAGCACCGCGCCGCTGTCTCTTACGGTCAAAACACCGTCCTCCGTGGTAATGGCATAGTTGCCCTGTTCCTCCACGGTAACGGTAATGGGGTAATTGCCGACGGGAGAATCCGACGCGGCAGCGGTGGCCAGAGAATAGCTCAGCGTCTCGCCGCCCACCGTTCCGCTGACAGCTGCGGTGAGCTCCGGCAGGGGGCTGCCCGCCGCCATGCCCTTGTTCTCCGCGCGGATCAGCGCGGCTTTCCTTCCGATGACCACCCGGGCGCTGCCGGAGACCTCCTGATAGTTGTCGCTGGCAAGACGGTACCAAACGGTATAGGTCCCGGCGTTGGTAAAGACGGGGTTGGTGGTGGTAAAGATACCGTTCTCCTCCATGGAATAGGTAACCGCAGCCCCTTCAAGAGAGCTGGTGACACGGATGCTGTGGGCATGTCCGTCGTAGGTGCCGGTGTAATCCGCTGCTGTGACCGCGCCCGCGGGGACAGCAGCGGCGGACTGCTTTTCCACCGTGAGCGTACCGCACTGGAAGCTGACATAGTAGTTGCCGCCGCACTGGCTGGCCTCGCCGGAGACGGTGATGGGATATACGCCCACGTCGGCATCCGCGGCTGCGGTGGTGGCAGGGCCGGTGAAGCGCACCGTATCGCCGGGGAGCGCGCCGGTAACGACCGTGGTCAGGGGCGGATTTTCCGTATCATAGACTCTGGTCTTGTTCTCCGCCCGGACGGTGACATTCCGGGGGACGATCTTCACGCCGGCGCTGCCGGAGACAGTCTCATGCTGGTCCCGCTGCACCTGATACCAGACCGTGTAGTCCCCTGCATTCTGGAAGGCAGGATATTCGCTGCCAAAGCTTTCCGGCGCGCCGGTGGTGCTGTAGGATACCGCAGCCCCTGCGGGGACGCCCTGCACCACAATGCCGTGGTAAAGTCCGTCATAGACCACTGAAACATCGGCAGCGGAGATGCCTGTCATCACGGCGGGATTGACGGTGAGGGTGCCGGGCACATAGGTGAAGGAATAATTCGCCGCCGCCGCGTCCGCGGGGGTGACGGAATAGCTGCCGGTGCTGCTTCCCGGAGCGTAGTCACAGGCAAAGACGGGCTGCGCGGTGAGTACGTCGGAGGTCTCGCCGCCGGCAAAGCCGTCATAGACCGCAGTGAATGCAGGGGCTGTCTGGCCGAAGGCAACGGTCTTGTCCTCTGCCCGAACGGTGACGGGCTTCCGGCTGATGGTCACCGCAGCGCTGCCGGTGACGGGCGCATAGTTATCCTGATGCACCTGATACCAGACGGTATAGGTTCCCGCATCCAGAAACGCAGGATTTTCGCTCTGATAGCTGCCCGCCGCGCCGGTGGTGCTGTAGCGCACGGAGGCATCCCCGCCTGCGCCCTGCACCGTGATGCTGTGGGGCAGCGCGTCGTAAACCGCCGAGACATCCTCCGCGGAGATCCCGCCCATCGCAGCGGAGCTGACGGTGAGGGTGCCGGGGACATAAGTAAACGTATAGTTTACCGCGGCGGCGCCCGCGGGGGTGATGCTGTATGCGCCGGCGTCACCGCCTGCAGTGTAGCTGCAGGTGAAGACAGGCAGAGCGGTGAGCACGCCGCTGTCCTCTCCGGCGAGAAAGCCGCTGTAAGCTGCTGTAAATTCAGGAGCGTCCTGGCCGTAAACGGTGGTCTTGTCCTCCGCCATGACGGTAAGCGTCAGCGCGCGGATGGTTACGGCGGCAGTGCCAATCAGGGGCGCGTAGTTGTCCAGGCACACCCGGTACCAGACGGTATATTCCCCTGCGTTCCGGAAGGCGGGAGCTTCGCTCCGGTAGCTGTCCTCCCCACCGGTGGTGCTGTAGGATACTGCGGCCCCGGCAGGGACACCCTGCACCGTGATGCCGTGATCGGCCGCGTCGTAGTCTGCCGTGACGTCCTCGGCGGAGATGCCGGTCAGCACGGCGGGAGCAACGGTAAGAGTGCCGGAGGCATAAGAAAATTCATAGTTTGCCGCAGCCGCGCCGGAGGGGGTGATGGGATACGTGCCGGCACCGTCCCCGGGGGTATAGGTGCAGGCAAAGACCGGCTGCGCGGTGAGCACGCCGGCATCCTCATCGCCGGCAAAGCCGCTGTAGGCGGCGGTAAACACCGGCGCGGCGGCACTGAAGGCTGTGGCCTTGTCCTCCGCCGTGACGGTGACGGACTTTTTGGCAATGGTGACATCAGACACATAGGTGGGGGCGATATTGTCATGGTTGCCGTCGGCCTGGACCTTGTACCAGACATAATAGGTGCCGGCAGCTGTAGCGGAGGGCTCTCCGGCGCTCCACACCGCGCCGTCGGCCGGGGGTGCGGCGCTGTCGCTGACGTAATATTTCGCCGTTCCGCCGGTGATCGCCGCGGTGACCAGAGTCTGCGCCTCGCCATTGTAGACCAGCCCTGTCCGAGCGGTCACGGCGGCTGCGGCATCCACCTTGCCCACCGTGAGGGTGCCGGGGAAGTACTGAAAGGCGTAGTTTACCGACTCCGCGCCGGAGGGGGTGATGGCATAGGTCCCGGCGCCGTCCCCCGGATTGTAGCCGCAGGCAAAGTCCGCCGGCACGGTCAGCACGCCGGTGTCATCGCCGTTGACAAAGCCGGTAAAGACTGCCGTATATTCCGGCGCGGCGGCGCCGAAGGCAACGGCCTTGTCCTCCGCCCGGACGCTGACAGACTTCTTCTCCACCGTCAGGGCGCCGCCGGCGAAGGACACGTCATAATTGTCGCCGCTCAGGCCGGCAGGGGTGATGGTATAGGTGCCCACATTGCCATACTGAAGGTAATCATAGGAATAGCTCAGCGTGCCGGTAAGGCTGGCCGCGGTGTCACCGGCGGCAAGACCGTCGTATTCCACGCCGTTGTTGGCCGGCTCATCCCCATAGGTGATGCTGTGGGGCTTTGCCCGCACGGTCAGCGCCCGCTTTTGGATGGTGAAGTCCGCGGTCACCGCTGCACCCTGATAGTTTTCCGACTCGGCGATTTCGGCCCTGACGGTATATTCCCCCGCAGCGGTGGGGACCGCAGAGGTATAGGTACCGTCCGCCGCGTCCTTTTCCTTATATGTATAGGTCACATCCCCCCCACCGGCGTTTCCCGCGACGGCCGGGGTGCCGGCACTGTCGCCGTAGGTCCAGTCCGGGAGCGTGACGACCGGGCCGCCGGTTCCGTTGGCCAGGCGCGCCTTGCCGATGGTAAAGGTCCGGGCGGAAGCGAGACGTCCGGAATAGTTCCCGGCGCCCTCGATGACCACCTGATAGGTCCCTGCCTCGGTGGGACTCTCCGCCGTGGCAGCATCGTTTTCCTCGGTGGTTTTCCGGTAGAGAACCGTGTAATCCGTCCCCTCGGTCAGCACCACACTGTCTGTGTCACCGCGCCCGGTGTCCGTCACCGTGACGCCGCCGGGGGCGTGGGGATCGCTGTCATAGACAAAGCTCTCGGAGGTGAAGTTCACGCTGACGGTGCCGTCGGTGTCCACAGGCCGGCCCGTGATCGTAAAGGGAACATACATCTCACCCTTATATTCTGTGCTGGAAAAGGTAACCTTGAGGGTGTATTCTCCCGCGCTGAGGGCGTCGTCAGAGAGGTTTTTTGCGGTGTCGGCGGTATACACCCCGGCAGAGGCGTAGCCTGTGCTGTCCGGGAGTCTGGTATCCCCGTCCAGGATGGAGTCGATGGCAGGCTTATGGCGCTGCCCGTCAAAGACATAGGAAGTCGGAGAGAGGGTCACGGACAGGGCATATTCGCATTTGTCCGTGTCCGTCTGATCCGCCACCACCTTATAGATCTTCGACTCGCTGGCTGTGGCCCGAAATTGCGGGTCCTCCCCTGCCCGGGTCTGCTTGACCTCTACCTTGAGCTGCCGGCCCAGAATGTCCGTGCCGATCCGCTTGTAGCCGCTGCCGTCCCTGCGCATCCCGCTTCCGATCTGATAGCGGTCCGCATCCAGGGAGGGATTGCCCGCCTCCTCGCTGTAGATCTGCGTCCATTCGCCGCCCTCCAGACCGTAATACCACCGGTACTCTGAGGTATATCCGGTCTGGTCGGCGTTGGTCTCCAGATAGGTGTAAACGGTATTGCCGTAGCGATAGCACTCCGGGCCGGCGTTATCTCTCCCGTTTTCCTCCGACACCAGAAAAATTCTGGTCACCTCCTGGGTCACGGCTGCCGCCGTGGTGCTGCGCAGCCCGGCGGAACGCAGCCGCGGGGCCTCCGTCTCGGCAGGAGTCTCCTGCGCCCCACCGGAGGTATCCGTCTGCTGTGAAGCAGCCGTATCCTCCTGCGAGGCCGGTGCAGCATCCTCCTCCGCAAGCACCGCGCCGGGCAGCAGCCCGACCGTCAGTGCCAGCGCCAGGACCAGACTCATCAGCTTTTTTGTCATCTCTCTCATTCTCTTTCCCTCCGGATCCGTCCATTTTTATACTGTCTCTCCCGCCGCCCCGCCCACAGGGCGGATAAAGCGGAAACGTTCTCTACTCATACAGATGAAACCGCTCCGGCTTTGGCCGGAATTTGATGCCCGAGACCAGCCCCATGGCGGCAAACATGGAAAACATGGAGGAACCGCCATAACTGAAGAAGGGCAGGGTGAGGCCGATAACCGGGGTAATGCCGGTGCACATGCCAATGTTGATAAAGCTCTGGAACAGCACCGTGGAGGCCACGCCGAAGCACACCAGCATACTCATGGTGTTTTTGCTCTCCAGACCCACCACAACGCAGCGGATGATGATAAGCAGCAGCAGCAGCGTGACCGTGTAACAGCCGATCATGCCCAGTTCCTCTCCGATAACAGCGAAGATAAAATCTGTCTGCTGGGCGGGCACGGCCTGATTCTGGGTCTGGGGGCCGTTTCCCAGGCCGGTGCCCCAGAGCTGTCCCGAGGCCAGCGCCAGCTTGCTCTGCCGGGCCTGATAGAGTACATTGTCCCCTGTCGGGTCGATGCTGGGGACATAGGGGGCCAGGATGCGCTCCTTCTGATAGTCCCGCAGTCCATAGTCCCACATCAGGGGGATCACCGCGGCCATGCCCGCGGCCCCCACCACAAACCAGTAGAAGGCAAGGCCCCCCACAAAAAGCAGCACAATAAAGATAAACAGGAAGATCAGCGCGCTGCCAAGGTCGGAGGAGATCACCACCACCAGGCCAAAGGGTATCAAAAAGTGGACTGCCAGCTGCAGTACACTGAGGATGTGGTTGAGGTTTTTATAGCGCTTGAGATAGCTGATGTGTCTGGAGAGCGTCACGATAAACATAACCTTGACGATCTCGCTGGGCTGAATTCCGATCGGGCCAAAGCGCAGCCAGCTCTTGTTTCCGGTGTTATCCGCGTAACCGAAGGGCACCAGACTCAGGATCAGAAGCACGCCTGTGACCGCCAAAATGGGCCACTTGTCTGCAATCACGTCGATGTCGATGACTGTAAAAAGGACATACAGCGCAATTCCCAGCAGCAGCGCCACCGTCTGGATCAGTACATAGTGGGCGCTGCCCTCACGGCTGGTGGCAGTTGCGCTGGCGATAACCACCAGCCCGAAGACGGAACAGATCAGACACAGTGCGAGCAGAAAGAGATCCGCCCGCTTCAGGTAGTCCCGCACCAGCGGCAGTATGCGTTTCAGGCGCATGGCCTCGCCTCCCTTCCCTCCGCCGGATTCCCCGCGGCCCGATGGCCAGGCACCGGACTTGAGGTGCAATAATTCTATTTTGCACTTGTATCATATTTCCATGCTTTACGTAACGCGAAATTAGGCGTATAATTAACTTTATGATAAAGATTGTAACCTTTTCCCGGCTTGACGGTCTCCCGCGGGAGCGCCGGAAGGGGCTGCGGTCGGCAAAGGACAGGAGAGAAAGCATGATACGATTTACCAATTCCGAGAAGGAAACCGAGGACGTGGGGGCAGCCTTTTCCCGGACGCTTCCCGCGGGGGCGGTGGTGGCACTGTATGGAGACCTGGGGGCAGGAAAAACCGCCTTTGTCCGGGGCATGGCCAGGGGCATGGGCATCTCCGCACGGGTCAGCAGCCCCACCTTCACCATCGTGAACGAATATCCGGGGCAGCGGGAGCTGTGCCATTTTGACATGTACCGGCTGGAGAGCGCCGATGAGCTTTTTGACATCGGCTGGGAGGACTATCTCCGCCGGGGGGCGGTGTGCGCCGTGGAGTGGAGCGAGCGTGTGGAGGAGGCCTTTGACGGAGACGAGATCGTTGTCCGCATCACCAAGACCTCTGACAGCGGCAGAAAAATTGAGATTGAGGGAGAGAGCATATGCTGATTTTGGGATTGGAATCCTCTGCGAAAAGCGCCTCCGCGGCGCTGTGCCGGGACGGGGAACGGCTGGCCTGCTATATGCAGTGCAGCGGCATGACCCACAGCAAGACCCTGCTGCCCATGGCGGAGGAGATTTTGAAGCAGGCGGGGCTGCGGCTGGAGCAGGTGGACGCGGTGGCCGTGGCCCGGGGGCCGGGGTCCTTTACCGGCATACGCATCGGCGTAGCCACGGTGAAGGGACTCTGCTGGGGAGCGGACAAGCCGGCCATCGGCGTCTCCACCCTGGAGGCCATGGCCTGGAACGGCGAATGTGCGCCGGCAGGAGCACTGATCTGCTGCGCGATGGATGCCCGCCGCAGCCAGATCTACAACGCGCTCTTTGTCCTTGAGGACGGCGCGCTCCGGCGTCTAGCCCCGGACCGGGCCATAGCCCTGGCTGCACTGGCGGCGGAGCTGCGGGGGCAGAGCCGGCCCATCTGGGTGGTGGGGGACGGCGCGGTGCTCTGTCATGATTATCTCACTGCCGCGGGCCTCCCCGCGCTGCTGGCTCCCGAGGCCATGCGGCTGCAGAGCGCCTGGGGCGTGTGCCGCGCCGCGGCAAATGCGGAGCCCCAGAACCCGGGTGCGCTGCTGCCGGTCTATCTCCGCCTGAGCCAGGCGGAACGGGAGCGGCAGGCGCGGCTGCACCAGACCAGTTCTCCGTCCGCCCCCCTTCCGGAGGCTGAACCGTAAAAAAAGTCGAAAACGGGTTGGCGCGGGCAGAATCATATGCTATACTATAGTTGTCATGTCATTTTATCGCCGCTCTGCGGCGGAAAATGACGGCTGAAATGAAATTATCGTCACGACATTGATGTCGTTGACTATAAAAAGCCCGGCTGCTGCCGGCAGGCGGGTTCAAGACTGCATGGGACGTGTTTTGTGCCGGCAGGCACAAAACGGGCAGCGCGCTTTGCGCGGTGCGTTTTCAATAAAAAATGAAGCATAATGCAGCATTTCAGGAAAAATAGTATCACATACAATTCGGGAGGAGCAAAAGACAAATGAGCACAGTACATGTCATGGATCACCCTCTGGTGGCCCACAAGCTGACCATCATGCGGGACAAGAACACCAGCGTTAAGGATTTTCGTGAGCTGGTCAGTGAGATTGGGATGCTGATCACCTATGAGGCAACCCGGGATATTCCCCTGACCACCACCCACATCGAGACCCCGATCTGCTCTATGGAGGCGCCCACCATCGAGGGAAAAAAGATCGCCGTGGTGCCCATTCTGCGGGCCGGTCTGGGTCTGGTGGAGGGTGTACTGCGGATGATCCCCTCCGCCCGCGTTGCCCATATCGGCATGTATCGGGACGAGGAAACGCTGGAACCCCACACCTATTTCTGCAAGACCCCCAAGGACATCGCCGAGCGGGAGGTGCTGATTGTTGACCCGATGCTGGCCACCGGCGGCAGCGCCGCCGCTGCCATCGCCGAGATGAAAAAGCGGGGCTGCACCCATATCAAGCTTATGGTGCTGGTCGCAGTGCCCGAGGGCATCCGCCGCATTCAGTCCGAGCACCCCGACGTGGACATCTACTGCGGCGCCGTGGACGACCATCTCAACGAGCGGGGCTATATCGTCCCCGGCCTCGGAGATGCCGGCGACCGTATCTTTGGAACGAAATAAGGAACTGTCAACAAATAAAGTGAGCAATTATGGCGCAGGACAAATCGTTCTGGGCAAGGCGGAGGAGGGAAAACGGGCTGATATACTTTCGTTCGGATTACAGCCAGGGCGCGCATCCCAAGGTGCTGGAGGCCCTGATACAGACCAATCTGGAGCATACGGACGGATATGGTCTGGATGTCCACTGTGCGCACGCGGGGCAGATGATCCGGGAGCTGATTGGGGTCAGGGACTGCGCGGTTCATATGATGGTGGGTGGCACACCCTGCAACATCACTGTGATTGCCGCAGGTCTCAGGCCCTATGAATCCGTGGTTGCGGTCAGGAGCGGCCACGTGTATACCCATGAGACAGGCGGCGTCGAGGCAACGGGCCATCGTATCGTTGTTATGGACGGAGTCAACGGGAAGCTGATACCGGAACAGATCGACCGGGCATGGGAGGAATATGAGGATGAGCATACGACGCTGCCCCGAATGGTCTATATCTCCCAGCCGACGGAGACCGGCTCGCTCTACAGCAGGGCAGAGCTCACGGCAGTGGCAGAGAAATGCAGGGAGCGGGATATGCTGCTCTATGTGGACGGAGCAAGGCTCGGTTCGGCGCTGACCAGCAGAGAAAACGACCTGTCTCTCAAAGAGCTGGCTGCCCTCTGCGACGCCTTTTATATCGGCGGCACAAAAAACGGGGCGCTGTTCGGAGAAGCACTGGTGATCCGGAATCAGCAGCTCAACGACCATTTCCGCTTTATGATGAAGCGGCAGTGCGGTCTTCTGGCAAAGGGCAGGCTGATCGGGGTCCAGTTTGAGGCGCTCCTTGAGGGCGGTACGGACAGCATCTATTTCACGATGGCCGCCCATGCCAACCGAATGGCCGAAGCCCTCAGAGAAGGTCTGGCGGAGCTGAATATACCGTTCTACAGCAATTCCCAGACCAATCAGGTGTTCCCGGTGCTTCCCGCGGACGTGGTGCGGGAGCTGGAAAAAGAGTTCTTCTTTTATGAATGGGCGCCGGAAAGGGACGGAAAAATACCGATTCGGCTTGTAACCGCCTGGGGCACAAAGGAGTCGGACGTGCAGGCGTTTCTGAAAAAAGTCCGGGAAGCTCTGATATGAGCCTCCCGTAAACCGCTGTAAAAGCGTTTCACGGCGCCGAAGGCACGTCGAAACGCGCATATGGAATGAGAGAAATCACCCACCTCACCGGTAAGTGAGGCGGGTGATTTCTCATGACTGCCGGAAGGCTCATACAAGTGACCTTCGCGGCAGCGGGCTTTTATACTGATCCCAATTAAAAAGCTTGAAAAGCTTTTTATAGCGCGAAGCGCGTTTGGGATCGTATGAGACGGGTTTTCAGCGCT
>CAJOPB010000056.1 GCA_905236305.1 uncultured Oscillospiraceae bacterium | reverse complement strand
TTGCCGCTGCCTGATGGCTATTTCGTGGTTGTTTTCTTAGACCCTATGCGGCTTTGCTGCCGCTTTTCATGTGGGAAGTTTTAGTAAAGAAATATATCAGAGCAGATAAATTATTCTTACCAAGCGGAGACGTGTGCAAAAAGATTGTCCCATCAGAGTCAAGGAAGGTATGAGATTCCGAAGACAGAATTTCGTCATGATTCGGCCTCTGTCCCCTGGATCGTCTGATCGATGATGCTCTGCATGATCTCCTCCGTCATGGCGCCCGGTACATAGCCGTAGATGTTGCCGTCGGGGTCAATCATAAAGGTGGTGGGGAAGGCGGTGATGAAGTATTCCGTCATCAGTGTTCCCTCCGGGTCCATGACGACGGGATAGGTGTAGCCATTTTCCTCCAGGAATGCCGCGACGCCGGCCTCATCCGTCTCTCCGCTGAGGCCGGGGAAGGCCACGCCGAGAATGACCACCTCCGCGTCCTCTGCTGGTCCGTACTTCTCATAGAGCCTCTGAATATCCGGCATCTCCGCTCGGCAGGGCGGGCACCAGGTTGCCCAGAAATTCAGGAACACCACCTTGCCGCGGTAGTCCGACAGCCGCCGCAAAAGCCCGTACTGGTCATACAGCTCGAAGTCCGCCGCGGGATAGACCTCGCGCTCCGACGGCGCTTCCGTTTCCGCTGGCGCCTCCGCTTCAAGAGGTGTTATCTGCGGCTCCTCTGCCTGCGCGGATACCTGTTCCGTGGGCTGCGGCGCGCTGTCCCGGGGTGCCGAAATGCGGGCAAGATAACCGGATACGCTGTTCATTGCGCCGGTGAGCATCAGAATCCCCATAAAAATCATCAGCACCGCGCCGATTTTGGTCGTATAACGGACCACGCTTCTGTGTTTCCTGAACAGCTCCAGCAGGGAAGCGGTGAACAGCCCCACCGCCAGAAAGGGGAGCACAAAGCCCAGGGTGTATACACCGGTCAGCAGCAGGCCGGTGCCGCGGGAGGACGCGGACGCGGCCAACAGCAGAACGCCGGAGAGCGTGGGACCCACGCAGGGGGTCCAGGCGAAGCTGAACACAAAGCCCATCAGCAGCGCCGTCAGCGGCGACATGGCGAGGGTGTCCAACCGGATCGGCAGGCGGCGCTCCCGGCTCAGGAACACGGACTGTCCGAAGACGCCCAACTGGTAAAGGCCGAGGAGAATGACGACGACCCCGCCGATCCGGGCCAGCAGAAACTGCCGGGCGCCGAAAAAGCGGCCCACCGCCGTCATGGCGAGGCCGAGCAGGAGAAATGCGAAGCTGATTCCCAAAACGAAAAAGAACGTGTTGCATACAGTCCGCAGACGTAGATGCCGCGCCCGACCGTCCTCCGCTTCCAATCCTGCCCCGCCGGAGAGATAACCGAGATAGAGCGGAAGCAGCGGAAGCACGCAGGGAGAGAAAAAGCTCAGCAGTCCCTGCACGAACACGGTAACGGCGGGGACGCTGATATCCAAAGAAAAACCCATAGCTGACACCTCAAACAACAAATAACACGAATCACGCAGCCCGTCAAGTAATATCCTTCTTGCTTGCAAATGTCGGCAACGGTTCCGGTAATGGGCAGGTGTTATCAAAATAATCTGAAAGGGCGGTCCAGAGAATGAGGATATACGCATTTCTGCTCCACGGGTCGGAGGGAGCCCCTCCGCAGATGAGAAAATACAATACAGAAGACAGCGCGCTTGAGATGCTGCGGGAAACGGCGCACTGCTGGTATCTTTCCGGCGCCCCGCCTGGAATACCTGTTCCGCCTGCCGGACTTCCCGTTCCTGTACACGGCCAGCGCCATCGCAAAGCTGCGGGCCGGTTATACCTTCGGAGAGGCCTCGGCGCTGGAGCAGGTGAAGAAGGCGGCCGTGCCGATGCTGTTTATGCACGGCTCTCAGGACAATTTTGTCCATACCGAGATGGTCTACAGGCTCTACGACGCCTGCCCCACGGACAAGGAACTGTTCATCGCCGAGGGCGCGGGGCACGGTCAGGCGCTCTATCTGGACCCGGAGGCATATTTCAACTGCGTGTTTTCATTTCTGGAACGAATGGAACAAAACTGAGAAGGAGACGCAACGATGGCAGACTGGTTTGGAAAAGAAGTGTTTAAGCTGGGCTTTGGGCTGATGCGGCTGCCAAAAAACGACGACGGCAGCATTGACATCCCCCAGCTCAGCGAGATGGTTGACCGCTTTCTGGAAGCGGGAGGCACTTATTTTGACACCGCCTATGTGTACGACGAAGGAAAAAGCGAGGAGGCGGCCAGACTGGCGCTGGTGGAGCGCCACCCCAGGGACCGCTATACCCTATGTACCAAGCTCAACGC
>CAJOPB010000055.1 GCA_905236305.1 uncultured Oscillospiraceae bacterium | reverse complement strand
ATAGAAAAGCCTGCGCATTTTTATTTGGAAACGGATTCGTCCGCTGCTGCTGCGGCGAGATCATAATAATATGTAACCAACAGATCCACGCATTTTCCGTAGGTTTTCAGGCCCAGTGTTTGGCCGTAGCTCTGTAAAAAACCGGTGTAAACTGTGTTGGAGACGGAGCGTACAGGCGTTTTGAACCGCTGCCAGTAGCTGTTGTTGGCATCCAAATCGGCCCTTACCTCCGGCGTCAGGCGTTGGTAGTTCTCCGCCCAGGCATCGTAGTCGGCGCTGTAAAGGGCGTTGCTCAGATGGATGTAAGCCAGAAGGGAGGCGGAATAGCAATAGACGGGATCAGCGTCTGTGAGGCTGGCCAGCACAGCACAGAAGTTGGCCTCATCCTCCTGGGCTACTCCCCGCTGATGGGCCTGCTCATGGGCGATGGTAGCGGGAATCAGGCACTCCGGTGCGTCGATGTTGATGTTGGCCTCTCCGGTAAAAGGAAAATAGAAGCCCGTGAAGTCGATGTAGCTCATCACGAGGGAAAAGAAGAAGGGCTTGGCTCGCACGGGGTCTCCGGTGAGGCAGGGGAGTTGTTCTTCCGCAGCGTGATACAGGGTGGTGGAGTGGTCAAAATAGACACCGATGCTCTCGGCAAACAACCCATTCTCATCCCGCTGCACCTGATTGCCATAGTCGTTTGCCAGATCGGTAAAGTAGCGCGTTACGGTTTCCAGCTGGCTGACGCTGAGAGGCTGCGCTCTGATCCCGCTCTGCGCCTCAAAATCGGAGGTGTAGTAGTATACGCCCCAAAACAGGCAGAAGCCGGAATAGATCAGCCCGAAGGCAGCCAGACAGGTCATACAGAAGCGATACGTCCGTTTTCTCTTTTCCGGGCGCTTGACCAGGCCGATGATAAAGATGACAGTATAATCCAGCGCGGCCAGCACCGCAATGACGATAATCAGCTCCCCGGCAGAAAAGGACAGATGTCCGGTGAGTCTTGCCATAAAGCGGTGATAGGGACGGACAAAGCCCCCGCAAATGGCTGCCATCAGCCCGGCATTATGCCGCAGGCCAAAATAGGCTGCGAGGAACAGCGCGCTCACAGCGATCAGAATATGACGCACCGGGCAGAGCCAAAACCAGCCGGCCACCCGGGTCTTTCCTTTTTCGATCAAAGTTTCCATAGGCTGAGTATACTATATCTCCCCGTAGAAATGCAATGGATTTTTTTCGCAGCCATATGACCGGCAGCGGGCAGAGTGCCTCTTGACAGAGGACAACGGATGTGCTATTATTTACCCACTAAACAAGTAGATAAAAAAGCATCTATGAAAGGGAAAAATCATGAGAATATATGCGGACAATGCGGCAACAACCCGAATGAGCCCCGGGGCTATCGCTGCGGTGAAGGAGGGGATGGAGCGACTCTGGGGAAATCCGTCCAGCCTCTACAGTCTGGGGCAGGAGGCAAACGAAGCACTGACGGGGGCGCGGGAGCGCATCGCGGCTGCCCTGGGCTGCAGCGCAAAGGAGCTCACCTTCACCTCGGGCGGCAGCGAGGCGGACAACCAGGCCCTGCGCTCTGCTGCTGCGCTGGGAGCCCGGAAGGGGAAAAAGCATATTATTTCCACAGCCTTTGAGCACCATGCGGTGCTCCACACCCTTCGCGCACTCGAACGGGAGGGCTATGAGGTCACGCTGCTGGACGTGCATGAAAACGGACTGGTCACTCCGGAGCAGGTGGCGGCTGCCATACGGCCGGATACGGCGCTGGTGAGTGTGATGTACGCCAACAACGAGATCGGTACAATCCAGCCTGTCCCGGAGATCGGCCGAATTTGCAGGGAAAAGGGTGTTGTGTTTCACACCGATGCGGTGCAGGCGGTGGGGCACCTGCCTATTCGGATCGACGAGGAGAATATCGACATGCTGTCTCTGTCCGGACACAAGTTTCATGGGCCGAAGGGTATCGGGGTACTTTATGTGCGCAGGGGCGTACCCTTCCTGCCCCTGATCGAGGGCGGCGCCCAGGAGCGGGGGAAACGGGCAGGAACCGAAAATGTTCCGGCAGTGCTGGGCATGGCCGCGGCATTGGAGGAAGCTGTGACGGGGATGCAGACCAATATTCCCCGGGTAACTGCTCTGCGGGACCGTCTGATTCAAGGCATCAGAAGGGAAATATCCCACTGCGCGCTGAACGGAGACGGAGAGAAGCGTCTCCCGGGAAATGTGAGCTTCTGCTTTGAGGGGATAGAGGGAGAGAGCCTGTTGCTGCTTCTGGATGACAAAGGGATCTCTGCGTCCTCCGGCAGCGCCTGTACCTCCGGATCTCTGGACCCCAGCCATGTGCTGTTGGCGATTGGCAGAGTCCACGACGTTGCCCACGGTTCCCTCCGCCTGAGCCTGGGTGAGGAGAACACCGAGGAAGAAGTGGACTATATGATCTCGGCGGTGAAGGAGGTTGTGGACTATCTCCGCGGCATGTCTCCGGTCTGGCGGGACCTGCAGGAAGGCCGGCGGCAGTTTATCCTGTAAGTTTTCTGTTTCCCGCCGGCGGCACACATTGGATATTGCCGGCACGGCTGGCCCGTGCTGCGGCAGAGAGAAAGCAGCACCACGAAATAAGATTGAATTGTAAAGGAGCGCGACTATGGCTTTATACAGTGAGAAGGTAATGGATCATTTTCGCAACCCGCGCAATGTGGGCGTCATTGCGGACGCCGACGCGGTGGGCGAGGTGGGAAACGCCAAGTGCGGCGACATTATGAAAATGTATCTGAAGATTCAGGACGATAAAATCGCGGACGTGAAGTTTGAGACCTTTGGCTGCGGCAGCGCCATTGCCTCCAGCTCCATGGCAACAGAGCTGATCAAGGGACAGCCTCTGAGTCAGGCGCTGAAGCTGACCAACCAGGCTGTGACCGAGGCCCTGGACGGGCTGCCGGCGCACAAGCTTCACTGTTCCGTTCTGGCGGAGGAGGCCATTAAATCTGCAGTGAAGGACTATTATGACCGGCACGGGATTGCCTATGACCCCGCTCTGTTTGCCGGGGTGGAGGACTGTGCGCACTGCGGAGAGGGCGCATGATGTGAGCTGTACCATCCGCCCTCCGGCGGCATAAAACAAAAGAACCAGAGGGACGGCAGCAGGCTGGATATCCTCCGGTTCTTTTTTAAATGCGATGGGCAGGCCAGAAAAACAGCCGCACCGGCTCGCAGATACAGTGCTCCAGGCCAAAGCGATCCATGGAAAAACAATCCTCGCCAATCTGGTCGCTGACATTAAAAAAGCGAAACCGTCCTCCACCCACGGCGTAGTAGGCCACATAGTGGGGTATGCCGGTCTCCCGATAGCGGAAGATGCCCATCTCGCTGTTCGCAGCGGCGTGAAGACTGCGGCTGCGTCCTTTTATCTCCTGCCAGCCCGGCAGGTATTTGTCCAGGCACAGCCGCATCACGCGCACCCGCGTAGGGCCGGGAACGTGGAACAGGTGCATCCGCTCCATCTCCAGCAGCATTTCCGGCAGATCAGGGTGCTGTCCCGCTCGAAGCCGCAGATTGAATATGGCAGCGGGGCCGCAGCAGTTGAGACATGCGGGAATGGTGCGGTAGGAATAGGCGTGGAGACAATCCTGGTCCTGAATATAGCCGTCCGCGGTGAAGGCCTCCGCCTCCGGAGGCAGGGGCGAGGGCATCCATTTCTCCCATTTGGGCGTTTTGCTCATCGGTTGGTCGCATCCTTTCCTCTCTCTTTTCCGGGGAAACGCACTTCCGCACGTTATATCCAACGGCGGACAACAGCGAATATACCGCAGCAAACTGTGTCAGCGTTTTTCAACATGAGCAGGCAAGAAAATGCTGCTTGATCGCCTGGAAGGAGGCATCACTGATATAATGCTCCATCTTACACGCGTCCTCTGCCGCCACCTGCGGGTCCACACCCAAACGGGTCAGAATATCCGTCAGGACCGTATGGCGCTCGTAAATCGTCTCCGCCACCTCACGGCCTGCCTCGGTCAGGGTGATGTGTCCGTCGCTGTTGACCGTGACATAGCCTCCCTCGCGGAGCAGACCCATTGCACGGCTGACAGAGGGTTTGGAGTACCCCATGTATTCGCCGACATCAATTGCGCGAACAAAGGACTTTTTCCTGGACAGGATTAAAATGGTTTCCAGATACATTTCTCCGGATTCCAGCAGGGCCATAGCTGTTCACCGCCTTTTTGTGATTGTGATTTTCGTGTACATCCATTATAACGGGAAACCGGGAGAAATGCAATCGTCTTTTGCGCGTTGCGGAAAAACGGGCCCTATGATATAATATCCCAGCCGAAAGACGATAACCGGAGGGAGAGGGGGAACTGCAGATGAAACGCTGGTGCCTGATTATTGCGGCACTGTGTCTGCTGCTCTGCGGCTGCGGGCAGGGGAGACAGGGGAGCGCAACGGACACGGTCTTTGCCATGGATACGGTAATGACGCTGACAGTCTATGACAGCAAAGGCGGAGAACAGGCCGGCGCAGTGCTGGCCGAGGCGGAGACCCTGGTCCGGGAACTGGAGGGGCAGCTCTCCACCACAGAGCCGGACAGCGCCCTCTCCAAAATCAACCGGGACGGAAGCGGCGTGCTGCCGGCCGAGGCCGGGGCGCTGCTGGCCGGAGCACTGGACCTCTGTGCGGAGACAGAGGGTGCCCTGGACGTAACCATTTATCCCGTTTCCCTGGCCTGGGGCTTCACACGGGAGGACGGGGACTTCCGCATCCCGGACCGGGCGCTGCTGGACAGCCTGCTGGAGTGCGTGGACTACACCCGGGTGCGCCTGGATTCTCCCAAAGAGGATGGAAGCCGGTATGTGGAGCTTGCCCCCGGTATGCTGTTGGACCTGGGCGCCGTGGCCAAGGGCTGGACCGGAGATACTCTGGGAGGGCTTATCCGTCAGAGGCTGGGGGAGCAGGCCCATGCCCTGCTGGATCTGGGCGGTAATGTGGTGGCGGTTGGAACAAAGCCGGACGGTGTTTCTCCCTGGAGAGTGGGGATACGTGACCCGAAAGATGAGAATAATCTTGCAGGAGTGGTGGAGGCGGTTGACAAGACCGTGGTGACCTCCGGAGGATACGAGCGGTTTTTCGAGCGCGGCGGCATTCGCTACTGGCACATTTTAGATCCCGCTGACGGGATGCCCGCCCGCAGCGGTCTTGCCAGCGTCACAGTGGTGGGTGGGGCAGACAGCGGAATGCGCTGCGATGCCTATTCTACCGCGCTGTTTGTCATGGGGGCGGAAAAAGCGGCGGATTTCTGGATGGCACGTCCGGAGGAGCGCTTTGAACTGATTATGGTAACTCAGGACGGAGGCCTTTTGATTACCGAGGGGCTGGAGCAGCAGTTCTCACCCGCGGGAGATTATCGAAACACGACGGTGGAGATTATACGGAGAGAGGCATAGCGCTTCAGACTGCAGACAAAGCCTCGCAGCTTTCTCGTCGGCAAAGTTCCCTTGGACTTTGCCGACGATTTGCAGCTGCATTTTGCAGCTGTTACCGGCGGGAGACTATTGTGCATACTCCCGCCAGAGGAAGAACACCACGTCGGAGCGGGGACAGGGCTCCGTGCGGACCGGGATCCCGGGCAGCCCCATAAACAACCCCTGACCGGCGGCCCAGTTCATGGCAGCCTGTGCCCAGTCCGCGCCGGAGCTTTCAATGCCTGCTGCGCGGCTGAGGAAGGTGAGCAGCTGCTCGTATGTCACGCTCTGCGCCGGGGAAAAGCTGTCCACCCAGGTGCCCTGGGTGATGCCCTGTTCAACCGCCCAGAGTACCGCGTCGGTAAACCAGGCTCCTTCAGGTACGTCCGCAAAGGTGTGCGTCCGATTTTGGGGAGCGGGGCAATTTGCGGCGCGCCAGAGAAAGGTGACTGCCTGCCCCCGGGTTACAGCCTGGGTGGGGGAGAAGGTGTCCACCCAGGTGCCCTGGGTGATGTTGTTCTCTACTGCCCATGCCACCGCCTTTGCGAAATAGTCTCCGGCGGAGACATCCACAAAGCGCTCTCCGGAAGAACCGTTATGGGCATCCACCTTTTCGTTGCTAAAAATAAAGGGATACATCTTCCAGATGTAATAGCCGGTCTCAAGATCCCGCGCTTCCAGCCAGATGGCGTAGCAGCGGTCCTCGGTGGTCTCCAGATAGTCGATGGAATATACGGTCTCGTCCTCCGGGGTACCCTCGGCAGGGGAGAAGGTAATGTCCTGTACAAAGGGATGGGTGTAGGGAATGGTAAACCGGGTGCCGTCGGGGATAACCTCATCGTTGCTGTCGAGGGAGTAGGCGCCGTTGTTGGAGTACTGGCCCCAGCAGCCGCTGCTGCGCAGAATCGGCGTGAGATAGGCCGACTCGGCGGATTCCACAGGCACCTTGTAGACATAGCTTCCGCTGACATCCAGCGGGGTGCGCGCGGCAGTTTCAAAGCTGCCTTGAAACACATTCAGCACAGTATTTTCCGGCTGGAGCGTGTAAGCCCGCAGCTTGACAAAAAGCGGCCGGGTGGGATCACTGTTATGGACGGTGAATACCGCGTTGTCCCTGGCATAACCATAGCTTGTATGGGAGGAGCGTTTCAGCTCCAGCGCATCCCCGTCCCAGCGGGTGAACAGATAGAAATCAGCGGCATCCGTCCCGATGTATGCGGAATTGGGGTCCCATTCCAGCCAAAAGCTGTCCAGAATCTCCGCAATACGCGCATCAGAGGGGCCAGGGGCGTCCGGCGCGGCATCTCCGTACAGTTCTTCGCTGCTGAATCTCCGCGGGGGCGCAGACGGCGAGGGCGGCGCCGGCGCCACGGCGGTATCCGGCACGGGATAGACGCCGTAATGAACGGTGACGTTTTGCAGCAGCACATTACCCATGTCCGCGTTTTCCAGATGAATGGACTTCCATTGCTGCTCTGTGCCGCCAAAGTATATGTCCCTCAGCGCAAAGCAGCCGGAAAAGGCGCTCCGGTCAATTCGCGTGACTGTGGCGGGAATGCCGACGGCAGCCAGATAGCTGTCGCAGAAAAACGCATATGCGCCGATCGAAGCCGTGCCCCGGGGAACCGTAAGGGCGGTAAGGTTGCCGCAGTTGGAGAAAATGCTGGTGGGAAGGCGCTCCAGCCCCGCAGGGAGCCGGGGTGCGTTCAGTCCGCTGCCGCTGAAAGCGCCCTGGCCCAGCTTTACCACAGAGGCAGGGATTTCCAGCTCTGTCAGAGACGTGCAGCCGGCGAAGGCGTATTGCCCGATTGCGGTGATGCTGTCGGGCAGTCTGACTGCTTCCAGTGCCCAACAGCCGCGAAACAGATTGTCGGGAACGGAGACAATCCCGTCGGACAGGACTGCAGAGGTCAGACCGCTGCAGTCCGAGAAGACAGAGGCACCCAGCTCGCGGATGCCGGCAGGGACTGTGACGGTGGTGAGGCCGGTGCAACCGCTGAAGGCGCTCTCCCCCAGGACTGTGATCCCGGCAGGGAGCGTCAAATCCGTCAAACCGGCGCAGCCGCTAAATGCATCCTTGCGGATGGCGGTGACAGTGGAGGGAAGCTGCAGCGCGGTGAGGCCGGTGCAGCCCTGAAACATTCCGGCGGGAACCTGGGTATTTCCCTCCGGCAGCGGCAGGGTGGCAAGGCTGGTGCAACCGGCAAAGATTTCGCTTCCCTCAAAGCCCGTAAAGCCCGCAGGGAGGCGCACCTCCTTCAACGCTGTGCAGTCCCGGAACGCACCTGAGGCGATGCGCGTCACGCTGTCCGGTATGGTGACGCCGGTCAGGCTGGTGCAGCCGCGAAAGACATTCGCGCCCAGCTCGGTGACGTTGGACGGAATTACGGCGGAGGTCAGTCCGGTGCAGCGCTCAAAGGTGTTGGCGTCAAGGGCGGTTATCCCGTCCATGGCGGGAAGCTCGGTCAGGGCAGCGCAGCCGGCAAAGGCCGCGGCGCCGATTTTTTGAACGGCACCTCCGATGTGTACGGAGCTGAGACCGCTGCAGTCATAAAAAGCGGAATTGCCGATGGCAGTGACCGTGTCCGGGATATAAAATGCGGTCAGCGCAGTGCAGCGCTGAAACATGCTCTCCGGGATTTCGGTGAGCCCGGCAGGCAACCGAACACTGCTCAGAGCAGTGCAGCCGGAAAAAACGGCCTTTCCGATGGCGCTGCCGCTGAGGGTGTCCGGCAGCGTAATGTCAGTGAGGGCAGTGCAGTTTTCAAAAGCCCGCTCGCCCACGGAAGTGACAGACTGCGGGATTGTGAGACTGGCCAGAGCAGTGCAGTTGCCAAAGGCGCTTTTCCCGATGGACAGTACGCCGGCGGGAAGTGTCACGGACACCGGATTGGCACCTGCAGCGGTATCCTGATCTCCCACAGACAGCGGAGAGGCGCTGCGCCGATAGAAGGCATAATCCCCCACTGTGGTGATCCCGGCTGCCAGCACCACCTGGGTAAACGCCGCATCATGCCAGGGGGCGGGCGCTTGCTGGGTATAATTTGGCATATGTCCGCTGCCGCTGATGATGAGGACCCCGCTCTCCACCTTCCAGTCTACAGAGGGGGACAGCCTCTGGCCACCGTCATCAAGAAAATGTGTTTCCGCCGCATGTGCGGGGAGGGCCGAGGCCAAACACAGCGTCAGTGCCAGCAACAGGGAAATCCACTTTCTCATTGCATCCACTCTCTCTTTCGTATTCATCCGGGGACAATGTACTCCGCCGGCAAAAAACCGTTTCCACTGCAATCCGCTCACGGAGAAACGCGCGGTATCGCTTTACGCATTCTCCGGGGGTGGGAGAACCGGCCTGAGCTCTGATTGCTGCCTTGCGGAGGGAGCCGGCCTGGGAAAACCGCCCTTGCGGGCAGGGAGCGACGGAATCGGAGGATTCCGTCGCTCCCTGAAATAGTGAAACCGGATTATCCCTCCACGATGGCCTTGGTGTCGCGGGCGATCATCAGCTCCTCATTGGTGGCAATGACAAAGACCTTTACCGGACTGTCATCCGTGCTGATCAGGTGCTCGTCCGCCCGCTCGCTGTTGCGGGTTTCGCAGAGCTTGACGCCCATGTATTCCAGCCCCTGGCATATAGCGGCACGGGTGGTGGGGGCGTTTTCACCCACACCGGCGGTGAAGACGATGGCGTCCACGCCGCCCATGGCCGCCGCGTAGGCGCCCACGAGCTTTTTCACCTCATAGCTGAACTTGTCCAGTGCCAGCCTGGCCCGCTCGTTGCCCTCGGCAGCCGCGCTCTCCAGATCACGGAAGTCGGAGGATACGCCGGAGACGCCCAGCACACCGGACTTCTTGTTCAGGACGTTCATCATTTCCTTCATATCCCAGCCGTAGCGGTTCATCAGATACTCCAGAATGGTTGCGTCGATGTCGCCGCAGCGGGTGCCCATGGGGACGCCGGCCAGAGGTCCAAGGCCCATGCTGGTGTCCACGCTTTTGCCGTCCTGCACAGCCGCCAGGGAGGAGCCGTTACCCAGGTGACAGCTGATGATTCTGCTGTGCTCCGGCTTGCCCAGAAGCTCAATGCAGCGGGAGGAGACATAACGATGGCTGGTGCCGTGGAAACCGTAACGGCGAACGTCATCCTTTTCATAATACTCATAGGGAATGGCGTAGGTATATGCCGCGGCGGGCATGGTCATGTGGAATGCCGTGTCAAATACGGCAACCTGCGGCTTGCCGGGCATGGCTTTCTGGCATGCCTCGATGCCCAGCAGGTTTGCGGGGTTGTGGAGGGGGGCCAGGGGGAAGTTTTTCTTGATGGCCTCAATCTTCTCGCCGTCGATGAGGCAGCTCTCCGTAAACGCCTTGCCGCCGTGAACCACCCGGTGGCCGACAGCCCCGATCTCGTCCATGCTGGCGACAACGCCGTTTTTCGGGTCTGCCAGTGCGTTCAGCACGGCCTGAATGGCCTCTACGTGGCTGGGCATGGCATAATCCACTGCGTCCTGCTTTTCCTTGCCCTCCACCTGGGGCTTGTAAGTGAACTTTCCGTCAATGCCGATACGCTCGCACAGGCCCTTGGCCAACAGACGCTCACCCTCCATGTCGATGAGCTGATACTTCAAAGAGGAGCTGCCCGCGTTGATGACTAATACCTTCATGATTTTCCGAATCCTTCCTTACTTGATATTTTCGCTGTTTTCCGATAGGATAATAACGATGCTCTTTTCTATTCTAATACAATATTCTGGAAAGGCAAGCGTTTTTTATGAAAAAAGTCTGCGGGATTGTAGCGGAATATAACCCTTTTCATAATGGACACCGCTATCATCTGGATGCGACCCGGGCACAGCTGGGGGAAGATTGCGCGATGGTTTGCGTGATGAGCGGAAATTTTGTCCAGCGGGGCGCGCCGGCAGTTCTGGAAAAGCACGCCCGGGCGGAGGCGGCGCTGCGCTGCGGGGCGGATTTGGTTATAGAGCTCCCGCTGCCCTGGGCTCTTTCCTCGGCGGAGGGCTTTGCCCGGGGGGCAGTGTCCCTGCTCCGGGCTGCCGGGGTGGTAAATTATCTGAGCTTTGGCAGCGAGAGCGGGACGCTGGCGCCGCTGCGGGAGAGTGCGGCGGTGCTGC
This sequence comes from uncultured Oscillospiraceae bacterium, assembly GCA_905236305.1. Classification (GTDB taxonomy): domain Bacteria; phylum Bacillota; class Clostridia; order Oscillospirales; family Oscillospiraceae; genus RGIG7114. Next base: position 3,896 of record CAJOPB010000055.1, on the reverse strand, counting down.
TGCTGCCCGAGCTGGACGAGCTGGTGCGGGAGGAGCTGCGCCGGGGGGACTCCTATGCAGCCGCGCGGCAGCGCGCGGCGGAACGCCTTGCCGGCAGCGCGCTGCCTGTGCTGAACCGTCCCAACGACATGCTGGGTGTGGAGTATCTGAAGGCCATCGCGGTTCTGAAAGCGCCGATACAGCCGCTGACGGTCCTCCGCCGCGGGGCGGGACATGACGAGGCTGGCCGGGGAGGCTTTTCCTCTGCTTCGGATCTGCGGCAGAGGATGGAAACCGGTACGGCGCTGGCGGAGGCGGTTCCGCCGGAGGCGCTGGAGGTATATGTACGGGAGTCGGAGCAGGGCAGGGGTCCGGCGGACCGGAACATGCTGGAGACTGCGCTGCTGAGCCGCCTGCGGAACGCTTCCGCGGCTGTGTTCGCGGCGCTGCCGGACGCGGGGGAGGGGCTGGAAAACCGTCTGCGGCGCGCGGCCCGTACCGCTCCGACGCTGGCGGCGCTGCTGGAGGAGGCGGCCGCAAAGCGCTATACCCTTTCGCGACTCCGCCGGATGCTCTGGGGCGCTGCCCTGGGGCTGCGGCGGGAGGATGTTCTGGGGAGACTGCCTCCCTATCTCCGGGTGCTGGGTGCCAATGCGGCGGGACGCGGGCTGCTGGCGGAGATGCGCAAAACCGCGCAGGCGCCCATCCTGACCCGGCCTGCAGCCGTGCATGGACTGGACAGCAACGCCCGGCGGGTATTTGCCCTGGAGGCCGCGGCGACAGACCTTTGGTCCCTGGGCGCTCCGGACTGTGCATCGCGCCGGGGAGATGCGGAGTGGAAACGGGGACCGGTTATGCTGTGATACAGCTGTAAGGATTTCTGATGAAGGTATCGCAGCGGAGAATGCCTACGCCCTTTTGCCGGCAGCATATGGCATTGCGGATGAGACTTGCCGGGGGGCACGATAAAAATTGTCCCGGCGTCTCCGCAGAGACACCGGGAACAATTATTCAGCCTGGCGTAAAGAGTTCCGCCGCAGCTGACAGCTTTGGTCAGTTCATGCCGTTTTCGTAGGCCTCGATCATCTTGCGCACCATCTGGCCGCCAATGGAACCGGCCTGCTTGCTGGTCAGATCACCGTTATAGCCCTGCTTGAGGGTGACGCCTACCTGAGAGGCGGCCTCCATCTTAAAGCGGTCCATCGCGTCGCGGGCATTGGGGTTTACCAGAGTATTGGAATTCTTAGCCATCGTTGTTTTTACAGCTCCTTTGCTCAATTTCGGGCCTTTGACTGCCCAAACCTAGCTTTTGCAAAGCGAAGTCGAATATTCAGTTTGAGGCTGGTAAGTTCCGGCAGAGCACCGCGGGCATTATCCAGTAATTGCCGCAAAAAGCCGCGGCACGGAATGACGGATGCGCTCCGCAGCAGGTGCGTTGTTGCAGTCTGGATGTGAAATACCGTTGCGTCTGTAGAATGCTTGTGATATAGTATGAAGAAACAAGATGAAACGGATGGAACAGATGAGGAAAAAGCTGGAATTTTTGGCCTGAAGCCGGAGCCCGGACCGGAGGCCGGACCGGAGCCGGGTGCTGCGGAAAAATGACGCGATTGCAGCCCCTGTACTTTTTCCGTCGGGGAACGACGGCATTTTTTTTCAATGTAAAAAAGCTGCGTCTGTCCTGACAGTGAGCCGCCGGGAACTGCACCGTGCCCAAAAGCTCCTGAAAAGCGGCGCGCTTGAGATGGAGTTTCCTGTCCTGACCTACGGTCATGACGGCAGGCAGGTCCTGCGTGCCAGGGCGCGGACAAAGCCCCCGGTGAATGCCGGAAGGTGTTGGCATCAACCTCTACTCCGGCGAGGTGGAATTTCACCGCTGCACCTGCAATGCGGCACGGTACCGCAGTCTTTTTTCTGACGAACTCTGCGCTCACGAGCTGACGCTGCTGGCTGTATATACTGGAGACAGAGCCCGGAGATGCCACAGACCGCGCCCACCGCATCGGGCAGCAAAATCAGGTGACGGTATACCGTCTGATTGTAAAGGACACGGTTGAGGAAAAGCTGCTGGCAATGCAGGAGGCCAGGCGGGATCTCAGCGACGCGGTCCTCAGCGGTGAACACATTTCCCTCAGCACCCTCAGCAGTGAGGAGCTGTTGGCATTGCTGCAATGATCTGTCCCGGAAGCATTGAACAGTATTACTTTGAGAATGCTTGTTGTCGATTATTATATTGTCAGAGACCGCATATGTTTGCCCTGCATGCATTTAATAAGATGAATATGCATAGTGGGGTGCTTTCAGTGGTATACACAAATTTGGTAAAAAAGGAAAGGTGTTCAAAATGATTCAAGAGTTAAAAGAGGATTATCTGAGCAAATCCAGGACAAAAGAAGAACTTTATCATGATTTCTATGAAGCAAGAAAAGAACTCTTTGACTATTTATGGGTTTTAGAAGACAGCATATGTCAAAAGATTGTTCTTTCCAGGGAGGGAGTTTATGCAGAGTTTGCATTTGATGGTTACAATCTGAAATTATACTGCGATCCGGATGAAAGCGATATTTCGCTTCAGTTGATGATGCGAAACACATATGAGACAGAAGAATTGTCCATGGTTCGAAGGGTCGTTTCATTCTTTGGAGATAATCCGGTGATCTATGATGTCGGCGCCAATATCGGGTATTATGGACTCAGTATCAAAAAGTGGAAACCCGGGAGCGAGGTGTTTTTCTTTGAACCGGTTCCGCAAACCTACAAGCGCCTGAACAACAACATTCTTTTGAATGGTATGAACGGCTGCCATACTTTCAATTTCGGCCTTTATAACAGGGAATGTGAAACAGAGTTTTATTATGACATAGTTGAGAGCGGCGCGTCATCCCTGTCAGATTTGCTGGAGAGACAAACGACAGAGAAAATCCATGTTCGTATGAGAAAGTTGGACAATGTTGTAGAGGAGGAATCTGCGTCCTGTCCGTCTATCAGTACCGTTGACTTTCTGAAATGTGATGTTGAAGGCGCTGAACTGTTTGTCTATCAGGGAGGAATTGAAACAATTAAGAGAAATAAACCCGTGATTCTTTCGGAAATGTACAGAAAGTGGGAGGCAAAACAGGGATACCATCCCAATGACATTATCAATTTGCTTTCACAGATCGGATATGGATGCTATGTGATTGACCAGGGCGGAATCCGCGAGATCGAGACTGTGACCCATAACAAGGAAACAAACTATCTGTTTTTTCACAAGCAAAAGCATAGCAGGATGGTTGCTGAGTTATTAAGGAGATAAGTGTTTATGAAGCTCGCTCTATTCGGAACAAAAGCGCACAGCTTTCGCGTAAGACACCTGGTGGAGAAGTATGGGCATACGATCATCGCGTATGTGAATGCCCACAGTCAGGACAAGATAGGTACAGTGGTTGATGGCCTTCCGGTAATTTCTATCCGCGAGGCGGGAGAGCGCTACAGGAAATCTGAAATAGAAGGTGTCTTATTATCAAGTGCGTATGCACATCAGAGTGTGGTTGAGATGGTAAGATACTGTAAGGAACAGGGAATTGGAGACCAGGCACTTTTTATCACCAACAGCACGGTATATTTTTCGGGAAAACCGGATGCAAATGGAGTAATCAGCCTCTTTAAGGATTGCATACAGATCAATGACCTGAATATTCATCTGGTGGACCGCTGCAATCTGAATTGTGAGCTGTGCTGTCACAGTTCACAATTTGCGGAAAACGACCCGTGGAATTGGGACACTGCAGAGTATGAAAAGGATATGCGCAGACTGCATGAGCTTGTTCCCAATAGAGGCTGAATAACAAACCGTGTAAATGCCAATAATAACCAAAACGAACAAGGAGAAAAGGCATGGCACGGACACACAATTTAAGCGAGAAGGAAATGGAATT
>CAJOPB010000054.1 GCA_905236305.1 uncultured Oscillospiraceae bacterium | reverse complement strand
CTTGGCCGCCCCGGTCCCCCCCGTCTTTCCCCCGCCCCCGGCGTGTCCGGGGCTTGGGGCGTTTGTGATTCCATCGTTTGTCACGCCAGTCCCTTTCCCGGCCTGGAGATCGGCATTGTTCTGCTCCCCTTTCATGGCCTCGGCATGGATGGCACCAAGATCGATATACGTTTCGTTCAGCTGGGAGACAGGCGCCCTCGGCAGGTCGTTGTCCCGGAAATCCTCCATCTGTCCCGTCTTTGGATTCAGATAACCATTGGTGGCATTGTGATAACTCCCGTTATGCGCTAGCAACAAGTGCTCGTCATTGGTCAAAAACTGGATGTTTTCCGGATCTCCCGCAAATTCCGGGTACTCGCTGACCGACTTCATGTGGTGCCCCTGGTATCCCTTGACTTCCCCTGTCTCCAGCAGTTCCTTCTGCTCGGCAACCGTCCACTGACGCGTGCCCTCGCCATTGGCGACCCTGGCCGCCTCCATTTTCCAGGCGTTCCGCACCGCGTTCTGACGCGCGCTTGTAATGGCGCGTTTCTCATCGTGGCTCATCGTTGATTTCTTCATCACTCTTCACCCGCGTATTCCGCGTAATCCTCAATGGTCTCCTCAAGCCACTGAGAAAGGCTCTCCCACTCGTCATATTCCTCATTGGTTTCGTGGTCCCACTGGATCACCGAGTGTTCCCCTGTCAGATCAATGCAGAGAAAATCGCCGAAATTGAGCTCCGCGAACAGCAGGTACTGCGGCGGTATGGAAAAGTCTCTGCGGGCAAGGCCCCGGTTGAACGCAGCGAGACTCTCGCTGCCCTGGCCACCCACGCCGTAGATCACCGTGCCGGGAACAAAGATCTCTCCTCCGTCAAAGCATTCCAGGAGTTCCCGAAACTGGTCAGGCAGTTCAGTGTGAAACTCTTCCTCAAATCCGCGAAGCTGTTTCTCGCTGGCGGGGGGATTCAGGCGCATCGCCCGGGGATAGCACATAAGCTTTTCATACAGTTCTCTGATTGTCATTTTCTTGGTTCCTTTATGATATAGAGTAGTAGTTTTTAGTGACCCTCTCCAAGGTCAGTGCTACATTGTTGATGATATTATGGATTGACGTGAAATCTCTGTAATGTAAACGGTTCGATGTCATGATTATCGGCTCTACCGGTGGCTTGTGGAATCCCCTCAGGGGCATCTTTGCGGTTCTGCGTAAAGACAGAACCTTTTTCACTTACGACCAATACTGTTATGGTGCATGTTTTGGCCTCTTTTTTAGATGCACGGGCGAACATCTTTACCCGTTTCGACCCTCGCTTCTATATACTCCCGGCCCAATATAGATTTTTGAATGCAAGAAAAATTTTTAAAGATTTTCATCCCAATGAAAAAACAGTTAGTCTCAAAGGTATATGACAATAGCAAAGATCAAACATGAAAGAAATATTTCAGAACGCGGAAAGCAATTATTCTTCAGGTAAAAAAACGGCGTCGTACTTGTTATAGTAGCAAAGGCAAGACAGGAAACAGGAGAGCAGGCACAATCGGAGCCGGAGAAAGGAGAAACCGGGACATGGATACCAGCGAAATGAAAAAAATGGACAAAACCGAGTTGGATCGGGGCAAGGGCAGACAGCCTCCGATCTTGGAGCGGCTAACTGCCTGGATTGCGGGTTGGCGAGACAGCAGGCGTGACCTGCCTGTGCGGGACGAAATAAAATGTTTGGAGTAGTCCTTTTTTGAAGCGCAAGACGGACGCTTACGAAGAAGACGTATCTAGAATCTGGGGAGAGCAGTAATTGCAGAGCGAGACCTTTTTTTCAAATAGAGGAGTTGATGAACGCTCTTCAGGCTGGTGGACATAGCCTGTGCAATTACCGCGAAACGCTGGAGCGGGAGAAGGGCGGACCAAAAACCTTTTGCCTTACCGATAGCGCGGAGAGGCTGGCCTGACTGAAACACAGGTCCAAAACCGCAGACCCGTGGAACAGGAAAAACACCTTGCACCACTCCGCAAAAAATGGAAATTGTGGAGACGCGCATGCAGACCAACTGGAACAGGCTGTCGAAGCTCTGTTTTGCACTGGCGGAAACAGATAATAAAATCAAAGATGGGAAGTGAATGAAGCCGAGGAAAACGGCGGACTATGGACAACATGATTGCACATGCAGGATTTATACCGATTGGAGAATACCGGAGGCATAAAGAGAGATTGATTGGAAGCATATTCTCTGTTATAAAGTGACCTTTTGTCAAGATGGCAGTCCGACAAAATACCGTTCAGGATTTTGTGCAGCCTGCCTTGCTTTTCCAACAGATCGATTCTGGAGATATACGCCGCGAGTCCGATGAAACAGATTCCGGCCTTAGCCACTCTGCTATATGTGGATTGGTTACCGACAGGCTAATGACTACGCCGTAAGCCTTGTGATCTAAGCGCGTGGATCACATTGGGACCGAGGTTCCTCGTGCCAACATAGAGAAATCGCAGATGGCTTGAATAAGTCCAAAAATCAACAGAATCCCCGTGCATGCCTCCAGGGGGTTGGGGATAGTCTATTGTATCTGAACATGGTGAGCATGAGCCAAAACAAAGGCTTTGCAGTCAGGAAGCTGCCCGCGCAGCGAGTCGAAGAGCCTTGACAGAACTGGCCCTGTCTGTTACACCGTCCCGAAGCGATGGCGCTGCCAGTTTACGATATCTGAAATTGGAGCCGCCCTCTCCACTTTGCATTACAACAGGCAGGGACTGTCCTGTCAAGGCCTGCGGACCGTAATGCTTACGGCGCTCAATCCAGCTTGTCGTTCATCATACCCCAGATGTAGCAGGCAAACTCCCTGGCAGCAGCGGTCTTTGCAATATTGGCTCTGGAATTTGCAGAGATACGCAGATATTTTCGGCGTAGCCGTTCATTTGCCTTGTCTGCGTAGACAATGACCTTCGCAAATGGGAGTTGCAGGGGTTGGTAATACTGCCATGATGGATATTGTCTCCACTGAAGTCCTCGCCGGGAACCAGGCCAAGGGATGCGGCAAACTGTGGTGCTATGGGAAACGCTTGAAATCTCCCACCTCTACCAGAAACGATAGGGCAATGTGGACCTTGATCCTCCTGAAGCAGACCAACTTGTTGACGTTTTCAACATACCTCTTCTGCTTGTCCAATTTTCCTATGCACTTATCCATACGTTCCAGTCTGTTGTTCAGCTCATGATAGGTAACCGGATACTCAATAAGCGTTTCCTCCAATACAGCCTCTCCGAGTCTTAGATTCTGAAGCCACTGCAGAGGCTTGGATGTCCATCGGGATTTTTCCGGGTAACTGAATCCATCCTCATAGTCGCATACCAGTTCGCAGTCTTTTCCCTGACGTTGATGTAGCGTAGCCAGGTATTTCAGCAGCTCGTTGATGCCGGATTGATCGTGGTTTGCGCGAATGCTTTCTGTCCTTCGACCGTGAATGCTCGGGCTTCATTCGCATGTAACTTGACTTGAAATTGGTACTGAGGTATACTTGCTGTGCGAAACTGATAAAAAATGACATTATTTTATTCAAAGTATTGGGAGGATTAATTGTTTTGAAAAAGTTTTTAACTTTCTGCGCCAGACAAGAGTTGACGTTTGGTCCCTATGAAGCAACAGACAACCCCAGACTTCACTATGGTCCAGTTGGCCAGTCCGCGAAAGCAACGCGCTTTCCAATTCTCGCTGCTATGTATGGCTACACAGACCCTGGGGACACCATTGAGGTTTTAGCTGTTGTGGAGGATCGACCGGATTGCCAGAACAATGCAGCACTGCTGGAGGAAGAGGTCCAGGAGTTTTGCGCTGAACGAAATGTGACGCTTCGAAGCGGAAAAGTGGTTCAAATACCCATCCCGAACGACGAGGGAATTGACACGCTGCTGAAAGCATTTCAGGCCATCATCGAAAACATTGAGGATCAGGATGTGATCCACGCTTGCATTACCTACAGCACAAAAACCAACATGATTACGGAGCTCATGGCGCTGCGTTACGCGCGAATGGTAAAAAAAGATACTTTCATTGAATGTGTCGTTTACGGCGATATGAATTTTCAAACCAAGAAGAAGAGGATTCGGGATGTCACGCCGTTGGTACAGTTGGATGATATTCTGCGCATGATCACGCATTTGGATCTCCAGCAACCCGAAAAAAAGATCCGAGAGCTTCTGCATCTCTGATATATCACAAAGGGGGATGGAAATTGAAACAGAAGGAATATCAATCTGAAGCGTCCTCAATGGAAGCAACAACTGACTTTGCGGAAACCATTCAGCCTATCAGCGCCGGGTCATCATTGATGCTTTCCGATCAGCAGTTGGCCAGTCTAAACCTTCTTGGAGACGATTTGCTCATGATGGGCCGGGAACTGGAGATCCTTTCTGAAGTTACCATTTCTGATGCCCAGCTGGAGGAACTGACCGCGTGTTACGGGAGCAGGGAATCTGTGACGAAATCTGAGACGCGGAGGCTACGGAAGCAGGCTTTTTCCGACATAGTGATCCGATGCTTCGGCAGTCTTGAGAATCAGCTCCTGATAGAATATCCCGCAGAGCGGGTCCGGGCCGCCGCTGTGAGAAAATGTCTGTGCAAGGCAGCACAAGCATCGGTTGACGATCTGTTGAAGGTTCATCCGGAACAAAGCGCTGCAGTAAAGTTCTTCCTGATTAGCATGAACAGACAGTATAAAAATGCGCGGCATACCCGCTGGAGGGAGAAACTGGCCGATATCGTCCTTTCCATTTACTCTCTACATATGTTTCATTATGTGAGAGGTGAGAATGACAACCTTCTTCCCATCAGTACCAACAATGAGTGCTTGTGCAGCGCCGTGGATTTGACGATTGCGAAAATGAAGAATCTAAGCCCGGAGAAGTTTATTCCGGAGAAAGGCGGCTTTTCCAACTTTTTTCTGAAGTCGCTGAAGCACCACTACTCTGACGAGCTAAAGCGTTACTGGGAATCCAAGCGTTTCGGTGGATTCAGCGGGGGAGGCAGAGACGATGAACATGAGGAGGATGAAAGCCCGGAGCCGTCTTTTAAGGCAACCCCCGATTGGGTCGCCTCGTTGACAAATGAGGATGGAGAAGAGATCGCGGTTCCCGACTTGCTCTGGTCCGGCTGCGATAACGTCAGTTCCGAGGAGGAGATGCTCGACAGAATTGCCGTGAATCAGCAGCTGACCGCAATGATTCTGAATTACGAATCCTTGTTGAACAGGCGTCCTCCTGCGACAGCTCCCAAAGACGCGAAGGAGACATTGCGCCTGTTCGCAATGTGGTATTCCGAAATCAGTGTGCTGATGCTGAAATTGGGACTCCCGATTTGGAATCAGCAGGATACGCAGAGGGCGCTGGTTTTTTCTTATTTGGACAGGTTCTTGAAGGAAGATTTCAAAATAGAGCAGAATCAAACGCTCGATCTGGTAAGAAACAGTGAGATCCTTCCTATTTATCAGCCAAGAATCAGACCCGACCCGGTGCATGTCGAATGGAAACAAAGTGGGTTTTTGCCGACAGTGATTCCACAAGATCACATATTAGAAACATGGAGCGAAGAAGATCGCAGGAAATGGAGCGCACATGGATACCCTTCTGACAGCACAATTACAACTTCCCGACAGAAATATGTCAGTTGGTTTCATCAACTGATGTGCGACGACTGACCGTTCAGAGATCATGGATTGCGCGACGTGTATTCGCATCTGCGCAATTTACCTTTGAAAAAAGAAAGGGATGATTCATTTTGCGTTTTCTGCTCACACAAACACCTGAAGCTTCTGATGCTGTCACACACAGCGGCCTGTTCCACTCCGATGAAGTGATGGCGACAGCGATCCTTTCCCATTGTGGTATTCGGACTGTCTCCCGTGTTTCGTCTGTTCCACAAGATCTTTCCGCGAACACGGTTGTCTATGATATCGGCGGCGGACGATACGATCATCATATGGTTGGTGGAAATGGCGCGAGGGAGAATGGGATTCCTTACTCCTCCTGCGGACTGCTTTGGCGGGATTATGGTTATCGTACCTGTCAGGATATTACGGGAATGGAATCCGCAGATGATCTGGAAGCTGTGTGGAATGCCGTAGACAGCAGTTTGATCCAGCCCATTGACGCCTGGGATAACGGGATCAGCGAAGCGAATGAGGTCGGACTTTCAAAGCTGATCTCCGATTTTAATCCAACATGGGATTCCGGCGAAGATATTGATACCGCCTTTCTTCGCGCGGTTGCGTTTGCGGATACTGTATTGACGAACCGTATTCGAGCCGTTGGTTCCGCCGTGAAAGCGAATGGGCTTGTATTACAATGCCTACATAAGACAGAGGGGCCGATACTCGTGCTGCCTCGTTTCCTGCCTTGGCAGAAGGCGCTGAGGTCCAGTGGCGCGGACGGAGGGGAGATTCTTTTCGTTGTCTTTCCGGCGTTTCGCGGAGGGTATCAGTGCCAATGTGTTCCGAGTGAAGAGAACCCTCGCACACCAAAACATCCTCTGCCTGTGAGCTGGCGCGGCCAATCGCAGGAAACGCTTCGTATGATATCCGGTGTACCCACTGCTATTTTCTGCCACCCAGGCGGCTTTCTGTGCGGAGCCGAAAGCCGGGAAGATGCTATTCGAATGGCGGAAATTGCAATGAAGGAGGAGTAAGTTATGCCATTTCTTGCGCAATACACCATCCGATCCAAGCAAGCCTACATTTTCCGCACAAACCGTATGGTTGAGATCGTAGGGGCATCTCTGATTATTCGAGACACGTTTCTGGACCTGTTCCGATGTGCCGAAGCCGCCGGGCTTCGTTGCGAGCAGGACGATGGCAGCAGCTTCTCGATGGCAGAAACGCTTCGGTGCTTTCAGGATGGAGCGCTCGACGCCGTTGAGCTGTTCCGGGGCGGCGGGAACGACACGGTTCTGTTCCGGGACGTGGAGACGTTCAAACGAGCCAATGAAGCCTATACCCGCTTTGTACTGGAGCGATATCCCGGTCTGCTGCCATTCTGCGTAGGTTCTGTAGCAGAATGCGTCGATTACCGCGCGGATTATTCCGCTCTGATGACAAAGGTACACCACTGCAAGAGCGCCATGCAAAACGGCCGCGTGGAGAATGCTCAGCCCTTTGCGAGATTGAATCAGACGACCTTACAGGCCGTCTGCGTGGAGAACCGTCGTGGACAGAGAGTCGAGTATCGCACGGCGGAATCGGACGCGAAATACCGAAAGGGGCTTCAAAGCGCGATGACCGACGAGGCCACCCGTTTTTTGGATTCGATTGCCAGAGATGAGCGGCAATCCCTGCTTGCGGTTGTCCATGCAGACGGCAACAGCATGGGAGTGAAGCTCCAGAATATGCTGGGGAACGAGACAGATTACGACTTCTGCGTCAACCATATGCGTACCTTTACGCGGGAGGTACACCGCCTGTTCGCAAGCGGGGGAAAAGCGGCGGTTGAGCGCTGCAGGTTGGGATTGGCTGAAAAATATCCCGCAGAGCCGAAAAACAACCAACTTGTGCGATGGATTGTGGCGGACGGAGACGACGCGACCTTTATTTGCAACGCAAAGTTCGCGCTGGAGCTGACACAAGCCTATTTGGAAGGCGTCGAGACGGCAGGCAGGGAGCTCGGAAAATCGTACAGCGCATGTGCCGGCATCTGCGTGTTTCACTCCCACTATCCCTTCTCTCGTGCGTATGAGTTGGCGGAGCAGGCTTGCAGCAACGCAAAAAAGCCCGTACATGAGAACAGGAAGGAGCAGGCCTGGGTGGACTTCCACTATCTTCGTAGCGGTGTGAACGGTGAGCTGGAGGACATTCGGGAGCTTCATCAGACGCAGCGCTGCATCGCCCGGCCCTGGTTCGTCTGCGGGGAACAGCCGCCTGCCGACCGGCAGCTTGAAACGCTGAAGCAGTTGGACGGCCTGCTGAAGGACGCAAAGGTTGCCAGAACCCAGATCAAAAATCTCGGCGCTGCGTTTGAGGCGTCCCCGGAGGATGGCGAACTGAGCTGGAGGCGAATCTGCTACAATGCCGGCCACAACAATTTGCGGAGGAAATCGGAAGAATTATTCAACGGCGATCCGGCGATGCTCTACCGTGCGCTGTATGATATGAGCGATTTCTATGATGTGTGGTTCCAGAAAAGGGGTGAGAAGTATGGCACAGCTCAAGATCCGATTGCTTAGCGACCTTTGCGCAGGGAGCGGAGAGGCGACCGGGATGACTGTTGACAGCGACCTCTGCATGGACGAGATGGGGTTCCCTTACGTCCCTGCGCGTCGCGTGAAGGGCGTTCTTCGGGAAGCCGCTGATTTGCTTTGCGATTGCGGCGCCGCGGCCAGACCCGAGGTGGAGAAGCTGTTCGGAACCGCTGAACAGGCAGGGCAGCTTTCCATTGGGGATGCATTTTTCCCTCGCATGGATGAAATGCATGCATATCTGGCAGGACTGGTTCCGTCAGAACTGAAACGATCAGCCGCACCCTTGAATATCGCCAGGCTGTTTACCAGTGTCCGCGGTCAAACGCGGTTGGAGAACGGAGTGGCAGTTGACGGGACGCTGCGCTTTACGCGCGTTCTGGATCGGCATAATGCGCTCCACCCCGACCGGGAAACAGAGCTGATCGCGGAAGTGACGCTGGAGCCCGACGCGAATGTTGAGCTGTTCAAGCGATGCTGCGCCGCGGTGCGGCACATCGGCTCGAACCGGAACCGCGGGCTGGGCTATGTGCAGTTGAGCTATTCTCCGGAGGGTTCCCACAACCGTTTCGATCCCCCCGACATCCCGGAGGGGGATATCCTCCGCATCGAATACACTCTGGAGCTGGATGCGCCCGTCACGCTGCCCGGCTGCGCGGAGCAGTTGGATGAGATTTCGGGCAGAAGCGTCATCGGCTGCCTTGCCACGCAGTGCGAGCCTGCATCGGAGGACTTTTCAGACCTGTTCTTGAACGGCGCCGTTCGCTGGTCCGCTCTGACGCCGCGCATCTGCGGCGTCCGTTCTCTGCCCGCCCCCCTCTCCCTGGTCCGGCTGAAGGACGAGGGCGTCTATCTCAATCGCGCGACAGCGTCCCCGGAAGACCTCATGGGCAAGAAGCTGAAAGCCGTTAACGGCAGATATCTCGCCATGACTGACAAGGGCGGCTTGCTGGCCGGTCCCCGTTCCCACACGCTGTACCATCACAGCCATAAAAATGAGACCCTTTATATGCAGGAATCTCTGGACGCCGGAATGCTGTATTCCGGGTATGTGGATACGCCGCGCCGTCTGGCCGGGCGGGTGCTGGAGCTGCTCTGCGAGGCGCGCTTCGCGTTCGGACGGAGCAAGTCCGCTCAGTACGGCTCCTGTTCGCTGGCGGAGCCGCCAACGGTTACCGCCGTTGAGGAAGAAGCGCGGAGCCTGCCGGAAGGGACTCCGGTCTGGGTGCTGCTGGAATCCGATCTGGTGCTGTGCGAGGAAGGCCTTTATACCGCGGATCCGCTGTCCGTGCGCGCCGCGCTGGCCGAACAGCTCCATCTGAAGAACGCTCGGCCGGACGGAAAGCAGGACTACTGTCAGGCACACGTTCTGAGCGGGTATCAGGCACAGTGGAGGATGCCGAAACCGCAGCTTCCCGCCATGCGGGGCGGCAGCCTGTTTGTATTTGTGGCAAGCGGAGAGCAGATCCCCGCGCAGCGACAGCTCGGTGAGTTTGCGCAAGAAGGGCTTGGCGTCTTTCGGCTTCTGACCGAACAGGAGCTTGCCCTTTCCAGAATTGAAAAAGCGCAGATAGACCTCCATACGCCGGAAGGAGGCTCAGAGGGAGCTGCGCTGGAGAAAGCGATGGCGGCAGCGGAGCTGGAGCGGGTGTTTCGTGAGGCGGTCAGCGAGCTGCACCGTGAGATGCTCAGCGCGAAACGGGCCGGAGGGCGGAAATTCAAGGATTCCGGCCTGGATCTGTTCGTCCGCACCGGAACGCTGGGACGCGTGCGGCAGATGCTGGCAGAGGCGGAGAGCTATCCGAATCTGAAAGATCGGATCGCTTCCATAAAAACCAGCGACCAGCACAGCGACAACCTGGTGCCCGACCGCGACAAGGCGCAGAAGCTGGTTTCCACCGTCTGGGATCGAACCTGCGGAGCGCATAAAAAACTTCTGGAGCTCTGGGGCGGGGACGCGTTCCAGTTGTGGAAAAAGCCAATGATGCAGATGATCCATCTGCTGTACTACGGAAAATAGGAGGGGCGATATGATCCGACATTATTACCAACTGGAATTCATCCAGCGATCTCCCCTTCGCATCGGCGCGGGCTTCGGGGAGGATACGGACAGCGACGTGATTCAGGACAGGCGTGGAATGCCGTTCCTGCCCGGCAGCAGCCTCGCCGGACTGCTGCGAAGTGAATTTGAGCCGGATACGGCGGAGCAGCTTTTCGGCTATGTCAAGAGCGACGGAAAGACGCGCGAGAGCCGGGTCCTGATCTCCGACGCCACCCTGCCTGGGGACGCGGCAGTCCGCATCGCCACCCGCGACGGCGTGGGACTGAATGAGCGGAAGACCGCGGTTCCCGGCGCCAATTACGATTTCCAGACCGCCGAGTCGGACAAGCCCTATCGGGCGGTACTGGAGCTGACCGACGGCGCCTTCGCTCCCGCGCTGAAGACGGCCTTGGAGCGTTGGATCGCGCTGGGCGTCTCCGTCGGTGCGCGGACCACGCGCGGCTATGGGCAGATGGAGGTTTCGGTGCGGGACCGCAGCTTTTCGCTGCCGGAGGATTTGGAGGCCTGGATGGCCTTCGAGCCCTTTGACACGGGGGCTTTCTCTGACTGCCTGCCCTGGAAAAAGACCGACGCACGAGAGGCCGGTATCGATCTCCTGCGGGCATCACTGCGAATCAAGGGCACATTTTCCGTGCGAAATAATACCAGCGATCTGGTGCAGCCCGGTAACGCTGTTGCCCCGGATACGGTGCCGATGGAAAATTGGAGCGGCAACCCCGTAATCCCCGGAACCTCGTGGGCCGGCGCGTTTCTGCACCGCATGCGCTCGATGGCCGGCGACCTTGACCTGGGCGGGGATGCGAAGCAGGAGATCGACCGGCTCTTCGGCGTGGACCCGGAAGCAAAACGCCGTTCCGCGATCCGCTTCTCGGAGACCGAGATTGCCGGCAGCGAACGGATGCTCGTCACCCGAACGGCCATCGAGCGCTTTACCGCCGCCCCGCGCAACCGGGCGCTGTTTACCTCGGAGGTGGCGGTCGGCGGAACAGGCGAGCTGACCGTGACGATTCCGTCGGACACCCCGGCACGCGTCAAAGGCCTGCTCGGCGCGGCGCTTTTCGACCTGCACCTGGGTCTGCTGGGCTTCGGCGGAGAGAACGGGATCGGCCGCGGCCAAGCCGAAATCACCCGTCTGACGGTGAACGGAACGGATCGGACGGAGGCACTTGCCGAGGGCAGGCTCTCCGCGCTCTGGAAGGAGGCATCGGAATGAACAAGACTGACATGCCCTGGATCACAGAGAACGGCGTGACGGAGGATGCCGTAACTTTGGTCAAGCGGGTCGCTGTAGCGGAGGACCGGATCGTCGCCTACTATGTCGACGGCTTCCAATCCGGCCGTGCGGATCGGCTGGACGCGATTCTCGACAGGCAGGACAGGCTGCTGGAGCTGCGGATGTTCAGCAAAACGCGGGAGCTCTGGCTGCACCGCTCCCGGCTGGGCGTTGGTTTTTTCTGGCGGATCGCTTCTGAGGAACAGTTCCCCGATCCCGCAAAATACTGCTTTGAGACGCGGCAGCTCCTGGACCTGGGCGAGTCGCCGGATGAGATGCCCACCTTCGAAAACGGTCTCAGAGTGCTGCACAGCTCCGGCGGCAGCAGGTTTCTGCTGCCAGTCTCCGGGGAAGAGCGGTTTGTTCGAATCATGAACTATGTGGCCTATGACGAGGATGGCGTCGCCAACGCTGCGGACTACCGCCTGATCGGATTTGCAAAGGAGGGGAAATCAAATGCCGAATGAACAAATGGTTGTAAACCCCTATGATTTTATCCCGTTTGGAAATGGCCCGGATAGAAAGCCGTTGGATGAATATGAATCCGATGAACTGCTCAGCGGCTGGTTTGATGTCCTGCTTGAGACCAAGTCTCCGCTCATGATCCCTGACGCTTCCCATGTGACGCCAGAAGCGGTAGAGGTACGAAAAAAAGACCGGTTTGTTACGGAAATCCACAACCATTACGGCTTTTTCAGGCTTCCTGACGGTACGCTGACCATTCCCGGCAGTGCGCTGCGCGGCATGCTCCGCAGCGTGTATGAGGCCGCCACGGACAGCTGTCTTCCGTTTCTTCCGAAAGAGCCTGACCACCCCATCAGCCAGCGCACACCGCTCTATGCCGCGTTCAAGGACCGCGGCTTACTGTGTTTCGAGCCGAATACCGGTGTCTGGAACCTTTACAGGGCAAAGGCGTATTGCATCAAAACAACGCGGAGCGCTGTAGCTTCCGGCCGGTTTCAAGGGTATCGTCAAGGACAGAAAATCAGGTTTTCAGTCAATCAAAATGGTTCCGTGGTACTGGGACACGGAGATCAGGAGGGATGGCTTCAGTTTAATGTCCCTGTCGATCCCAAGAATCCATATCATGTCGCTCTATTACAGCCGCGGGAGTCCGTACATCAAGAGAAGGAGAGTGAACTGGGTAAAGAGGACGTTTCCATGTACCAGTCTTTGCGCACGGCGGTATATGACACCAATAAAAACGTCAACAAATCCAGACTGGACTCCACAGAGCCAGATTTGCTGCAGTGTCTGCAGGACGTTCAAAAGAACGGCGGCGCCGTGCCCTGTTACTATTTTATCGTGGAGCGCGACGGCAAAAAGCTTGTTTATCTCTCCGGCGCCGCGGTCGGCCGTGTCCGACAGCGCAGAAATTGGAAGGATATCATGGGAGCGCATGCGCCCTGTTCTGACCTGAATTGCCTTTGTCCCGCCTGTGCGCTGTTCGGCACGGTGCAGGGCGGCGGAACGGCCGGTCGTGTGTCGATCTCGGACGCCGAGCCGATCGAGGTCTCTGTGCCGGTGGAACGGACGCTGCCGATCCTCTCCACGCCCCGCACCAGCGCTTTCGAGTTTTATCTGCGGAAGCCCGTCGAAAACGCGACCTATTGGAACTTCGACTATTACGGTGTGAAGGCAAGCTACAGCTACGAGAAGGACGGGGAAACGCGTACAGTCACATACACGGACTACCGGGATCTTTCGGAGGCGACGCCAAGGGGCCGGAAAATGTATTGGCATGGTGCTCCTCGGACGGACAGCCGGAAATCCAGACAAAATGCCACAATGGAAGCCATAGACAAAGGCATTTTCCGTTTTCGCGTCCGCTTTGACCGGGTCACCCCGGCCCAACTCGGAGATTTGCTCTGGTGCATCACACTGGGGAACAACAAACAGAACGGCAAGTTCCGCCACAAGCTGGGGCACGGAAAGCCCGTCGGCTACGGCAGCGTGAAGCTGACCGCAGGCACGGTGACACTGCGCGAGTTGTCGCAGGAGGACGGCTTTTCCGTTCGGATCAGAACCGTGGACCCTGAGATATATATGGAGGCGCCGGAACGGGTCAGCGCGATCCAGCCTAAGCAGCGGGATGCGATCCTCCGAATGACAGATTTCTATGCCGCAAAAGATTTGCACGTCGCGTACCCGACGGGTTGGGACAATCGCGGCGTCGAGACGATCTATGCCTGGTTCGCCGCCAACCGTGTCAGCGCCGACGACGTGCTGACCCTGCCGGAACCGACGGACGATTCGATTACCCTGCCCTCACCGCGCGGCAAACGGCCAAGCCGGGAAAACAGCCAACGGAACAACAGCGGCAGTTCCTTATACGGCGGAACGTATCAGCAGGACGGAAGAAGCCGCCAGGGGAGAGGAGCGCGTCAGGATTCCGAAGCCGGAGCGCTTGTGTATGGCACCATACTGCGCGGCGTCAAAGTATCGAACACTTCCGGAAGAAATGTCTTTTTCCTTCTTCCCGGCACCCGGATCAACGGGCACTATTTTGCCAGAAATGGAGAATATTTTGCCCGGGGCGATCTCGTGGACGTCAAGGTTCTCAGCTACAGTGAGCAGTTCCAGACCTATGATGTGGAGATTCTGAGACGATGAACGCTCTTGAGCTCGTATTGTCCCCCTCTGGCTCCGTAACCTTGCCGATGGCCTATCAGCAGTTGATCCAAGGCGCACTGTACCGGGTTTGGGGGGAAACCGTCCCGGAGTTGCATGACGAGGGCTATTCTGCCGGCGGGCGGGTGTTTCGGATGTTCACCTTCAGCGGGCTGGAGGGGCACTACATCCCCTCCGGCTCTGCCATCACCTTCACCGGCCCGCTGCGCCTGGAGGTCCGCAGCCCGGTTCCGGCTCTGCTGGAGCCGCTGGCGAATGCCTTTGAGCGGGAGCGGCGTATACGGCTGGGGGATCGGACTCTTCCGATCACCTCCCTGTACTGTCGCGATTGCCTGCTGTTCCCTGACCGGGCGCTGATCACGATGCGGACGCCTCTGAGCGTCCACCGCACGGAGGCGGATGGGATCCGCCGCTATTTCGCGCCGGATGAGCCGGAGTTCATGCCTCTGATCGCGGAAAACCTGGCCTCCAAGCTGGAGGCGGCGGGGCTGGCACTGGACCCCTTCCTTTCCATGACGCCCGTGCATGGTTCGCTGAAAAAGCGCGTCGCCCGCTATCGGGACACCTATTTTACCGGCTGGACGGGGCGTTTTCTCCTGGACGCGAACCCGGAAACCATGTCTTTCCTCTACTATACCGGCCTCGGCGCGGGCAACAGCCGCGGCTTCGGAATGTTCGACCTCCTGCCCATAGCAGTGGTCTGAATGCGAACACAGACGGCGCCGCATAATCGAAGACTCTGCGGCGCCATCCGCTCCTGAGCATTGTTTTGTTTTCAATAATCTTTATATGGCTTATAGATTTCTCCGTAGAGAACGAACCGAAGGATTTTTTGAACCTCAACTCTAATTCGTGTATCATATGTAATTGGACGGCCGTTTTCTGTCTGCTTTTGATAGGCTTTTTTCATCAAGTTCATTAATAAAAAGGCGTTTTCCGCAATTGCTGAGGTATTTGCCGAACACGGCTTTAATTCGCTGATGTGCTATTCTTTAAAGAGGTGTTTGAAATTGACGAGAAAAATACCGGGTCCTTTTCCCCCAAAGCTGCTATTCAGGAGCGGGTGAGGATACGGGATGGATTATGCACAACGGTTTCGATACCTTCCCTTTATCGACGTTCCGAGTCACATTACACGATAAATTCAAAAATGAAAAAAAGCACCGCCATAAATCGCATAAGACGATTTTGTGGTAGTGCCCTTTTTCAGCGTGGTTCAGTCCGCTTGGCAGAATTACATTTATAACATAGCATCAGGTTTGACTCACTGTGCTTTGCTATAATAACCTTCAGGGAGAAGAATGACATGGAAATGGATCATCAACACAAAGCAATTTCGGAGATCATACAAACAACAGACTATGAGTATATAGGCTGTTTTATCCCTCGCGATGAGTTGCTCTCAAGAATAGCCGGAATTGAACGCAGTCCACTCGCTTCACCGGTCCTCAACACGCATATCACTGTTGCTTATCAGCCTGATCAAGTGAACAAAAAGCTATTTGGAACGATCATCGACTTTGTTGTTGATGGAT
Source organism: uncultured Oscillospiraceae bacterium (assembly GCA_905236305.1). Taxonomy (GTDB): domain Bacteria; phylum Bacillota; class Clostridia; order Oscillospirales; family Oscillospiraceae; genus RGIG7114. The sequence continues at coordinate 924 of CAJOPB010000054.1, read as the reverse complement.
ACGGAAACGACGGGGAAAACGAAGGATTGCTTGTTCACCTCAGTTCTAAAAATGAGGAACTGAATGAGATGATCCGACGTATTCCCAGACCGCACATTACGCTGACTGTGAGCAAAACCGGCGAAGCCGTCAACACACGCTTTCTGGACTTTCACCCTGTATATCCCGTCAAAATGTCAGGAATCTTTGGCGGATGCGCCTATACAGGCACAATAGTTTTGGAGCCATAGCTTTATCTCAAGCTCGGAGAAGCGCACCGTCAACGCAAAGCGTCCAGAAGCATTTGATTCATGTCCTGATAGGAATTCCAGTACACCCACAGCTTTTTTCCTGATAGATTCTCCTGATCAGCATTCAGATCCTCCACAATTTTTTGGATCATCTTGACAATATACCCACTTTCTCTTCCATCCATGACAGAGAACTGCTTCAGCCACGCTTCATCGACAGGGGTAATGGTGTGCGCCACCGGGTTCCGGATGGCTTCCTCTATTTCACGAAGCTTCATAAGGCTGGATGCCCAGGGACGCTTGCGGAACAGGTCGTTTATGACATTGACATAATGATAGTTCATAAGATAACCGCCGGTGAATTCTTTCCCGTTCTTATCAAAATATTTATTCTTATAGCTGATGCCGGTCTCATCCCGTGTCAAAGACCGCGTCGTTACATAGGTGGTATTATCGACACAATAGTCGGAAAGGCGGATACCTCCGTTCTCCTCTACCGCAAATCGGAGGAGATTAAAAATAGCGGGCGTCAGGCCTCGCAAAAAATCAGCTAAATCTCCCCGTTCCTGCTTCATTTTCAGCCAGAGCAGATACTCAGATAGATTTGTCCTGAATTGGGAATCCGAGGAAAATTTCAGACGGGTTCGGACATCCACAGGGATGCTTTTCCATCTCAGCTTGATTCTGTTCTTTG
>CAJOPB010000053.1 GCA_905236305.1 uncultured Oscillospiraceae bacterium | reverse complement strand
GTGTGCGAGCGAAGCGAGTGCGCGAACGAAGTGCAGCCTTTCACGGAGCAATGAAATTGCAAATTTCATTGCTCGTGAGTATAATATTTATCGGCACAGTCCGGAAAAAATCAAGGGTCTCAAACCGACGACAACACCATGTCACGGCAGCTGCCGCCCGCGGATGTCTGAAAGCGCAGCAACAGAACGGAGAGGTCCTTTCCGGAGCGTTTTCGCTGCGGGCTTCACTTTATAATTGCCTAACAGGATTTTTTGTGGTATAGTTTTCTCCATTGCAGTAAACTAATAAGGGAGTCTGGTGTACTGACACGCGCATCTTTGAACGAACTCCTTGCCCTTTTGCGCTTATGTTGCGTCTTCCTCCTTGCCTGAGCACAACATAACTGCGATTTCGTTCAAATCAGAACATGCCGGTACACCAGGGACAGCACCTCCAAATTTTCTGTTGCACCGGGCACACCGTATGGATGTTCAGGAGGAAAAATATGCAGAATATTCTGATAGCGATTTTGATGCTGGTCGGCGGCTTTGTTCTGCTGGTAAAGGGAGCGGATTTTTTCGTGGATGGCAGCTCCTCCGTTGCAAGGCGGCTGAAGGTCCCGAGTCTGATTATCGGGATGACCATTGTGGCAATGGGCACATCCCTGCCCGAGCTGTCCGTATCGGTTGTGGCCTCGATGAACGGGAGCAATTCTCTCGCCGTTTCCAATGTGGTGGGCTCCAACCTGTTCAACCTGATGGTAGTGCTGGGAGCCAGTGCGCTGCTCAGTGAGATTGACGTATCCAGGGATGTGCTGAAAAGAGATTACCCGTTTTCCGTGGCCTGTACGGTTTTGCTGCTGGTGCTCGGCATTGCGGGGATGCGCGTCGGGCACCTGGACGGACTGATTCTGCTGGCGTTGTTTGTCGCGTTCCTGGCCATGATGGTAAAGGCCACCATTGCCGGCAACCGCAGCAATGCGGCGGCTTCTGAGGAAGCGAAAGCCGGTTCGGAGAACGGAAATCCGGTTTTGCTATGGCTCAAGGATATTGTTTTTATCATTGGCGGTGCCGTGGCAATCAAGTTCGGCGGGGATTTTGTCGTAAACGGCGCCGTAACCATTGCAAGAGGAATCGGCGTGACAGAGACGTTGATCGGGCTGACCATCGTGGCCTGCGGCACCTCTCTGCCGGAGCTTGTAACCTCTCTGGTCGCGGCGAAAAAGAAGGAGCTGGACATGGCTGTGGGAAATGTGGTGGGATCAAACATATTTAATGTGCTGCTGATCCTGGGCACTGCCTCCGCGATCAGCCCCATCACCTTTCTGCAGGAAAATATCATAGATATTGCCGTGCTGCTGGCAAGCTCTGTGCTGACCTTGCTGTTCTGTATGACAAAGCAAAAGCTGACGCGGCGGGAGGGCGCGATCATGCTCCTGGTATATGCGGCCTATCTGGTGTATATATGTGTCAGATAGGGCTCCGGGCCGGGCAGGCCGGTTCGATGCGTAAAACAGTACTTGCGCGTCGAACCGGCCTGCTTTCTTAAGGCTTACAGCGTCCGCAGGGAGAATAGCCCATAGCGATCAGCTCCTCTCGGGCGCCGGTAAATACCTGCCTGTTTTTCTCGCTTATTTTTGCAGCGCTGGAACAGGAGGGGAAGTGGAAAATATGACTGTTGGTATTGAGAATATAGGTGCTTTCCCCGGAAGCGCCCGGGAGCGTGTCGGAGGCCGGGGCGGGAACCGGGGGACTGATTACGGCAGGGTCCGAGGCGGCAAGGCCGGCATAGGTATCTGCATCCGGGTTCCGCTCCACGGAAAAGGCCACGGCTGTACCGTCACTGGTGCAGACAATATGACCCTGCAGGTCTGTGCGAAGCAGCTTTACGCCTGCATCCCGAAGGCGGCTGAGGGCTGCCTCCGCCGGGTGACCATAGCTGTTGCCCGTACCGCAGGAGATCACACCCCACTCCGGCTGGGCATAATAGAGAAATGGATAGGAGCTCGACCCGGCACTGCCATGGTGCCCCACCTTCAAGACATTACAGCGTATGTCGTATCCGGCGGCGAGAATGTCCTGTTCCTCCTCCCGTTCCGCGTCGCCGGTAAAGAGAAATGACGTGTTCTGATAGGTGACCCGCAGGACGATGGAAAGATTGTTAATATCATCGACCTCTCTTTGGATGGGACCGAGGACACTGACGCCGGCACTGCCGAGGAAAAAGCTGTCTCCTGCCTGGGGAACGGTGATGGTGACACCCCGGGCGTTGAGATAATTCACAAACGTGTGAAACACCTTTGAATCATAGTCCGTGACCGGTGAGAGTGCGGTGCCCACCGCGGCATAGTTCAGAGCTCCGGCCAGCCCGCCCACATGGTCCTCGTGGGGATGGGTACATACGATGTAATCCAGATAGTCCACATGATGGGTCTGGAGATAGCTGTAGACCAGGCTGGAATCCGCCGCGTTACCGCCGTCGATGAGCATGGAATGGCCGTCGCACTGCACCAGGATGCAGTCCGCCTGTCCCACATCCAAAAAGTGGACCGCAAAGGAACCGGAATCCGCGATTTCGGGAGGCTCCGGCGGCGCAGAGGGGAACAGTGTGGAGGATAGCGTCTCATCGGAGCCCTTCCGTGGTGCGGAGAGGGCGGCGTAGGAGATCACGGCAACATCGCCGCGGGTAAACACGCCGGTGTCCGGCCCGTAGCTGCCATCGGTAATCCCCAGGGCATCGGAGAGCTCCCATGCCCGGTCCCAGGCAAAGTCCCCTCTGCTGTCATCATAGCCCAACGCGCGAAGTACAAAGGTGAGATACTGTCCTGCGTCAATCAGCGCGCCGCCGCCATAAGTGTTCCCGGAGGTTCCGGTGGTAAGTCCGTGGGTGAAAGCATAGCCCACATAGGGGCGGACCCAGTCGTCCACGTCCACAAAGGGCATGGTCCAGTCGCCGGATTTTGCCTCGGCCTCCTTTCCCAGCAGACGCACCAGCATGGCGACCGCTTCATTGCGCGTGGGCGCGCGTTCCAGTGAAAATACGGGCCGGCCCTCTGAATCTTTATCCGTTCCCTGAAACAGCCCAAGCGCGTAAAGCGCCTCGGCGGCTGCCTCCGGCTGCGGGAGCGTGTCCGCCAGAGCAGCCCCGGAGATGGGCAGTGCCAGGACCAGCAGGGCTGTCAGCAGCAGAAGGCACAGGAAACGCCGCAGTATTATCTTCAAAGCAGATACCTCCTCTGGAGAGCCGCGGTCTGTGATTCCGCTGCTCCTCCGCAGCTTCCACGCTCTACTATACCCATATGCCGGGATGGTGTCAAGCGTGGTGCGCGGACTGCATTCACAAAAAATTTACAATTCATACGAAGCTTCCATCAAAAGCAGAAAGCTGCTTTTGATCACGCCGCGAGGCGCGTTGAAAATTGTATGAGACGGCATATTTTCGCCTTATGGCGCAAATGGGCGGCACGTGTCATAGACGAAATCCTCCTGCGCAGGAAGGACAGGTTTCCGTCAAGATTCCGATATTGCGCCGATGCGAAATAGATGGTATACTCTATTGATAATATATATGCTGCCGCCCCGCAGGAGCGCGGGACAACCGCTGGGGCGGCCAAAAGCATGAGAATAGGGGAATAGGGACCCATGATGGAAATGCAGTGGAATATCCCCGCGCAAGACCCGGAAATCCCTGAAAAGCTGTTGGCCTGGGGCTGCACACCGCTGCTTGCTGCGGTACTCCATGCCCGGGGAATGGACGACACGGCGGAGCAGTTTTTGGAGGAGCGGGGCAGCTCGATGGCTGACCCTATGGAGCTGACCGATATGGTCCCGGCCATTGAGCGGCTGCGGCAGGCCATTGCGGCAAATGAGCACGTGGCAGTCTACGGCGACTATGATGTGGATGGCATCACCAGCTCCTGTATGCTGGCGGATTACCTTCGGAGCCGGGGCGTGCAATGCGAGCTCTATATCCCGGACAGAATGGAGGAGGGCTACGGCGTCAATGAGGGCGCCGTCCGTGAGCTGCACGGTCGCGGTGTCAGCCTGATCATCACCGTGGACTGCGGCGTCACCACCGTAGAGGAAACCGCCTGCGCCATGGCACTGGGGGTGGACATGATCATTACGGATCACCATGAGTGCCGGGAGACGCTGCCCTCCGCTGTGGCGGTTGTGGACCCCAAACGGCCGGACTGCGACTATTCGGGCGGAGAGCTGGCAGGAGTCGGCGTGGCATTCAAGCTGCTGTGCGCTCTGGAAGGGGATACAGAGCGCGTGCTGGACCGCTATGCCGATCTGGTTGCTGTGGGCACCATTGCGGATGTCATGCCCCTGACGGGTGAAAACCGTTATATCGTGAAGCGCGGCCTTGAAAAGCTGGAAAATGCACCCCGGCCCGGTCTGCGGGCGCTGATGGCAGAGGCGGGAATGCAGGACAAAAAGCTCACAGCCTCCACAGTGGGCTATGTGCTGGCACCGCGTCTGAACGCCTCGGGGCGCCTGGGACAGGTGGAGAGCGCAGTGCAGCTGCTGCTGACCTCCTCAACGGCGGAGGCGGGAAAAAGAGCGATGGAGCTGTGCAGGTTAAATCGGGACAGACAGTCTCTGGAAATGGAAATCTGGCAGCAGGCGCTGCAAATGCTGGGGGATAGACCTCCCGCAGGCCCCATTGTGCTGGCCCGGGAGGACTGGCACCAGGGGGTGATCGGCATTGTCGCCTCCCGCCTGAGCGAATGCTTCAGCCTGCCGGCTGTGATGATCTGCCTGGACGGAGAACGGGGCAAGGGCTCCTGCCGCAGCTTCGGGGGGTTTAACCTCTTTGAGGCGCTCAGTGAATGTGCCGGGACTCTGGATGGCTTCGGGGGCCATGCGCTGGCAGCTGGTCTGACCATCCAGCGGGAGAATGTCCCTGCCTTTCGCGCCGCGCTGACGGATTACTACCGCATCCATCCCCCAACCGCTGCGCCTACCCTGGACGTGGAAATGCGCGTAAATGCGCCGGAGCTGCTGCGCATGGAGTGTGTGGAGGATCTGGATCGGCTGGAGCCCTGCGGCGCAGGCAATCCCCGGCCGCTGCTGTGCCTGACCGGGGCGCGTCTGGTGGAAAAGACCCCTATTGGCAACGGAAAGCATTTACGGCTGCGCCTGGAGAAATTCGGGCAGCTGTATGACGCGGTCTGGTTCTCTCACACCGCTGAGGATACAGAGGCCCGGACAGGGGATTGGGTGGATGCGGCGTTTTATCCGCAGATTAATGTGTTCCGCGCCCACAGGAGTGTTCAGCTTTTGATGTCCGGCCTGCGCCTTCACCCTTCCGAAGCAGGAGTGCAAATTCTGACCGGAGATATGGAGCAGGCAGCCGCCGCCGCAGGCGGGATAAAGCCGCCGGTGCGTGATGATTTTGCTCTGGTATGGCGCGCCCTCGCCGCCCAGGGAGGCAGATGCACAGAGGGCACGGCAGGTCTGAACGCGATGCTTGCGCCTGCCATGCGGGAGGAAAAGCTCTGCGTCATTTTAAGAGCGCTGGCAGAGCTGGGGCTGCTTCGCATCACGCAGGCGCCGGGTATGTGTTTTGAGCTCAGCGTAATTCCCAATGCTCCAAAAGCGGACCTGGCAGCCTCAAGGCTTCTGCAGGCGCTGAAGAAACAGTATCCGCAAAAATAAAACCACAACCCGGATAAGCCGGAGCCTATTTCCCCTCCCCCCTTTCGGGGGAGGGGAAAACAGCATATTGGGATGCTTCAAAAGCAGCCCAATACTCTGCCCAGGGTGCGGAGCTCATCACTCTCACGAATGACAATATCGGGGTATTTGGGATTGAAGGAGCATAGGCGCACCTCGCGCTTGTCATGGTCCACTAGCAGCCGCTTGCAAAAGCTCTGGCCGTTCAGAACAAAGATGCCGATCTCCCCGGCGTCGATCGCGGGGCGGGACTGGACGAAGGCGGTGCAGCCGTTGGGAATCCGCGGCTCCATGCTGTCGCCCGAGATCAACACGCCGAAATCCGTGCCCCGGGGCAGAATACCCGGCGGATATTGCTCCGTACGCGCCACCGGGGCGCCGAGATAGTTGCCAAGACCGGCAGCTGCCGCCTCATCAAATACGTCCACCTCGTCAAAGCCGTCGTCATCCCGATGGCGAAAATGCCGGGGATCATCCTCAGACAGCACCAGCAGCCGGGGACCGGGAGCCTCTGCCGGGGGAAAGAGGGGGGTGCCGTCGTCATATTGGGCCAGCACCGTATCCACCAGATGCCTGTCCCGATCGTTTGCGCGATCATACAGGGCCCCTGTCCGTAAGCCTGCTTCGGTTAGCAGGCTGCTCTGCCCACTCCCATACATGCCCTTATGCTGCGACGGTGTATCGTCCGGCTCCATTGCCACATCATAGCCCATCAGCCATGGCTCACTGACACCCAGAGCGAGGGCAAGCACACCCAGCTTGTCCGCACGAGGCTCGACCTTGCCGGTGACGTATTGGCTGATGTCATTTTTGTTCAGCCTGACGCCCAGTTGAGCACAGTGGGGCTTCGCCCGCTCCAGAATATCCGCCTGGCGAAGCCCCCGCTCCCGCATCAGATATGTCAGCCGTTCCCTGGTGCTTGACGGTTTCATGCTAGTCAAGGCCTCCCTCAATTAAAATCTTGAAGTGCTTGCAAAGCTGCGTTTCACAAATTCCCCCCACCGGAATATCAGAAGCATCCATATTGCGCGGCAGTTGTGCAGCTGCGGGTAAAAACCATTGGTGTATTTTATTCTCCCCCTGTGGCGGCGAACTCTGTGAGGCCGGCGTGTCACGGGGGAGCCTGAACAATTATACTATAATATATATTATCACGTCCGGCAACTCAGTTCAAGAGAAAAGTACATTATGTAAAAATAATTTGAACCTGAGGTCTTGACAAAAGCACACAGATATGCTATTCTTCAAAAGTAATTTTAATAATTACTATTGAAGAATTTATAATTACAAAAATTACTTTACGACGGAATATCCTGCTCGCTTCATGTCATACTGATCCCAATTAAAAAGCTTGAAAAGCTTTTTATAGCGCGAAGCGCGTTTGGGATCGTATGAGACGGGTTTTCAGCGCTT
>CAJOPB010000052.1 GCA_905236305.1 uncultured Oscillospiraceae bacterium | reverse complement strand
GAGCAGCAATGCCGCCGGCAGCGGCGCCGGCTGCGCCATGGACAGCGTAAACATCCATACCAGCAAGATATATGACGCCTGCCGCGAAAACCAATGACCACCTTATAACATCTATCGCAGGTGAAGGGGTATCTTCCCCGCCGCCTCTTTCTTAACACGCCGGCGCGGGCCGACGCGTCGGCCCACGATTGGTACATTGTTTGATTTCTTATCCCGCCGGGTAGCACGGCCCCTTGATGTCCCACTTCTTCCACCACGGACAATCGTCCAGCGTGCTGGGCTTGTACCCCGCCGCCACATAAAGCGCGGACTTCTGGTCGTTTTCCAGCGGCAGCGCGTTGATGTACTCGATGACCTGGTCTTTCCGTTTCACAAGGGCTTTTCCGCTCTCATCCTTGATCTCATGAAAATCATTGATAGATTCCATGCGCGTGACGAAATCGTCAAGGTCCATCCACCAGCAGTAATCCCGGTACCCGCCCATGTCATATCCGACGCCTTCGATCAGCGCGACCTTCTGGTTGTCGGGCAGTTTCATCCGACAGATCTGCCGCATGGTCTCGTATTTTTTGCTGCCGTCGATGGTCTCACCGTTTTCGTCCTTCCGCCCTTCGGCGTTGTTTTTGATCTCCAGCGCATTGACAAACTGTCCTTCGATCCCATATCGCTTGGCGGCGAGATATCCGTCGTATTCGTCCTCCGTCAGCACGGCTTTCATCGCCTGATCCTTAACCTTGCCTGTAAAGTCGCCGTCAAGGACCGCGTGCAGCTTCTGATACCTCGTGACGGCCTTCTCCCCCGCCTTCGGTTCCAGCTCACTGAGCGCCATAGTCACGCTGACGATATCATCCAACGTCATTCCCGCGGCCTTGAAATCGTCATAGGTCGCGGTGCTGACATTCAGCGCGTCCTCGACCTTTTCCAGCGTTTTGCCAGGGAACCCCGCGTTCTCGATCCAGTCCGCGAACTCCACGGAGGACAGCGCCGACTTCATGGCCATAACCTCCACGATCCGGGCGGCGCTCAGTCCCGCGTCCTCCAAAGCGTCGTATTTCGCTTTGATATCCGGATTCGCCTCCGCGTACTCCGGCACGGTCTCCAGTCTCGCGTACTCCCGCGCGGCGTCGTATACCTTCTTAAGATATGCGGCCCGCTCCTCGTCGTCCATGGCCTGATAGTCCCGATTTGTCCGTAACCCGGCCAGGGCCGACTTGGCCGCTTCCGTGTATGCTTTATCATAGTTCTGCCGCGCCGCCGCGTCAAGAGCAAATTCCTCGCCGCCGATGATCACACTGGTCGGCGTGTCCGGCGGGATCACGGCGCCGCCGTACTCCGCGTACAGCCTTGCCAGCTCCGCCGCGGCTCCCTCCGGCATCTTCCCGAAGCGGTTTCCCAGCACGTCTCCGACGCGGGTCTCCAGCGCTTTCCCCTTCAGACCCTTCAGGTCCGATTTTGTCGGCGTGTCGAACAGATCCTGCATCGCTACATACAGCTCCGGCGCGACCGTCCGCAGCGGCCCGGTCAGATACTTCTCGAGGTTCTCGGCCGGGAGTCCGCCGAGATACATAGCCGCCGTCTCCGCGATCTCCTTCACCGCCCCGGCATAATCCGCGCCGTTGTGGCGGAAATACTCGCCGAGGTCGCCGCCCTGACTGACCACGTCATAGCCGTCGTCAAGAAGCTTTCTGATTGTGCCTGCCGCTCCCCGGAGCTCGTCGATGATATCATTGAGCTGTTCCCCGCCCGGGATCTCAATGCCGTACCATTTTTCACCGGCGATGATGTTTCCCAGCAGGTCGGCCAGCTCGCTGCCGAAAATGGTCATCCCGGCCAGATCTCCCACCGCGTTCCGCGCGAACTTCTCCGCGATGCTTTTCACGGTCAGCTTGTCGTCGTCGTCCCGGTAGCCCTTCATGCCGTTCTTCCAGAGCTGGTTCAGCACCTCGATCGCTTCCAGCCCCGCCACCGACAGCAGCGTGGCCGTGACGGCGTTCGCCGCTTTCCTTGAAGCCGCCTTGTACTCCGGCGAGTTTTTTCCCGCTTTTTTCGCCGCCTGCAGCTCGCCGAACGCCTTGCGCAGCGTGTTGTACTGCTGCAGCGGCACGGTCTTGAACATGGTAAACGCCCGTGTGACGGTGTAAGGGGACAGGATATTTGAGAAACGTGGGATAAACCGGGAAAACCGGGGGAATGTTCGGAAATGGGGCGATTTCAACCGGGACAGGCCCGAATTTTAGGTGGGAAAAGACAAAACTGAATTTTCACTTCTCATTTATTTTGAGAAAGAAAGAGCGCCGGCGGTCGAGTCGGCTTTTTTCGTGTTCTGGACATGCAAAAACCCCGGCACGCACGCATGGCAAAACCCCGGAAACGCCTGAAAAACGGGCATTTTCGGGGCTTTTTGCATAGAACGAGCCGCTGGGCGCTATCCCGGAAGTCACAGCAGCAGACCAAGAGGACGAGCTTTACGGCTCGCGTGAAGATTATAGCATGGGCGTGAGCGGATTGCAAGAGGCAAAAGCGTGCGCACGGTGCGTTAGAGCGTGCGAATTTGCCCGAAAATCCCGCGAAGCGGCGCGGATCGGCACCAGCGAAGGCGTGCGCAGGCGTGCGAAGTGCGCGCGGCCCCGACCCGATTCCGACGAAATCGGGCTCCTTACAAACGGACATTTTCACTTTTTTGCAGTCCGTTTATCCGATTGCCCTATTTTCAAGGGTTTGCGGGCTCGGCCGGGGTGAAAAATCGGCATTTTACAAACGGACAGAATTTTGATTTACAACTAAATCAAAAAGGGCGAAAAATTAAGCGGTTCCGCTACGGGTTTCAGGGCCATCGGCGGGGCCGTTTTTTTGCGCGGTCTGATCTTCTCTGTATGTCCAGAAGATAGACTCCCTCTTCTGCTCAACGTACCGCTGGTACTTGAAGTAGGTCAGGTCGAATAGCTCCTCTTGCTGGAGCGTCGGCAGGAGCCGGTACATGGCGATCAGATCGGCCTCGTTCTCGTCAAGAGGGCTGCCATCGCAAAGAAGTCCCTGCTCCGCTTTTATGGCTTCAAAATCTGGGGAATCCTCATTTGTTGAATCGGCTCCCGTGAGGATCCACTCCATCGAAACCTTTAGAGTTGACGCCAGTTTATAGAGAGAAGTAGTGTCTGGAATGCGCTTTCCTGTGCAATACTGGCTCATTGCCGTTGTAGAAAGGCCCGTAATCTGGCAAACTTCCTGTTGTTTCAGACCTAATTCACTGCAACGAGCGTTAAGTCGGGTTTCAACGTTTGAGAATATTCGCTCCATTCCTTTCCTCCTTTGTTGCAAATTCCGTTTAACAAACGAGGAAATTTCTATTGAAAAATCCTTGTTTGTTAAATATAATACTCATAGGTTTATTTCTAACACAACGCATCATAGCACAGTGGATTTAAAAAGGAAAG